>NZ_JBQKFT010000002.1:0-341049 GCF_052119185.1 Bilifractor sp. LCP19S3_H10
TTCCGATAGTGCAAGTGCTTCGACAAAGGAAAGCACGTCCATATCTCAGTCTGAAAGCATCAGCCGGTCTGCTTCTTTGTCGAACAGTGAGAGTCAGAGAATATCAAACTCACTGAGTATGTCAGACAGTTTGAGCGCTTTGACCAGTGCAAGTACTTCCGATAGTGTAAGTGCTTCCGGTAGTGCAAGTGCTTCCGATAGTGCAAGTGCTTCGACAAAGGAAAGCGCGTCTGTATCTCAATCTGAAAGCATCAGCCGGTCTGCTTCTTTGTCAAATAGTGAGAGTCAGAGAATATCAAACTCGTTGAGTATGTCAGACAGTTTGAGTGCTTCGACCAGTGCAAGTGCTTCCGGTAGTGTCAGTGCTTCCGATAGTGTAAGTGCTTCTGGTAGTGCAAGTGCTTCCGGTAGTATCAGTGCTTCTGGTAGTGCAAGTGCTTCCGGTAGTGCAAGTGCTTCCGGTAGTGTAAGTGCTTCTGGTAGTGCAAGTGCTTCCGATAGTGTAAGTGCTTCCGGTAGTGCAAGTGCTTCCGGTAGTATCAGTGCTTCTGGTAGTGCAAGTGCTTCCGATAGTGCAAGTGCTTCGACAAAGGAAAGCACGTCCGCATCTCAGTCTGAAAGCATCAGCCGGTCTGCTTCTTTGTCGAACAGTGAGAGTCAGAGAATATCAAACTCACTGAGTATGTCAGATAGTTTGAGTGCTTTGACCAGTGCAAGTACTTCCGATAGTGTCAGTGCTTCCGGTAGTGCAAGTGCTTCCGATAGTGTCAGTGCTTCCGGTAGTGCAAGTGCTTCCGGTAGTGTAAGTGCTTCTGGTAGTGCAAGTGCTTCCGATAGTGTCAGTGCTTCCGGTAGTGCAAGTGCTTCCGGTAGTGTAAGTGCTTCTGGTAGTGCAAGTGCTTCCGATAGTGCAAGTGCTTCGACAAAGGAAAGCACGTCCGCATCTCAATCTGAAAGCATCAGCCGGTCTGCTTCTTTGTCGAACAGTGAGAGTCAGAGAACTTCAAACTCGCTGAGTATGTCAGACAGTTTCAGCGCTTCGACCAGTGCAAGTGCTTCCGGTAGTGTAAGTGCTTCCGATAGTGCAAGTGCTTCCGATAGTGTAAGTGCTTCCGGTAGTGTAAGTGCTTCGACAAAGGAAAGCACGTCTGTATCTCAATCTGAAAGCATCAGCCGGTCTGCTTCTTTGTCTAACAGTGAGAGTCAGAGAACTTCAAACTCACTGAGTATGTCAGACAGTTTGAGCGCTTTGACCAGTGCAAGTACCTCCGATAGTGTAAGTGCTTCCGGTAGTGTAAGTGCTTCTGGTAGTGCAAGAATTTCCGATAGTGTAAGTGCTTCTGGTAGTGCAAGTGCTTCTGGTAGTGCAAGTGCTTTCGGTAGTGTAAGTGCTTCTGGTAGTGTAAGTGCTTCCGATAGTGCAAGTGCTTCGACAAAGGAAAGCACGTCCGTATCTCAGTCTGAAAGCATCAGCCGGTCTGCTTCTTTGTCGAACAGTGAGAGTCAGAGAATATCAAACTCGTTGAGTATGTCAGACAGTTTGAGTGCTTCGACCAGTGCAAGTACATCCGAGAGTGATTTCGAATCGGTAAGCACATCGGAGAGTGAGCGCGTATCTGAATCAGAAAGTACTTCTAAGAGTGATAGTGAATCCGAATCAGAAAGTGCATCGGAGAGTGAGAGTACGTCCTGGAGCGCTTCCGCAAGTGAATCGGCAGTCGCAAGCATTAGTGATAGTACTAGTGTACCAGCCAATATATCGATTTCTGAGTCGGCTACGATATCAGCGAGTGCGGCTTTGACAAGTGCAGCAGCGACACCTGCTATAACAGCAGGTACAGCGACGGCGAGTGCCGCAACAGTGAATACGCCGACATCTGAGAGTGTGTCGGTTTCAGGTAATGATGCCGGGTCTGCTTCTGCAGATGGTTCAACGAATGAGTCAAGTTCTGTTTCTTTCAGTGAATCGTCCTCCACCTCAACAGATGAATCAACAAGAGCCAGTCAGCGCGCAAGTTCCAGTGACAGTGCGAGTGCTGCGGCAAGTGAAAGCAAGTCTGCTTCGGCATCGACTGCGGCGTCGGAATCTGAGACGGAGAACAGCAACAGTATCTCAAACAGTTTGAGTGTGTCTCTGGAGGATTCGCTCAGCGCATTATCCAGCAACACACCAGCAGCTGATGCTGCAGCTTCCGGAACCGATATGAGCGCCGCGTCAACTGCAGCACCTGCCGGAGGCAGCGCGCAAAGTGATGCTGCGGCGACATCGGAGATTGAGACGTTAAATGAAGTAATCCCTCTTCAGGTTATCAAACCCTGATGATATGCTATTTGGAGAGGCCGTCAACAATTTGGAAAGCTTACATATCGTTCAGGCTTCCTGATTTACAGACAGAGAGAAATACAACTTTATGGGAACTACAAGAACACATGTGTTGTGTAAAAGAATCCTTTTTTCGGTTCTGATTTTAATCATTTATTTAGCAGGAAGAAGCATCACTCTTTATGGAGTATCGACCAGTTTTATTGATTCTCCCGGAAATGTCCAGTCCATTGTAACAACGATGCTCAGCGGTGATCGATATCAGCGGACGCTTATGTCGCTGGGCATCATGCCCTATATCAACGCTTCTCTGCTGGTACAGATAATTAGTTCATTGAAAAATATAAACAGCCGGACGAAAATTTCCAAGCAGAAGCAGGATCGATGGATGCTGATCACGGCCGTTATCTTCTCGGTTTTTATGTCTGTTATTCAGTCGCTGAATTTGACGTTACGTGAAGACGCTGGTCCGGCATCTGTGGTCCGGCTGCTTGTGATACTGGAAATGATAGCCGGCGCCATGATCACATATTTCTTGTGCAAGACAAATGAGAAGCATGGAATCGGTGCATCTATGCCCATAATTTTATTAAATGTGATCACGTCACTGGCTTCCAATCTGACGATGTATCATTTTTTTCGATACCCTGTACTGATTCTGACGACTGCGGGCATCGTCGTCGTCACCATCTTTATGGAGAATTCTATTATTAAAGTACCGCTTCAGCGCGTATCCATTCACAATATTCACGCCGACCAGAACTATATTGCATACAAGCGCAACCCTGTAGGGATAATGCCCGTGATGTTTGCGTCTTCTTTTCTGGTCATTATTCGGTACGTGATTCTGTTTCTGACCTATGTGATACCGTCTGATCATGCGTTTGCCGGTATATTGCAGAACTTGTTGATGACTGAGCTGCCGGGAACCACGCTGTATTTAATCATAATTTTCTGCCTGTCAGTTGTATTTTCTTTTATCATGCTGAACCCGGCGGAAAGCGCACGTCAGCTTCAGCAAAACGGCGACAGCATCATCGGTGTCTATGCCGGGGAAAAAACGAAACGGTATCTGGTGAAGATTGTCCTGAAATGGAGTATGATCAGCGGATTGCTCCAGGCAGGGTGTATGTCAATCTCTTTGATTTTATCTCTGAATCATGACATTCCTGCATCGCTGGCACTGATTCCATCGTCCGGCATGATCCTGGTAAGTATTATCTGCAGTCTGATTCAGGAAATTCAGACATATTATCGTTATGACGCGTATAGATTTTCATACCTGTAGGCACAGTTTGTGAAAGGAATCGTTTATGCAGTATTTTATTCCTGCCTGGTATCAAAATGGTGACTGGAAGGAGAATGAGCAGGTCTGGTATCGTTCCCGTACCGTGACGGAGTTCGATGACACGGTCAAGCAGATTCAGCTGTTTTTTCGAAAAAAAGCAGCTCCTTTTAAAATTATGCTGCTTGGCTTTTCGCCGAATTTCCGCCATTTTCTCCACCGGCAGGGCGTCTATCATGCTCCTTACTGGTCCTGCTTTGATGCCATGCAGGGCATTGCTTCGGACCGCACCGTTCTTTTCTCTTTCCATGATCTCTCCTGGCCGGATGATGTGGAATTCATTTACTCGCCCTTTGCGGTGATTGTCCGGCGAAACCAGAAGAAATATGCGCAAATTGAATTTGCAGAAGACGGCAACATGTTCCGTGTGGACATGTTCAAAAATGATGAACGCGTCTGCTCCAATTATTATGATGACCGGGGGTTTATGTCCTGTCAGATCGTCTACCGCGACGGGATCGCTTACCGGGAGCAGTATTTTAATGAAGACGGTGTATGGAAGTTCGCCCGTTTTCTGGATGACGGCCATGTTCTGATCAACCCGGACAGCAGCTGGTATTTTGTGAACCTGAATGATCAAAAGCACGAATATCCCCATCATGCGGACGATCAGAAACCGGAATCTTCCAACAATGTAAAGGATAGAAAACCGGAATATCCCAGGAAGGTGAATTATCAGAGACTGGAATACCCCGATATAGACGCGATGATCACGGAGGTTGTGCAGGAGAACCTCAAGACGACATCGGACGCGGATATTTTCGTGATCGCGGTACATCACCTTCACTCGCCTGTTCTGGCGCAGGTCATGAAAAACCGAAAGACCGTTCTTTCCTTTTTTGCGCGCCGACTGGACGAAAACGGCATCGGGGAGATGGACCGGAAGCTGATGCAGGATGCCGATGCAATTGTGGCGGATAAGAATGTGACGGCCCGGAGGATTCAGGAGCAAACAGGGCTTCAGAAACCGGTCCGCGTGATCACACCCTATGATTCGCGTGAGGAATCCGGCAACAGCCTTCATCTGCCCGTGCAGAACATTCTGCTGGCTGTGGATCAGATCAATGATGAAGATTTCAACACACTTGTCGTTCTGCTTGCGAACTACATTCTGACCCGGAATCATCGTGCCCGTGTCTGCATGTTCACACGTTCTTCCGCATACAACAGAAAGAGCCGTCTGATGCATAAAGCACGGAAGGCGCTTCGTGCCGCCCGCATGAATCCGGCACTGGCAAGAGAGGATGATAAGGTCAGTGAGAGCAGGCTTGACTTTCAGGAACAGGCTGCCTGTGTTTTTTCGGTGGCCCAGTGTGTGGATGAGATGACAGTCAGTCAGAAATTGCGGGAACAGCGAATCGTAGTAGATCTGCAGCCGGTTCCAGACCAGTTCCTTCAGATTTCAGCGATGAGCATGGGAATCCCACAGATTGCCGGTCAGGAAACCGATTATTTCGCGGATGGCAAAAACGGAATCCTTGTCCGAAATCTTTCGGATCTGCCGGATGCGCTGGATTATTATCTCGGCAGCATCGCGCATGTCAATCAGGCGCAGATTGCCTCGTACGAGCTGGGCAGCCGTTTTTCGACGGAGCAGCTTGTGCAGTCCTGGAAGGAGATTTTAGAGAACGTTGAACATTAGAGCATTGCAGCTTGGAAGGATTGATTATTCAAACCGTTTTACACTTCCTCCGGATACGGATTGGAATTATGAGCCGGAACTGAAGCTTTCTGACGCGGAATATGATGTTGCGGTCATTGATCGTGTCCTCACGGATCGGGAAGCGGATATTCTGGCCAGGATTGTGCGCGCATACAGTTTATTTGTTCCGGATGATATTCCGATGACTGACCGGATGGAATATCTGATGCGCAGCCGGTGCGGCAGCAGAATCGCACGCGATGAATTGCCGTCGTTTCTGGAAAAACAGCTTCCGAATTATTTCGGCCGTCCCTATGGTGAAAAATATGACCCCCATACGATGGCAATTGCGCCCGGCTTTCAGGGCCAGGTATACTGGAACGGATTCACGGAAACCGTCATGGAGGGCGATTTCGGCGATCATATGAGGCAGGCACTCTACTGGCGGGGCAATATTCCCGTAGACGAAGGGCAGGCTATTGATTTCTGGCTTGAATATCAGACGGAGGGTGATGTCGGGATCGAGCTGCAGATCGTCCAGTTTGCTGCGGGCAGTGTTGCTTCCATTCAGAAAATCTGGAAATTCGATGAGGCGGCACTGCGGCAGCCGGTGACCATTGATAATAAGAAGAAGGACGGTCCTGTGTTCGTATCTCTGAACGCCCGGGGAAAGGGCACGCTTCATGTAAGGGCGCTGCATGACCGTTATTCACGGCGCGGCGCCGGAAGTTTTCTGCCCGGGGGCAGACGGATCGTTACCGGAAACCGGGAGGAAATCTTTGCCTATCTGGATCCTGGCGATTTCAAGCCTCCGCTCTGTGTGTATTTTTCCGGGTATAAAACCATGGAGGGCTTCGAGGGCTATCACATGATGCGGCAGATGGGAACGCCTTTTCTGCTGATTAGTGAAGCCAGGCTCGAAGGCGGAGATTTTTATCTCGGAGATGAGGAGTACGAGACTTGTCTGAAGAAGATCATTGAAAAGGCAATGCATGAACTGGGCTTTTCCCCGGATCAGGTGATCTTCTCCGGGCTCTCGATGGGGACATTCGGGGCCTTGTACTATGGCTCCATGATTCGCCCGGGGTATATCATTGTGGGAAAGCCTCTGGTAAATCTGGGAAGCATGGCGAAGGCCGAACGCATTCAACGGCCGGGCGGCTTCCCGACCTCTCTGGATGTGCTGTGGAAGCAGTATCATCGTCTCGATCAGGAAGCTTCTGATCAGATGAATCAGCACTTCTGGGATACCTTTTGCCGGACCGACTGGACCGGTCGGTCGTTCTATATTGCTTATATGATCGAAGATGACTACGACGCCGCTGCCTATCAGGATCTGCTCTCGCATATGCAGGGCAGAGGAGCGAAAGTGATCGGAAAGGGACTGCACGGGCGTCATAATGATGATACCTCGGGTATTGTCTTCTGGTTTTTAAGGCAGTTCCGAAGAGTTCTACGGGATGCTTTTGGCAGAGAACGGGAGTCCTGAATTATGGAAGATAAGGAAAGTAAGGATAATAAGCCCTGAATTATGGAAGATAAGATCAATAAGGATACTATGAATAATAAAGGAAAAATATGGACCGTGTACTGGAGGGAATATACCAGTGACGCATATCTGTACGGATCGGAAATTGAATTTCTGTCTCTGGATGACGTATTTTTCCGGAACGCGCTGATTCCGCCCGGGACAGCCATCAAGACCTGGTACTCCATGGTAAATTTTCAGGCGGGCAGAATCGAACCGACGCTTCCGATTATCGACGGGGAGGGAAGGTATCACATTTCCGTGGATCTGGATTGTGAGGTTCCCGAAGGCATCTTCCTTCAGCTGGTATTTTTCGGAAAAAACGGAGAAGAAGCAGGAAACCTGATAGTCGATCAGCCGGAGATGAATTTCAGGTGTCCGCTGAAGACGTACAGTTACAAGGCGCAGCTGATCTGCGCAGGCGGACATGCGTTTCATTTTCACTCTTTTACCATTTCAGAAAGAACGGAAGCGCTATGACGAACAGATATTTCATGAACATCGCAGAAAAGGTCAAAAGCTGCGCCCGGAGGATGGCCGGACTGAGTGATAAACAGCTTCAGACGGTGACAAATAATTTAAAATCACAGCTGAAGAGCGGCAGGACTCTGGATCAGATTCTCCCGGAAGCCTATGCGGCGATCTGTGAAGCGGACCGCCGTGTCCTCGGCAAGTATCCGTATGACAATCAGATATACGGCGCTGTTGCGATGCATCACGGCTGCCTCGTGGAGATGAATACCGGAGAGGGAAAGACTCTGACGGCGACCATGCCCCTGTATCTGCATGCCCTGACGGGGAAAAGCACTATTTTGGTAACGGCAAATGAATATCTGGCTTATCGTGATGCGGCCCAGATGCGTCCTGTATTTTCGTTCATGGGTCTGACGGAGCGGGCAGGTGTAACGCGGCATCCCGGACAGACACTGACCAATGACCAGAAACGGAAGAATTACAGTGCGGATATTCTCTATACGACGCATGGAACTCTGGCCTTTGATTATCTTCTGAACAATCTGGTCCGGCGCGCGGAGGATCGTTTTCTGCGCGATTTTTATTTTATCATCATTGATGAGGCGGATTCCGTGCTGCTGGACGGCGCGCAGATGCCGCTGGTGATCTCGGGCTCTCCCCGTGTGCAGTCAAATCTCTATGAGATGACAGATTTTTTTGTATCCACCTTAAAGGAAGACCGCGACTATCTGACCGAGGATAAGGCGGTGTGGCTGACGGATCACGGAGTTGCCTATGCCGAGCGTTTTTTCGGCATCAGCGATTATTATGATCACAGAAACTTCGAGATCAACCGTCATGTCACACTGGCTCTCCGGGCGCATGTGCTGTTGAAACGGCAGGAGGATTATCTGGTTTCCGATCAGGATGAGATTGTCCTTCTGGATAATGACACCGGTCGAAGTCTCCCGGGAATGAAGCTGCGCGGCGGCGAGCACCAGGCTCTGGAGCAGAAGGAGCATGTGCCCCTGACGCAGGAGCAGCGCTCGGTCGCCTCCATCACATATCAGAACCTGTTTCTTATGTTCCCCAAAATGTGCGGAATGAGCGGTACGATTTCAAATGCCCGGCAGGAGCTGCGCTCGGTCTATCACAAGAGGGTTGTTGTCGTTCCGCCGCACAAAAAGCTTCGCCGCGTCGACCGGAAGGACCGTTATTTTGTAACCGCGCAGGAACAGTTCAAGGCAGCCCTTGAGGAGACATTGAAGTGCCACAGGAAGGGACAGCCGGTGCTCATTGTAACCGCCACCATTCAGGACACGCAGATTTTTTCACATATGCTGGTGGAAAGGAGCGTGCCGCACAGCGTCCTGAACGCGGACAATGCCTACTGGGAAGCTGAAATCATCGCGGCTGCAGGCATGCGAAATGCTGTGACCGTGTCTACCGGAATGGCCGGCCGCGGCACAGATATCAAACTGGAGGAAGGAGTGGCCGGGCTCGGCGGGCTGGCTGTCATCGGTATCGGCCGCATGGAAAATCTCCGCCTGGAGCGGCAGGCAAGAGGGCGTTCCGGGCGGCAGGGAGATCCCGGATCCTCGCAGTTTTTTGTTTCTCTGGAGGATGACATTGTCATGACGATGTATTCCGAAAAGGCCGAAGAGTATCTGGATCGCAGCCGTCCGATTTCCCCGTGGAAGCTGAGACATCTGATCAACAGTGCGCAGAAGACGAGGGAGGAGCAGAGCATCTCTACCCGAGAACAGTCAGTTCGCTATGATAAGATTCTGCGCCGCCAGCGCGAAATTCTCTACGGTGCGAGAAACCGGCTGCTTGACCGGGCGCAGATCGACAGAGAGACAATGTGGGGCATCATCAACGATGCGCTGACGTCCTTTGTGAAATCACATCCGGACCTGCAGGAACATGAACTTACCCGGTATGTTCTGGACAATCTTTCCTACGAGATAGACCCGGAGATTCTGACACCTCATAAGGATCCGAACGAGCTTCTCCGGCGAATGCAGCAGTATGCCGCAAAACTCTATGACCGGAAAATCGATATTTTTGATCATCAGGAGCAGGCCCAGGACTACATGCGCCAGTGTATCCTCCGCGCGCTTGACGACGGATGGGTGGAGGAGGTGGACTACCTGCAGCAGCTGCAGTACGCGATTACGACACGCGGCACGGCGCAGAGAAACCCTGTCTTTGAGTACAGCCGGGAAGCCTATCATTCATTTGAGGACATGAAGGAGACCATGAAGAAGAATATCACGAGGAATTTCTTCCTGGGTGATCCGGAAACAGACGCAAACGGGCAGATGAATATTATATTTCCGTAGATTATTGCGGCGGAAAAATAGCGCAATCAGGAGGGGTGTCACAATGGGTATAAGTCCCTGTGTTCTCCCGACGCCTCACAGCTTCCGTGCCGCTAACAGGTATGAGCATTCAAGTGCCGCTAATGCGTCACTGCACTCTCATACCTGTTTTTTTACGCGAACAGTGAGCCGCAGCCGAATGCGAAGTATTCGTGTGCGGCGAGCGTCGCGATAGCGAGATAAAACTCGCGCAGCGTGTTTTATCTCGTTGCAATGTTAACTGTATCATTAATAGTTGACTTTTTGTTTATTGCTAGTATAATCGTCTCTGGATAAATGGTTTAGCGTCAGAACACTTTGTGTTTACTTGCGGAGTATGGCACGATATGAGGCAGCGTATGACATCAACTGCTCACGACCTGAAGACGGTGGGGCTCCGCCTATGACAACCGAAAGGATTAATCTTAATGAATACAGATGAAATTAATGCCAACATCGGCAGACGGATCCGGGATCTGCGAAACCGGAATGATCTGACGCAGCAGGAGCTGGCGGACCGCTCCGAGCTCACCAAGGGCTTTATCTCGCAGCTGGAAAACGGGCAGGTGTCGCCTTCCGTGGAGACGCTGATGAATCTGATTGAAATCCTCGGCACGACGCCGGCGGATTTTTTTAAGGAAGGAGACAAGGAGCAGGTTGTTTTTTCCGCCGGAGATTACTTTATCAAGACGGATGATGCTGGAAACAGCCGGACATGGCTGATCCCGGGTGCCCTGAAGTTTCAGATGGAGCCGCTTCTGGTCGTCATTCAGCCGCATGAAAGCCTGGATGAGGACAAGCCTCATACCGGGGAGGAGTTCGGCTACGTCCTCAGCGGACGGATCAGTCTCTATCTCGGGGACAAGGTCTATCACGTGAAAGCGGGCGAAAGCTTTTACTACAGGACGGAGAAGGATCACCGGATTGCGAATCAATCCGCCAGACCTGCAAAGCTGATCTGGATCAGCACGCCGCCGATGTTCTGAATCAGGTTTTTCTATATCATTTTGAGAGGTTTTGTACGATGGAGAGCACAAATATTATCGAATTAAAACATGTCACCCGCTCCTTCGAGGACGGCTTCAGCGCAGTGACGGATTTTAACCTTGAGGTAAAGCGCGGGGAGTTCGTAACCTTCCTGGGTCCTTCCGGCTGCGGAAAAACCACGACGCTCCGGATGATTGCGGGTTTTGATCTTCCGACTTCCGGTGAGATCCTTTTGAACGGCAGATCCATCACGGATCTTCCGCCGTACCGCCGGCCGATCAACACGGTCTTTCAGCGATACGCGCTTTTTCCGCACATGAACATTCACGACAACATCGCATATGGCCTGAAACAGAAGAAGACTCCGAAGGATCTCATCGAGAAGAAGGTGAAAAAGGTCCTCGCTCTCGTGGACCTGGAGGGCTTTGAGCGCCGGAATGTATCGACACTTTCGGGCGGACAGCAGCAGAGGATTGCCATCGCGCGCGCTCTGGTGAACGAGCCGGAGATTCTGCTTCTGGATGAACCGCTTGGGGCGCTGGATCTGAAGATGAGGCAGGAGATGCAGTACGAGCTGAAAGATATGCATGACAAGCTCGGTATCACCTTCATCTATGTCACCCACGATCAGGAGGAGGCATTGACTATGTCGGACAAGATTGTGGTCATGAATGAGGGGAAGGTTCAGCAGATCGGGACTCCGGAAGATATCTATAACGAGCCGATCAATGCTTTTGTCGCCGACTTCATCGGTGAGTCCAATATCTTCAATGGCATCATGACCGGGAAGCGCAGAGTCCGCTTCGGCGGCGGTGAATTTGACTGTGTCGATGATGTGGCGGAGGGAACGCATATCACGGCAGTCGTGCGCCCGGAGGATATCGAGATCACCGCTCCGGAAAAGGGCATTGTACAGGGAACCGTAACCAATGTCATATTCAAGGGAATTCATTATGAGATCACGGTGACCGCCGGCAAATACGAGTATGAGATCCAGTCTACAAAGAATGCGTCTGTCGGAAGCCGTGTCGGCCTCTTTGTCGAGCCGGACGGAATCCACGTCATGATTGCCGAGGATCATACAAATGTCTTTTACGCGGATATCAACAGAGATTTCCGTCTGGAATACAACGGTCAGAAGATTGAGACCAGCGTCACGAAGATCATAACCGGAAGCCGTCGTCTGGAGGACGGTTCTCTGGTCGACGCGCAGGGGGATGTCATTGATCTGAACCGCACAAGGATCCGGGTGGAGATTCAGCCGGAGGATATCGAAATGACAGACGAACAGGACGCCGGTCTGGTGCAGGGCAATATTTCCAACCTTATCTATCAGGGCGACCACTACAGCTATGTCATCCAGACTGATCTCGAGCAGGATTTTGTCGTGTACGATGAGGATCTCTGGAATATGGGTGACCGGGTCAGCCTGATCATGCCTCTCGACAAGATGAAATTTGTCTATGACCGGAAGAAGTGAAGGATAATGTTCCGGTCCACTTGTGAGCAAGCTCCCCATGGGCCAGAAATATTGCGACCAGACTTATTTATACTTGATTTTTCCTGACAGGAGATTTTATTATGAAGTTTTCCAGAAAAACCCTTGGTATTCCATACTCGGTATTTCTGATCCTGTTTGTTGTGCTGCCTCTTGTCGTGCTGTTTTTCTATGCTTTTACGAACGGGCAGGGGCACTTCACCTTCGCCAATCTGGCGGGCTTTTTTACGGATCCGAATGCCCTGGGAACATTAATATACAGTTTTGCCATAGCGGCGGTGACGACCATCGTCTGCCTGCTTCTGGCTTATCCGACCGCGTACATCCTGGCTATGAGCTCACTGAAATCCAAATCAGTGATCGTCATGATCTTTGTGATGCCGATGTGGATTAATTTTTCCCTGAGGATCACCGCCATGAAGGAAATACTGACATTCCTGGAGGGGAATCTTTCCATGTATCCCTTCCTGAATTCCGTGATCGGTATGACCTACGATTTTCTTCCGTTTATGATCCTGCCGATCTATACGACGATTTCGAGGCTGGACGGCGCGCTTCGGGAGGCTGCCATGGATCTCGGCGCGGATGAGCGCAGCACCTTTCTCTCGGTGACGCTTCCGCTTTCTGTTCCGGGAATCATCAGCGGTGTGTCGATGGTTTTTCTCCCGGCGATGACCAACTATGTCGTACTGGATATGCTGAACAACAGTACTTACATCATGGGCAGTCTGATCGGCAGCTATTTTGCCGCTTACAACTGGCACGCGGGATCAATGATCGCGCTGATTCTGCTCGGTCTGATCTGCCTGTTCACCCTGCTTTCGGGGTCCGGCGAGGAAGATAATCAGAGAGGAGGAGCGTTGCTGTGAAAAAAAAGATCGGAACGTCTGTTTTCCTGTGCATCATGCTTCTGGTTCTGTATCTGCCGATCCTCATTCTCGCGGTGTACAGCTTCACAGATGCCGCAAATATCGGCTCCATCCGTGGTTTCTCCATGCACAACTATGTGACGCTGTTCACAACACCCGAGCTCCTGCAGATGATCGGCGGAACGCTGCTTCTGGCAGTCGGCTCCGCTGTGCTTGCCACTTTTCTCGGGACGATCGGAGCGATCGGATCCTTCTATTCAAAAAGAAAAGTGAATGCCGCGATTTCTACGATCAACCAGATCCCGGTCATCAACGCCGATGTGGTAACGGGTTTCTCCATCTGCATTCTGCTTGTTGTCGTGCTCGGCGTCTCCAAGGACACCTTTGTTCCGCTTGTGATCGGGCATGTCACCCTCTGCGCGCCCTTTGTCTACCTGTCTGTCATGCCGAAGATCCGGCAGATGGACTCCGCGCTGTATGAGGCAGCGCTGGATCTCGGCGCCACTCCGTTCGGCGCCCTGACGCAGGTAGTGATCCCGCAGATCGTTCCGGGCATCATTTCCGGGTTTGGTCTTGCGATCACCCTGTCGCTGGATGATTATTTCATCACGACGTACACCAAGCCGGCTACCTTTAATACGATCAGCACCTATGTTGTCAATGCCACAAAGGGCTCACAGACGACGATCAAGACCGCTCTGTGGGCACTCTCGACGATTATTTTTGCCGTCGTGATTCTCTTCGTGGCCATTGTAAATGTCCGTACCGCGAAAAAAGAGGAGGCGCAAAGAGCATGAAAAAAATAACTGCATTTCTTCTCGCCGGTCTTCTGGCAGGTACGTTATATATGCCGACACCTGTCTACGCGGTTCAGACAGCTGCTTCGAAAGAGAAGACCACTCAGAAAAATACCGTCGCAATAAACGGCCCTTCTTCTGGAACGGATGCAGAAGCCGCAGGCAGCTCCGTCTCCGGAACAGACGCAAAAGATAAGGACGATGTCATTACACTCCGCGTCTGCAACTGGGAAGAATATATTGACACCGGAGACTGGAGTGAGGATGAGACCATCGATCTGGACAGCGGAGATATCTTCGGAAAGAACTCGCTGATCGATGATTTTGAAACTTGGTACTACCAGACCTACGGCAAAAAGGTCCGGGTTGAGTATTCGACCTTCGGCACAAATGAGGATCTGTACAACATGCTTACGCTCGGAGATGTATACGATCTGATCTGTCCCTCTGAATACATGATCATGAAGCTGATGTCGGAGGACCAGCTTGTTCCGCTTTCCGATCACTTTTATGATACCAGTGATACAAATAATTACTATACGCGCGGCGTATCCCCCTATATCAACAATATTTTTCAGTCAAAGGAAATCAACGGAGAGACCTGGGGCAAATATGCGGCAGGATACATGTGGGGCATTACCGGTATTGTCTATAATCCGAAATACATAACCGAGGATGAGGCTTCCACATGGACGCTCTTCGATAATCCGAAGTTCAGACGGAAGCTGACGATCAAGGACAATGTAAGAGACTCTTATTTTATGGCAATCGGTGCCCTGAAATCAAAAAAGCTTACTTCTGCGGCTTTTGTGAATGATCCGGACTATCATCAGAACCTGGAGGATGTCATGAATGACACTTCTCCGGAGATGATCGCCGAAGTTCAGGATTACCTCCAGGATGTGAAGGACAATGTTTACTCCTTTGAGACCGACGCCGGCAAGGCGGATATGATCACCGGAAAGGTGCTTGCGAACTACCAGTGGTCCGGAGATGCGGTCTACACGATGGACCAGGCGGACGAAGACAATTACACCCTCAACTTTGCCGTGCCCAGAGAGGCTACCAACATCTATTTCGACGGGTGGGTAATGCTCAAGAGGGGAATCGGCAAAGATACGCAGAAGCAGCAGGCCGCCGAAGCCTTCATCAATTTCCTCTCCCGGCCGGACAATGTAATCCGGAATATGTATTATATCGGATACACTTCGGTCATCTCCGGAGGTACGGATCCGAGGATCTTTGAGTATCTGAAATGGAATTACGGGGCGGAACCGGATGAAAAGGACACTGTGGATTATGATGTCAATTATTTCTTCTCTCCGGACGGAACGGGAGATTATGTCCTGAAGGTTCCGGAAGAGCAGACGAAAAGGCAGCTCTCCGCGCAATACCCGAGCAGCGATGCCATCAGCCGATCCTCAATCATGATCTACTTTAACCCTCAGAAAAACAGCGTAATCAACCAGATGTGGGTCAATGTCCGGTGCTTCAATATCCGCAAGATGCCGATATGGGGATGGATACTTACCATCGCCGCAGTAGCGGGAATCGCCTGGCTCAGCGCCCTCCGGATCCGGAAAAGAAGAATGGACAAATAATACCGTTCTCCTTTTTCAGTCCTACACCCTCACAAAGAAGTATGATATAATACTGTATAAGCTCTTCGAAAACGCAGACAGGATCGTCACACGCGAAGCGTGTGTAAGAGACTGTATGCGATTTCGAAGGCAACAGGTATGAGCGTGAAGCCGTGTGAAACACGGCGAAAACGCTCATACCTGTAGGATTGCGGGAGTGCGAAGCACGGAGCAATCCGTAGCTTATACAGTTCGTAATACAAAAAGCTCTTCAAAACCGCAGACAGGCCGCCTGTCGCAAAGCGTAAGGGACAATAAATATGTAAGGAGAAAGAACATGAAACTTCCAAAACAGACACTTGAATTCCGCTATGACACCCAGCTCCTGATTGAGGGCGAGGATCTGGATGAGGATGAGATCTCTGAGTATATCACTGAGCATTTCAAAGGCGACAGTCTGATTGCCGCGGGCGATGAGGATCTTATCAAGATCCATTTCCACACAAATGAGCCCTGGGATATTCTGAAATACGGAAGATCTCTCGGTGAGATTTTTGATATTGTGGTGGAGGATATGGACCGTCAGACACGAGGACTGAAGGGCTGAACGATTTTAGAAGTATTTTCCGTCACAAAAAGAAGAATACTAATCTGATGAGAGCAGAAGATCAGTTATCCGAATGGAGCGGTTTTCTGCTCTCATTTTATTTACGCGAACAGTGAGCCGCAGCCGAATGCGAAGTATTCGTGTGCGGCGAGCGTCGCGATAGCGAGATAAAACACGCTGCGCGAGTTTTATCTCGTTTTATATTTTATGCTGATTAACATCTACTAGTTTTCAGCTTCTGACCCATTTACATATGTATCCATTAATGCGTACATATTTTTGAACATTTCTGATATATGAGGCCCGTTGTGTCCAAATATGTTCCTATGAATATGGACGTTCATAATTTCTCTCTGTTCTTCTGTGCATCATATGCAGCAGCCCCGTATATTCGTTCGATTATTCTCGTGATATTTATGAACGTTCTTGCGCCACTTCATGTATAATATTTTTATGAAAAGTCAACGTTTTTTTTTGTGAAAAAGCTAACAAAAAGTGAAACGATTTCAGGATCTTTTTCTATGTCGTGAACAGAACATATCCCGCCATTTGTGTTGAAATAACAATAAAAACAAGTTATAGTAGTATTTGTGAAAAAATTTGGTTTTTTTAATCATTTATGGAGGTAAAGATATGAGCAACAGTACGCAAAGCGCGGCAAGAACGAGAATTAATTCCCTCCTTGATCCGAGCAGCTTTGTTGAAATCGGAGCCGGCGTCACCGCCAGAAGTACCGATTTCAGCATGTCTGAGAAGAAAGCTCCTTCAGACGGCGTAATCACGGGCTACGGTCTGATCGACAACAACCCTGTATACGTCTACAGTCAGGACGCTTCCGTATTGAAGGGAACTGTCGGTGAGATGCATGCAAAGAAAATCGTAAGGATATATGAGCTTGCCATCAAGACAGGCGCTCCGGTAATCGGACTGATCGACTGCGCAGGTCTTCGGCTGGAAGAGGCAACCGATGGTCTGAACGCTTTCGGTCAGATTTACATGGCACAGGCGGACGCGTCCGGCGTGGTTCCGCAGATCACCGGTATCTTCGGTACCTGCGGCGGCGGTATGGCGATTGTTCCGTCAATGGGTGACTTCACATTCATGGAGTCCGGAAAAGCAAAGCTGTTTGTGAATTCTCCGAACGCTCTTGCCGGCAACAACGAATCTTCCTGTGATACCTCCGCAGCAGACTATCAGGCTTCCGAGACCGGAAATGTTGACGGAACCGGCACAGAGGCGGAGATCATCGCACAGATGCGCGCTCTGGTGAATATGCTTCCTTCTAATAATGAAGATGATATGTCCTACGCAGAGACGACGGATGATCTGAACCGTGTGAGCGCGGATCTCGCAAACTGCATCGAGGATCCTGCACTTATGCTTCCTCGCATCAGTGACGATGGTGTATTTTTTGAATCCAAACCTGCCTTTGGCCCGGATATGACAACGGCATTCATCAAGCTGAACGGCTATACCGTCGGCGTTGTCGCGAACCGGTCCGCAAAATACGCGGAAGACGGAAGCAAAGAAGAATACGGAAAGGTGATCAGCGCCCGCGGCGCGAAGAAAGCGGCGGAGTTCGTGAATTTCTGCGATGCCTTCTCCATTCCTCTTGTTACCTTCACAAATGTTACCGGCTTCAAGGCGGTGAAGTGTTCCGAGAACAACATGGCTGACGCGGTAGCAAAGCTTACCTTCGCATTTGCGAACGCAACGACCCCGAAGATCAATGTCATCACCGGCGAGGCTTTCGGCAGCGCATATCTGACCATGAACAGCAAGTCCATCGGCGCAGATCTCGTATATGCCTGGAAGGACGCGAAAATCGGCATGATGGATTCTCTCGCAGCTGCAAAGATCATGTATGACGGCAAGGATGGCGAGACCATCAAGACAGAGGCAGCGAAGTACGATGAGCTTCAGAACAGCGTAAAATCCGCCGCGGCTCGGGGATATGTGGACACTGTGATTGATCCTTCCGAGACGAGAAAGTATCTGATCGGAGCGTTCGATATGCTCTTCACGAAGAGAGAGTTCCGCCCGGACAAGAAACACGGCACTGTATAAGAGAGGTTGAAGATATGAAAACAATGAAGAAAAAAATATCTGTGCTCCTTCTCCTGACATTATGCATGACCTTCCTGTTCAGCGCGATGCCTGTATTTGCGAGCGTGGATGAGGACACCGCCTCCCAGTATGTGGATTCGGTTACCTCCTTCCTGAATCAGGTATACACACTGAGCGACGATGATCTGAAGAGCCTTGACCAGAACGGTCAGGGATACTCCGTTCTGTATGATGCCTGGATGGAAGACAGAGACGAGCTTGGAGCATTCAAGAGCGTTGACTCCGTCAGCGTAAATCAGAACGACTCCAGTGACAAGACAATTGTCGTAAACGCGGTTGTTTCCTTTGAACACTACAAATCAGATGTCACGATGTATTTCAACACCGCTGAAACTGTTGTAAATGGAAACATCGTTCCTTCAGGGCTTGTCAATTATGAAATGACGACGCAGTACTCGCTCGGAGAGAAAATGGCTTCTGCAGCTGAGAACATGGCCGTCGGTCTGATCACCGTATTTGCGATTCTGATCATCCTGATTGTTGTGATCAGCCTGTTCCGTTTTATCCCGGATTCAAACGCCAAGAAAGCGAAACAGAGCGCAGGGGCAGCAACCCCAAAAAAAGCTGAACAGCCGGCGGCAACCAGATCTGCGGCCGTTCCGGCTGGCAAAAAAAGCACAGCAGATTCTGCAGCCAGGCTTGACGCAAATGATCCCGAGATCGCCGCAGTAATTGCTGCAGCAATTGCAGCTGCCATGGAGGACAATCCTTCCGGAAGCGGATATGTAGTTCGATCGGTACGCAAGGTCGGTACCAGAAGATGGAAGCGTGTATAAAAGATTTCGTTCTCGAAGAGGAACGCTTGACTGACGTTTAATTACTGACGTTTCATTGACGTTAATTAAGGAGGAAATTCCAATTATGAAGAATTACACAATTACAGTGAATGGTACCGTTTATCAGGTTACCGTTGAGGAAGGCATTACAAATGGTGCGGTTCAGCAGGCAGCACCGGCTCCCGCAGCAGCACCGGCAGCAGCTGCAGCACCGGCTCCCGCACCGGCACCGGCAGCAGCTCCCGCTTCTTCCGGCTCACAGGGATCTACACCGGTTACCGCTTCTGTTCCCGGAAAAATCGTCAGAGTGGATTCTGCTGTAGGTTCATCTGTATCCGCCGGCGATGCGATTGTAACACTGGAAGCAATGAAGATGGAGATCCCGGTCGTTGCTCCGAAGGACGGCACCGTTGCGTCCATTAACGTTGCCGTTGGTGATGCGGTAGAATCCGGTGACGTTCTCGCTACAATGAACTGATTCCCGCAAGATTCTGCACATATCACCCGGAGGTAATAAAATGATAGCAACAACCCTGAACAATCTGATTCATCAGACTGCATTTTTTAATATTTCCTGGGGCAATGTCATCATGATCGTTGTTGCGTTTGTATTTCTGTACCTTGCAATCGCTCATGATTTTGAACCGCTTCTGCTGGTTCCCATTGCATTCGGAATGCTCCTTGTAAACATCTATCCCGACATCATGGCGGCGCCGACGGTAACAGCTTCCGGCTCCAGCCAGGCCGGCGGTCTGCTCTGGTACTTCTTCCAGCTCGACGGATGGTCAATTCTGCCGTCCCTGATCTTCATGGGTGTCGGCGCAATGACAGACTTCGGTCCGCTGATCGCAAACCCGATTTCTTTCCTGATGGGCGCTGCGGCACAGCTTGGTATCTATGTCGCATATTTCCTGGCCATCTTCATGGGCTTTAACGGAAAAGCTGCGGCAGCCATCTCCATCATCGGCGGTGCGGATGGTCCTACATCCATCTTCCTGTGCGGAAAGCTCGGACAGACCGCGCTGATGGGACCGATCGCCGTGGCAGCATATTCCTATATGTCACTGGTTCCGATCATCCAGCCGCCAGTCATGAAGCTTCTGACCACAGAGAAGGAGCGCAAGATCAAGATGGCACAGCTTCGCCCGGTTTCCAAACTGGAGAAGATCCTGTTCCCGATCGTTATCACCGTAGTCGTATGTCTGATTCTTCCGACGACCGCTCCGCTTGTCGGTATGCTGATGCTTGGAAACCTCTTCCGTGAGAGCGGAGTGGTTAAGCAGCTGACAGAGACCGCTTCCAACGCACTGATGTATATCGTCGTTATCCTTCTGGGTACTTCAGTCGGCGCGACAACAAGTGCCGAAGCATTCCTGAACGCGGATACGCTGAAGATCGTCGTTCTCGGACTCGTGGCATTTATCTTCGGTACAGCCGGAGGTGTTCTTCTCGGTAAACTTCTGTGCTTCCTGACCCACGGCAGGATCAACCCGCTGATCGGATCCGCCGGTGTATCCGCCGTTCCGATGGCAGCCCGTGTATCTCAGAAGGTCGGCGCGGAGGCAGATCCGACCAACTTCCTGCTGATGCATGCGATGGGACCAAACGTGGCAGGTGTTATCGGTACCGCGGTAGCAGCCGGTACCTTCATGGCTGTATACGGTGTCAAGTAATACCGGATCCTGAAGACAGAAGACGGCCATGCCCCGATGGCGGGGCACTGTGATATGTACATGGCCGCCGTACGATACATTGTATACATCAATACTATAAACTGTATAAGTTTACTCGCAGAACATGACCGGATACATGTCATGGTCTGCGGGGTCATAACAAATAGGAGAGCTTAGAATGGCTGAAATTGAGAAAAAACCGGTTAAAATCATGGAGACAATTCTTCGTGATGCGCATCAGTCACTGATTGCGACTCGTATGCCCACGTCTGAGATGCTTCCAATCGTAGATAAAATGGATCAGGTCGGCTATCACGCAGTAGAGTGCTGGGGCGGCGCGACATTTGATTCCTGTCTGCGTTTCCTTCACGAGGATCCGTGGGACAGACTCCGCAAGCTGCGTGACGGCTTCAAGCACACCAAGCTGCAGATGCTGTTCCGTGGTCAGAATATCCTCGGATACAAGCCCTATGCAGATGATGTGGTCGAGTATTTTGTACAGAAATCTGTTGCAAACGGCATCGATATCATCCGTATCTTTGACTGCATGAACGATCTCCGCAACCTGGAAACCTGTGTAAAGGCAGCGAAGAAGGAGAAAGGCGCGGAGGCACAGATCGCCCTGTCCTATACTCTCGGAGATTCCTACACACTGGATTACTGGACTTCCAAGGCAAAGGCAATCGAGGAGATGGGAGCAGATTCCATCTGTATCAAGGATATGGCAGGTCTGCTTCTGCCTTATGAGGCAACAGAACTTGTAACCGCTCTGAAGGAGGCAACGAGCCTTCCGATCGAGCTTCACACCCATTACACCTCAGGTGTGGCTTCCATGACCTATCTGAAGGCAGTCGAGGCAGGCGTTGACATCATTGATACTGCAATGTCACCGTTTGCGATGGGAACCTCCCAGCCGGCTACAGAGGTTATGGTCAAGACCTTCCAGGGCACGCCCTATGATACCGGCCTTGACATGAAGCTTCTGGAGGAGATCGCCGATTACTTCCGTCCGTACAGAGACGAGTGCCTGGACAACGGACTGCTGAACCCGAAGAATATGGGCGTTAATATCAAGACTCTCGTATATCAGGTACCGGGCGGCATGCTTTCGAACCTGACCAGTCAGCTGAAACAGCAGCACGCAGAAGACAAATATTACGATGTTCTGGAAGAGGTTCCGAAGGTTCGTAAGGATCTCGGAAATCCGCCGCTGGTTACTCCTTCTTCTCAGATTGTCGGAACACAGGCAGTATTCAACGTGATCATGGGAGAGCGCTACAAGATGATCACACAGGAGACGAAGGATATCCTTGCCGGCAAATACGGCAAGACCACGGATCCGGTAAATCCGGAACTGCAGAAGAAAGCACTCGGCGATACGAAGCCAATCACGCATCGTCCTGCAGATGACATTGCTCCTGAGATGGACAAGCTCGAAAAAGAGGTTGCCGCATACAAGGAGCAGCCTGAGGACACCCTCAGCTACGCGCTGTTCCCGCAGGTTGCCATGGACTTCTTCAAGTACAGAGATGCGCAGAAGACCGGCGTGGACGCTTCCAAGGGCGACAAGGAAGACAAGGCTTACCCTGTCTGATAGGACAAGATTGATACCTGGCTGCCCTGTGCATACCTGGATGCTCTGTGCAGGGCAATCCCGGCAGAACCTGTAAACGAGATAAAACACGCTGCGCGAGTTTTATCTCGCTATCGCGACGCTCGCCGCACACGAATACTTTGCATTCGGCTGCGCCTCACTGTTCGCGTAAATTGATGAGACGAGGACTGCTTCCCGCATTGCAGGGCAGCAGTCCTCGTTTCCGTATAAGGATAAAGAGACCGCAGATGAACCGCCATGAATGATCATGGACTGTTTATCTGCGGTCTCTTCATTTATGTGAATTGTAATAAGGATCCGCCGTGAGAAGCATTCGTCCTGAGAGGCAACCGCCCTGAGAGGCAATCGTCCTGAGAAGCATTCATCCTGAGGAGCATTCGTCCTGAGAAGCATTCATCCTGAAAATGTATGCTCCTTATTTCCAATCAGGAAAATCTCTCCGAGAGGCGGTCCCGCAGCCGGTTGTATCCGATGTTCACGAGTCTTATGAGTCGGATCAGATATCGGAGAATCGGTTCTGTCGTGATCGAGAAGACCACAAACAGCATGATGCAGCGCATTGACATTCCCGTAATGCCAAAGAAGGAATGGAAGAGAAGGAGGAACAGGGTCATACCCGCCACACACACCAGCCAGATCGCGGTTTTGTACCGGTCCATCGGCTTGATGATATGGAACAGAATCATGAATCCGACAATTGCCATCAGAATCGCGCAGGCTGTCGAAATATCCACCGAGCTTACATCGAAGACCTCTCCAAATACAACCAGGCTCGCGACGACAATAAAATCAGTAAGCGCAGCCGGCATTGCCTTCAGCAGGACATTGCTCATGTATCTTCCGTGGATCAGGGTGTGATCCGGAATCTGTGACATCAGAAATCCGGGAAGGCCTATGGTGAACATACTGATCAGGGAGATCTGTGACGGCCTCAGAGGATAGGTGAATCCGGCGATGATCGAGAAGACCGCGAGCAGCAGGGAAAAGATATTTTTTACAAGGAAGAGACTTCCGGATCTCTCCATGTTGTTGACAACCTGCCGTCCTTCCATAACGATTTCCGGCATATGCGCGAAATCATTGTCGAGAAGAACAAGCTGGGAGGCCTGAGCCGCCGCGTCAGAGCCCGCAGCCATGGCAACGGAGCAGTCCGCGTCCTTCAGAGCGAGAACATCATTGACACCATCACCGGTCATCGCAACGGTGCGTCCGTGCGCCTTCAGCGCGTGGACAAATTCACGCTTCTGGTTTGGCGTCACGCGGCCGAAGACTGTGTAACGGGTCACCGCGTCATAAATATCTTCTTTCGTTTTCAGCGTCGTCGCGTCGATGTACAGGTCGGAATTCGCGATTCCCGCCTGCTTCGCAACCTCGGACACCGTTACCGGATTATCTCCGGAGATGACCTTGACCTCAACATTCTGGCGGTGGAAGAACTGGAAGGTCTTGTCCGCATCCTTGCGGATCTTGTTCTTCACGACGACCAGACAGAGCGCGGTAACCTTCCCGGTCAGCTCATTTCCGTCCGGCGTGCCCTGATATTTCCCGAACACAAGTACGCGATAGCCCTTCCGGCTCTGCTCCTCAATGGTGTCCTGATACAGGTGGTAGTCCTCCTTCAGAACAAATTCCGGTGCGCCGAGCACGTACGCGCCGCTCTGGAAGGTAACGCTGGAATACTTCCAGGCGGAAGAGAATCCGGTCACAGCGAGCGGACGTGCGCCCGAGGTGCTGGTGAAATGATCCTTCATCGCATGCATCGTGATGTTGTCCGCTTTCTGTGCCGCCGAAAAGTCGCTCAGCAGTTCCTCGATTGCCGGTATCGTCGCGTCCTCCTCATACGGCGGGAGTGTGATCACGTCGTTAATCAGCATCTTGTTCTCGGTGATTGTTCCGGTCTTATCGACACAGAGAACATCAACTCTTGCCAGTGTCTCGATACACTTCATATCGTGCACCAGGACCTTTTTCAGCGCGAGTCTTCCGGTACTGACCGCAAGGGTGACGCTGGAGAGCAGATAGAGGCCTTCCGGGATCATTCCGATCACGGCGGCTACCATGGAAGTTATGCTTTCCTGAAGCTCAAGACCCTGCTGCCAGTAGGACTGATAGAACAGGAGAATCCCGATCGGGACGATGCTGATGCCGGCAATCATAACGATCCGGTTCAGTGAACGGATCATTTCCGACTGTTCTCCCTCCCGGGCTGTCTTTGCCTGGGTCGTCAGCTTGTTGATGTACGAGTCCTCACCGATTTTTTCCAGTCGGGCATAGCAGCTTCCGGATACGATGAAGGATCCGGACATCAGCTTGTCCCCCGGTTTCTTGGAGATCTCGTCTGATTCACCGGTCAGCAGCGATTCATTGACCTTCACCTGCCCGTCGACAACTACAGCGTCTGCGGGAATCTGATTTCCCGCGGAAAAAATAACGATGTCATCAAGAACCAGCTTTTCCGCCGGTATTGTTCTGATCTTGCCGGAACGAACGACTTTTGCCTTCGGAGCGTTCAGGACGTTCAGTTTATCCAGTGTATTTTTGGCTGCAATCTCCTGAACGATACCGATCATCGCATTCGCGATAATGATCGGCAGAAAGGACAGGTCACGATACGAGCCGGCGATAATCAGGAGTACGGAGAGCAGCAGAAATATTCCGTTAAAATAAGTCAGCGTATTCCCCTTGATGATCTGTCCTACCGTCTTCGAAGGCGGTGCGACCGACCGGTTGTCCCAGCCGTGTCTGGTATATTCCTCAACCTGTTCCTTCGTCAGTCCGGTCTGGACATCCGCCATATATCGATGCTTCAATTTTGTACGGACCGGCTGATCAAAGCCGATATTTGCCGTCGATCTGACCTTCTTCCGACCCCTTTGCAAGGAAGAGGGCAATTTCTTTGTGTCTGTCATGATATCCCCTTATTCAAATGATTCAAAAATCCAAATATATCATTATACTTTCCCTGCTAACCGTTATCTGAAAACCAGTGCCACAAAAACGAATCTCTATACCTCCCTCAGATCGGAAATATCCGGTTCGGCCATAAGCGAATAGTTTGTATGGTACAGGACAAATCCCG
This sequence comes from Bilifractor sp. LCP19S3_H10, assembly GCF_052119185.1. Classification (NCBI taxonomy): domain Bacteria; kingdom Bacillati; phylum Bacillota; class Clostridia; order Lachnospirales; family Lachnospiraceae; genus Bilifractor; species Bilifractor sp. LCP19S3_H10. Next base: position 25,263 of record NZ_JBQKFT010000002.1, read on the forward strand.
GTCTTGCGCCGTTCGGCTTGTGAAGATTCTTCCGAAGCGTGTAATCGATTTCTACCTTTGGCGCGTTTTTCGCCTTGGAGTAATAGGCGGCAAGTCTGCCTGCCTCTTCGAAGGTGCGGTCCGGGAGCTCTTTTCCATTTGTTTTGACAATCACATGGGAGCCCGGAATGTCGTTCGCGTGGAACCACCAGTCGCTGCCGGAGGCGATTTTGAAGGTAACCATTTCGTTCTGGAAGTTATTTTTTCCAACGTACATGTCAAAGCCGTCAGACGAAAGGTAGTGCAGAGGCTGTGCGGCCTCCTGCTTTTTCTTTCTTCCCGAAGGTCCGTGATGGCGGAGATAGCCGTAGTCTTCCAGTTCCTGCCGGATTTCCTGCAGATCCTTTTCGTCGCGGGCGATCTCCAGAGATGTCGCAATGCTCTCGAGATGCTCCACATCCGCTTCTGTGCCTTTGATCCGCTGCTCCAGCGCTTCTGCGGTGCGCTTGAGCTTGTTGTAACGGTCAAAATATTTCTTTGCGTTCTGTGCTGCAGTCATCGTCGGATCCAGCGGAACCGTGGTGGGTTCGTTGTTATAATAATTGACTGCTTTCAGTTCCTTCGCTCCCGGTGTCAGGCTGTATCCATAAGTATTCAGCAGTTCTCCGTATATGCGGTATTTCTCCCGCTTTTCGGTATCATGCATCTGTTTTTCCTGAAGCTGCAGGGTTCGCCCGCTGCGCTCCAGACTTGTCTGAACAACCTTCCGCAGATCAATGGAACGCTGCCGGATCCTGGTCCTGAGTTCCTTCTCCGCGTAATATTGTTCCAGCAGTGATGAAATTGTATCGAAGCCTTCCTTCCTGAGATTTCCGTACTGCGTCAGCGGAACAGAAGCATACTCGAAGGGATCTTTTCCTTTATAATAGATTGCCGGCTCAAATTTTTCGTTCTTTACATCGTCCATCATTCGTGAGAAGGTATGATACAGATGTACCCGTTCCGCATCCTGAAGTCCCGAGGCGGAAGCGTCGCTGTCAATGCCGGCCCGGTAACAGATTTCCTCAGCCATGACGGGGGAGATGCCGCGCAGACCGCCGTAGACTGCCTTCATGACAGGCGCATCCTTTGAAAAAACGACTCTGCTGAAATCCTCTTCGCTGATGTCGAGCGGATCCTTTTTGTTCTGTGTCTCCGGAATGAAGTAATCCCTTCCGGGCAGAACCTCGCGGACGGAACTGACATTGAAGGATACCCTCTTTATGGAATCCACAATCTTGTTCTGATCGCTGATCAGGATGATGTTGCTGTGCTTTCCCATGAGCTCGATGACCAGACGCCAGCTCCGGAGATCTCCGAGTTCATCTCTGTGCCGGACATTCAGGGAAAGCACACGCTCCAGTCCGGGCTGGGTGACCGATTCAAGAAGCCCGCCGGCCAGATGCTTCCTCAGCAGCATACAGTAATTCGGCGCGTTCATCGGCGCCTGCTTCCCGGAAGACGTGATATAGACCAGCGGAAGAGAAGCACTTGCCGACAGAAGAAGCCGGTAAGTCTTCGCGTTATTTTTTATCGTGAAGATCAGTTCATCCGGCTCGGGCTGGATGATTTTCGATATATGTCCTCCCGCAAGCGTATGCTCCAGCTCGGAGCGGATATTTGATATTGTGATACCGTCTAAAGCCATATTGATTCCTCAAATTCCTGTCCGCGATGCGCTGGCTTTACCCCTGATGGCACCGCAGGATACTAAAATTATTCAGATATTGCCGCGTTCCCGCTTGCGAAGCATGAAGCAATCCGCAGCTTATACAATTTGCCGCGCCACGCCTGCAAGGTATGAAGCAATCCGCAGCTTATTCCGTTTGCCGCGGCTTGCTTGTGGAGCGTAAGCGTTTACAGGATATTATACACAACAAACGAAAGAAATCCAACTGCCTCGCCAGGGATAATATGTCAGAATTTGCACATTCACAAAGAATATCTTCAGGTGATGCTGGATCCACGCAGACAGCCCTTCTTATCGGCTCGCACGCATACGCAAAGAGTATCGCAGTTGATTGTGGATTGCAGTGCTGTCGCTGGTGCTTATCGGCTCGCACGCTTATGCAAAGAATATCGCTGGGGTGTGATGAAAAGATGAAAATACGAAGAATTTCTGAAGAATTAAAGAAGACCTATGGTCAGAAAATCTACAAACTGTCCCTTTCGGCGGGATGCACCTGTCCGAACAGGGACGGAACTCTTGGATTCGGGGGCTGTACGTTCTGTTCGGAAGGCGGTTCCGGCGATTTTGCCGCGGATCCCGCTCCAGTGAGAGAGCAGATTGCGGCGGCCAGGAAGAGAATTGATCCGAAGCTCCCGAAGACTCTGGCAATGGAAGACCGCAGGTTTATCGCCTACTTCCAGTCCTTTACCAATACGTACGGAGATACCCGAAGACTTGAACGTATCTTTTCCGAGGCGGAGGAGCAGCCGGAAATTGCAGGTCTGTCAATCGGCACAAGACCGGACTGCCTCGGGGACGACAAAATATCCATGCTGAAGAGACTCAACGAACGGAAACCGGTCTGGGTTGAGCTCGGTCTTCAGACCATACATGAAGAAACCGCGAAACGTATTCACCGTGGGTACAGTCTCCCGGTGTTCGAGGATGCCTACCGCCGCCTGAAGGATGCGGGACTTACCGTAATCGTTCATGTCATACTGGGGCTTCCCGGAGAGACGGAGGAGATGATGCTGCAGACCGTCCGGTATCTTGCATCACTCTGTCCGCTTCCGGACGGAGTGAAGCTGCAGCTTCTTCATATTCTGAAGGGCACCCGTCTGGCGGAGGAATATCGGATCCATCCTTTTCCGCTCCCGGATATGGAGGAGTACTGCAGGCTTGTCGTAAAATGTCTGAAGATCCTTCCGCCGGAGGTTGTCATCCACCGGTTAACCGGGGACGGACCAAAAAAGCTGCTTCTGGCTCCACTGTGGAGCGCCGACAAGAAGCGGGTTCTGAATATGATGAACCGTCTCATTGAAGAGGCCTGACAATACACCTGTCTATTTTCGGTAATCCGAATACAATTTGACACAACAGCGGGAATTGACTTATACTTAACATATATTTGTGTGTTCAGATACGGACGCAGCCGCACGGACAGATATATGCGACAGCAGCCGGAACGCCGCATCCGTTTTTTGTATGTGCAAGGAAGATTACCCGAAAGGTAAAGAGAATATGTCCGAAAAAATTTACAGCATGACCGGCTTTGGCCGGGCGGAAGCCCAGAATGACCGATGGAAAATCAGTGTCGAGCTGAAATCGGTCAATCATCGCTTTCTCGAACTCAATGTCAAAGCCCCGAAAAAGTTCAGCGCATTTGAATCGAAGATCCGCACACTGATCAAGGAATACGCGCAGAGGGGCAAGATCGATATTTTTATCACCTATGAGGATTTCACAGAGGGCAACGCAACTCTGAAGTACCACCCGGAGCTTGCAAAGCAGTATATGAACTTTGCGGAGGAGATCGAGAGAGACTTCTCGATTCCGAATGATCTCACGGTCTCAAAGATGATGAATCTTCCCGATGTTCTGACAATGGAAGAGCAGGAGATGGACGAGGATGAACTCTGGAAGGATCTGGAGAACGTCATCCGGGAGGCAGCGGAGAACTTCCGGCATTCCCGCAATCTGGAGGGGGAGAATCTCCGCAGAGATCTTCTGTCCAAGCTCGATGAGCTGGAAGCGGATGTGGACAAGGTCATTGAACGGGAACCCATGATTATCGCGGAATACCGCAATCGTCTGGAAGAGAAAACCAAAGATCTGCTTGAGGATTCCCAGATCGATGAAAGCCGCATCGCGGCAGAAGTGGTTCTGTTTGCGGATAAGATCTGCACCGATGAGGAAACAGTCCGTTTGAAGAGTCACATCCAGAATATGCGGGACACGCTTATCCTCGGAACCGGAATCGGGAGAAAGCTCGATTTTCTGGCACAGGAGATGAACCGGGAGGCGAATACCATCCTATCGAAGGCAAACGATCTGGAAACCTCGAATACTGGTGTGGATCTGAAGACCGGTATCGAAAAGATCCGCGAACAGGTGCAGAACGTGGAGTGATCTCCCGGAACATGGCGCGGATGCTTATATCTTTCTGTTGTTTTTTTTGTACTGCAAGGATATAATGCAAGAAGCCTGAAAATGCAGGGCACGGAGGTGTTTAATGGCACGTTTGATCAATATCGGCTTTGGAAACGCGGTGAATACCGACAAGGTTCTTGCCGTCGCGAGTCCGGTGGCAGCGCCGATCAAGCGCATGGTGTCACACGCCCGGGATAACGGGCTTCTGATTGACGCGAGTCAGGGACGCAAAACCAAGGCGGTTCTGGTTCTGGAGGACGGCAGGATTCTTCTGTCCGCTCTGCAGCCCGAAACGATAACGCGCCGTTTCAACGCCGGCAGTGATTTTTCCAATGATATATCTGATGAAAGGACCGATGATCTGGCATGAGCAAGGGAATACTGGTGATTCTTTCCGGTTTTTCCGGATCCGGGAAGGGAACTCTGATGAAGAGGCTCCTGGAGAAATATGATAATTACGCGCTTTCTGTGTCGGCGACAACCAGAAGCCCGAGACCGGGCGAGAGGGACGGCGTTGACTACTTCTACAAGACCGAGGAAGAATTTTCACGGATGATCAGAAATGATGAATTTCTGGAGTATGCGCGCTATGTAAACCATTCCTATGGAACACCGGCGGCATATGTGGATGAGCAGCTGAACCTTGGAAAGGATGTCATCCTGGAGATCGAGATTCAGGGTGCTCTGAAGGTTAAGAAAAAACGGCCTGATACCGTGCTGATTTTCGTAACGCCTCCGAGCGCCGAAGAGCTGGAGAGACGGCTCACCGACAGAGGGACGGAAACGCAGGAAGTAATTCAGCAGCGGATGGCCCGGGCGGTCGAGGAAGCTGAGAGCATGGAACATTATGATTATATTCTGGTGAATGATACCGTTGAAAAATGTGTTGATCAGCTGCATCTGCTGATTCAGTCGCAGCATCTGCAGACCAATCATCAGAGAGATTTTATCCGCGAGATCCGCGGAGAGCTGAAAGAGAGAGAGGAGCACAGAAAATGATACATCCTTCCTATGTGGAAATGATTGAGAAGATTAACAAGGGTCAGGATCAGGAGGAAGCGCCGCTTGTCACAAGCCGTTATTCCATCGTCCTTGCAACCTCCAAGCGCGCGCGTCAGCTGATTGACGGTGCAGAGCCGAAGGTTGCGGCTGTTGACCGGAACGGAAAAGAGAGAAAGCCGCTCTCCATAGCTGTGGATGAGCTCTATGAGGGAAAGGTTAATATTCTCCCGCATGAAGAGGAAGATGATGACGCAGCCGAATAATTCAATGAAGATTTTATTTATCTCTCTTGGCTGCGACAAGAATCTTGTGGATTCCGAGCGTATGCTCGGCAAGCTTGCCGGTCATGGCTACGAGATGACGGACGACGAGACCGAGGCGGATATTATCATTATCAATACCTGCTGCTTTATCGATTCCGCAAAGGAAGAGAGCATTCAGACGATCCTGGATATGGCCAGGTATAAGACCGAGGGTCGCTGCACCGCGCTGATTGTCACCGGATGCATGGCGGAGCGCTACCGTCAGGAGGTTCTGGACGAGATCCCCGAGGTTGACGCGATCATCGGAACGAACAGCTACAACAAGATCGAGGATGCGATTCTTCAGGTCGGAAACGGGATACGGCCGTCGATCCTGGAGCCCCTGAACGGGATTCCGGAAGACGCGGATAAACGGATCATGACAACCGGAGGCTTCTATGAATACCTGAAAATCGCCGAGGGCTGTGACAAGCACTGCACCTACTGCGCGATCCCGGGAATGCGGGGTCCCTACCGGAGTGTTCCCATGGAGGATCTGATCCGGGAGGCGCGTCAGCTCGCGGAGGACGGAGTGAGGGAACTGATTCTCGTGGCGCAGGAGACGACCCGGTACGGAATCGATCTGTATGGAAAGAAGTCTCTTCACATCCTGCTAGAGAAGCTTTCTGAAATTGACGGAATCCGCTGGATCCGGATTCTGTACTGCTATCCGGAAGAGATCTACCCGGAGATGATACAGGCGATGAAGACCCTTCCTAAGGTCTGTCATTATCTCGATCTTCCGATTCAGCATTCCAATGACGAGATTCTGAAGCGGATGGGGCGCAGGACAAGCCATGATGATCTGGTGCGGATCATTGAAAATCTCCGCCGCGAGATTCCGGACATTGCGCTCAGGACCACTCTGATCACCGGTTTTCCCGGAGAGACCGAGGAACAGCATGAGGAGGTCTGTGACTTTATCCGCGAGATGAAATTTGACCGTCTCGGCGTCTTCACGTACTCACAAGAGGAAGGAACACCTGCCGCATCGTTTGACGGTCAGATCGATGAAGAAATCAGGAAGGACAGACAGGACCGTCTCCTTACCCTGCAGCAGGAAGTATCAAAGCAGCGGAATGAAAATATGATCGGCCGCACGCTGGATGTCTTCATCGAGGGCTACATGAGCGATGAAAACGCCTATGTCGGACGCACCTACGCGGATACGCCGAACATTGACGGATTGATCTTCATTCAGACTCCGGAAACGCTGAATACCGGTGATTTTGTGAAAGCGACCGTGACCGGCGCTCTCGAATATGATCTGATTGGTGAACTGATCGACGAGGATACCATGGATCTTCTGAGCAAATCAGAGGGATGAGGGAGGAAAACAATATGAATTTACCCAACAAGCTGACCTGTCTTCGAATGGTCATGATTCCTTTCTTCGTGATCTTTATGTATCTTCCTCAGAACTGGGCCAGATATATCGCTTTGATTATCTTCATCGCGGCCAGTCTGACAGATACTGCCGACGGCTACATTGCCAGAAAATATAACCTGATCACGGATTTTGGAAAGTTCATGGATCCTCTGGCGGACAAGCTTCTGGTCTGCACGGCTCTTATTCTGTTTGCCGGATCCGGTGAGATTCCTGCATTTGTCGTGGTCATCATCATCGCAAGGGAGTTTATCATCAGCGGTTTCCGTCTGATTGCCGCGGACAACGGCATTGTCATAGCCGCCAGCTACTGGGGCAAGGCGAAGACAATCTCGCAGATGGTTATGATTATCGTGCTTCTGCTGAATGTTCCTTCCTGGAGACCGTTTGAGATCGTATTGATTGTCATCGCGACTGTTCTCACTGTGATTTCGCTTCTGGATTATCTGATCAAGAACAAGGCGGTACTCGGCAATCAGAAATAATTCTGTGTCATTAATAAGAGCTGTGTCATTAATAAGAGATCATTCTGTGTCGTTTATGAGAGATTATTCTGTCTCTTAGAAAGAAGAGCGGACTGTAGAGGAGGCCTGAGAAATCCCGGTATGAATCATCTTGATGATGCTGTTACGAAAAAAAAATCCTCTAGGGGTATGGATAATGTTTCGACGGATAATACAGATAGTATTTCCGCGGATAATACGGATAATCTTTCCATGGACAATACAGACACTGTTTTCACGGATAATACAGATAGTATTTCCACAGATAATATGGAGGATACCGGATATTCTTCCGCTGCGGAGAGACTGGTGGCAGTTCTCCGGGAGCGCAGGCTTCTGATCACAACGGTGGAGTCCTGTACCGGAGGAGGCATTGCTTCCGGAATCATCGATGTGCCCGGCGCATCGGATGTACTGAAGGAGGCTTTTATCACGTACTGCGACGAGGCGAAGCACAAGCTCGTGGGAGTGAAAAAGAAGACCCTGCGCAAATACACGGCGGTTTCCCCGCAGGTGTGCCGCCAGATGGCAAAGGGCGGTGCCAGAACGGCCAAAGCGGATCTCTGCCTTTCCGCTACCGGTGTGGCCGGTCCGGGCGGAACAGAGGAATTTCCGGCAGGTCTTGTCTATCTCGGCTGCTGTTTTGACGGCAGATGCGAGGTCAGAAAATACAATTTCACAGGATCCAGAAACGAGGTACGCAGACAGGCGGTGAGAGAATCCCTGAATCTCGCGCTTTCCTGTCTGGGAGTCGCTCCATAAGTTCTGACTCACTGTCTGTGGGGGATCTTTCCTTCCCCGGCGGAGGGTGAGTTTTTCGTTTGTAAAATATGCTTTTCTTTCGGTTAATCCATTTTTGCATTTTAGCGAACTTGTGCGATTACTCCGCAGAGAATATGTAGTATAATAGAGTGGTTTTATTTTTGCTATTCATTTTTCACACAGCAGAAACTGGAGGAAGCTGATGACAAATTATGAATCCGGCTTAAAAGAGGAGTGCGGTGTGTTCGGAATCTATGATCCGGACGGCGGAGATGTCAGCAGGACCATCTATTTTGGTCTGGAAGCTCTGCAGCACCGCGGACAGGAATCCTGCGGCATTGCGGTGTCCAATACCAACGGGCCGAAAGGACGCGTGAATTCCTACCGCGGACTGGGGCTTCTGAACGAGGTATTTAAGGGAGATGAGCTTCAGAATCTGAAGGGAAACATCGGTGTCGGCCATGTCCGTTATTCCACTTCCGGCGCGCTCAACGTGAACAACGCACAGCCGCTTGTCCTGAATTACATCAAGGGTTCTCTTGCTCTGGCACACAACGGAAACCTTGTAAATGCCTATGAGCTTCGGGAAAAAATGGAGAACACCGGCGCGATTTTTCACACAACCATTGATTCCGAGGTCATTGCCTACTGCATCGCCAGGGAACGCGTCAAAACGCCGAGCATTGAAATCGCGGTCAAAAAAGCGGTGACACAGCTCAGAGGAGCTTACGCGCTTGTCATGATGAGTCCGCGCAAGCTGATCGGTGTCCGGGATCCGTGGGGACTGCGTCCGCTGTGTATCGGAAAGAGAGACAGGGCTTACATTCTTGCCTCCGAGAGCTGCGCTCTTCATTCCATTGACGCGGAATTTATCCGCGACGTGAAGCCGGGCGAGATCGTCACCATCGATAAGAACGGAGAGATTCATTCAGAGTTCATGGATTGTGTCATTCCGAGAGAGAAGCAGGCGCGCTGTATCTTCGAGTATATCTATTTTGCCCGTCTCGATTCAAAGATTGACGGCATCGCCGTCTATGACGCGAGAATCCGCGGGGGCGCATCTCTCGCAAAGACCTACCCCGTAGAGGCAGATATCGTTGTCGGCGTACCTGATTCCGGACTTGCAGCCGCGCAGGGCTACGCGATGGAATCCGGCATTCCATTCGGCATCGCTTTTCACAAGAACAGCTATGTCGGCCGGACGTTTATAAAGCCCAGTCAGGATGAGCGTGAATCCAGTGTTAAGATCAAGCTGAGCGTCATAAAGTCCGTTGTCAAGGGGAAAAGAGTCGTGCTCGTAGATGACTCGATTGTCCGCGGCACCACAATCACCAATCTGATTCACACCATGAAGAAATGCGGAGCGACGGAGGTTCATGTGCGGATCAGTTCACCGCCATTTCTTCATCCCTGCTATTTCGGTGTTGACGTGCCGTCCAACAAGCAGCTGATTGCTTCGCAGAATTCCACAGAGGAAATCCGCCGGCGCATCGGAGCTGATTCGCTGGGATATATGCAGATCAGCGAGCTTCAGGACATGGTGGGCGACCTTCCGATCTGTAAGGCATGTTTTGACAGCAACTATCCCATGGAGGTTCCTGACCATGAGATCCGCGATGCCTTTGAAGGCAGCTGAGCATAGGCGAGGTGTCTGATACCGTCCAATCGATCAATAAACAGCCCTGCTGCAGGCGGCGCCATAAATATTACTGGCTTCGCGGGAAAGGGCGCAACCATATACACGCTGCGGCACGCATGCCCGGCAGGAGGAGGAGTGAATGTCTGTTAAATATGTATTTGTAACCGGCGGCGTTGTATCCGGCCTTGGAAAGGGAATTACGGCTGCTTCACTGGGAAGGCTTCTGAAGGCCAGAGGCTACAGTGTCACCATGCAGAAGTTTGATCCCTACATCAATGTGGATCCGGGAACCATGAACCCGATCCAGCACGGTGAGGTTTTCGTCACCGACGACGGAACAGAAACCGATCTTGATCTGGGGCATTATGAGCGCTTTATCGACGAGAACCTTGATCACAATTCCAACGTGACCACCGGTAAGGTATATTCCACCGTTCTGCAGAAGGAACGCCACGGCGATTACGGCGGCGGTACGGTTCAGGTTATTCCCCATATCACCAATGAGATCAAAAGCCGGTTCTACCGCGCGAAGACAGAGGATGAAGAGAAGATCGCCATCATCGAGGTCGGCGGCACGGTCGGCGATATCGAGAGCCAGCCGTTCCTTGAGGCGATCCGTCAGTTCCAGCATGATATCGGCCATGAAAACGCCATCATGATCCATGTCACCCTGATTCCTTATCTGAAGGCTTCCGGAGAGCTGAAGACCAAGCCGACGCAGACTTCTGTAAAGGCTCTGCAGAGCATTGGAATCATGCCGGATATTCTGGTATGCCGTTCCGAGTACCCGCTCAGTCAGGGTCTCAAGGACAAGATTGCCCTGTTCTGTAACGTTCCGAGCAGCCATGTTCTTCAGAATCTGGACGTGGAATATCTCTATGAGGCACCGCTTGCCATGGAGAAGGAGAATCTGGCCGACGTTGTGCTTGAATGTCTGCATCTCTCAGACCCGGAGCCGGATCTCTCCGACTGGACCGATATGGTAGAGTCCCTCCGGAATCTGAAGCACCACGTCACCATAGCCCTAGTCGGGAAGTACATTGCCCTTCATGACGCTTATCTGAGCGTTGTCGAGGCGTTAAAGCACGGCGGAATCAAGAACAGCGCGGAGGTAGATCTGACCTGGGTCGACTCCGAGAAGCTGAACCGGGACAATGTGGCTGAGGTTCTTGGTGATGTAGACGGCGTCATTGTTCCCGGCGGTTTCGGCGGCAGAGGCGTTGACGGAATGATTGCTGCCGCAGAGTATGCACGGACACACAAGATTCCCTACCTCGGTCTCTGTCTCGGAATGCAGGTTGCGATTATCGAATACGCAAGGAATATGTGCGGATATCACGACGCCCACAGCATTGAGCTTGATCCTGACACCATGCATCCGGTGATCGCCCTTATGCCCGATCAGAATGATGTCACGGATCTTGGCGGCACCTTAAGACTCGGTTCCTACCCCTGTGAGCTGAAGGAAGGCACCATTGCGAGAGAGCTGTATGGATCCAGCCTGATTCACGAGCGTCACAGACACAGATATGAGGTCAATAACGACTACCGCAAGCCGCTCACGGACGCCGGCATGGTGCTCTCCGGTATTTCACCGGACGGCCACATTGTGGAAATGATCGAGCTTAAGAAAGAGAATCATCCGTTCTATATCGGAACCCAGGCACATCCTGAGTTCAAGAGCCGTCCGAACCGCCCGCATCCGCTGTTCCGCGGATTTGTAGCCGCCGCATTAAAATACAGAGAGGAGAAATAACCGATGTTTAAAGCAAATCAGAATTACCTCCGACTTCAGGGAAGCTATCTTTTTTCCACCATCGCGAAGAAGGTCGCGGCTTATACCGAGGCCAACCCGGACGCGAATATCATCCGTCTCGGGATCGGCGATGTCACACAGCCTCTTGCTCCGGTCATTATCGACGAGCTTCACAAGGCTGTAGATGAAATGGGCAAAAAGGAGACCTTCCACGGTTACGCTCCGGATCTCGGATATGCTTTCCTCCGGGACGCGATTGCTGATGAGTACAAGGGAAGAGGATGCGAGATCAGCGCGGATGAAATCTTTGTGTCGGACGGAGCCAAGAGCGATTCCGGAAACATTCAGGAGATTTTCAGTGAGGACGCGAAGGTTGCCGTCTGCGATCCGGTTTACCCGGTATATGTGGATTCCAACGTCATGGCAGGCCGCTCCGGCGAGTGGATTCCTTCCGAGCAGAGATACTCCAATTTCATCTATATGCCCTGTACCGAAGCCAACAATTTCACACCGGAATTTCCGAAGGAAAATCCGGATATCATCTACCTCTGCTATCCGAACAACCCGACCGGAATGACCATCAGCAAGGATCAGCTTCAGGAGTGGGTGGATTACGCAAACCGGATCGGAGCCGTCATCCTCTACGATGCCGCCTATGAGGCATACATTACAGAGAAGGATGTTCCCCATTCGATCTATGAGTGTGAGGGAGCGAGGACCTGTGCCATCGAAATCCGCAGTTTCTCCAAAAATGCCGGTTTCACCGGCGTACGTCTCGGCTTCACCGTTGTTCCGAAGGATCTCCGTGACGCGGACGGCGTTTCTCTCCACGATCTCTGGGCAAGACGCCACGGCACCAAGTACAACGGCGCTCCCTACATCATTCAGAAGGCCGGCGCAGTCGTCTTCACACCGGAAGGGCAGAAGGAAATCCGCGCACAGGTGAGCTATTATCAGAAAAACGCCCGTGTCATCTATGACGGACTGAAGGATGCCGGATACACTGTATACGGCGGAGTGAACGCTCCGTACATCTGGCTCAAGACCCCGGACAACATGACCTCCTGGGATTTCTTCGATCATCTTCTCGAAGATGTTCATGTCGTCGGAACACCAGGTTCCGGATTCGGTCCGAGCGGCGAACACTTCTTCCGTCTGACGGCATTCGGCACCTATGAGAAGACCGTGGAGGCGATTGATCGTATCAAGTCCATGTAATAACGAAGGATCCGTCAGGAATCTTCATGGACGATGATTCCAGCACAGACACAGGCAAGAGGGATGCGAAACCGGATTCAGCGCACGCATCTATCCGGATACCGCATGAACTGAACGCACAGAATACGCATCCCGCGACATGCCGTGTAAACGGAACGCGCAGGATGCACCCCGCAGAATATCGCGAAAGAATCCGAAATAGAAGGCAGGTACAAAATAATGGGAAAAATTCAGATGAAGACGCCTCTCGTTGAAATGGACGGAGATGAGATGACCCGGATCCTGTGGCAGATGATCAAAGATGATCTGCTCACTCCGTATATCGATCTCAAGACCGAGTACTATGACCTCGGGCTGAAGCACCGCGATGAGACGAACGACCAGGTCACCAGAGATTCCGCTGAGGCGACAAAAAAATACGGCGTCGCCGTAAAATGCGCGACCATCACGCCGAATGCCGCGCGCGTGAAGGAATACAATCTCAAGGAGATGTGGAAGAGCCCGAACGGAACCATCCGTGCCATGCTGGACGGCACCGTGTTCCGCACACCGATTATCGTAAAGGGAATTGAACCGGTAGTCCGCTGCTGGAAAAAGCCGATCACCATCGCCCGTCACGCTTACGGAGATGTCTACCGCAACGTAGAGATCCGTGTTCCGAAGGCAGGTAAGGTTGAACTGGTGTATACCTCCGACGACGGTGAAATCACGAAGACAGAGCTGGTTCACAAGTTTGACGGACCGGGTGTCGTACAGGGCACACATAACCTGGATGATTCCATCACCAGCTTTGCCAGAAGCTGCTTTGATTTTGCCCTCTCCAGAAAGGAAGATCTCTGGTTTGCCACAAAGGACACGATTTCCAAGACCTATGATCACCGCTTCAAGGATATCTTCCAGGAGATCTATGACAACGACTACAAGGAAAAATTTGAGGCCTGCGGCATCACCTACTTCTATACACTGATCGATGACGCGGTTGCCCGAATCATGAAATCGGAGGGCGGATTCATCTGGGCCTGCAAAAACTACGACGGAGATGTCATGAGTGATATGCTGTCCTCCGCCTTCGGTTCCCTCGCGATGATGACCTCTGTTCTGGTATCCCCGCACGGATATTTTGAGTACGAGGCTGCTCACGGAACCGTTCAGAGACATTATTACAAGCATCTGCGCGGCGAGGAGACTTCGACGAACTCCGTAGCCACTATCTTCGCATGGAGCGGCGCTCTTCGCAAACGGGGAGAGCTGGACAAGCTCCCGGAGCTTGTTGATTTTGCGGATAAGCTTGAGAAGGCCACCATCACCACCATTGAGTCCGGAAAAATGACCGGAGATCTCGCGAGAATCACAACACTTCCGAATGTGAAGACGCTGAATTCCGAGGATTTCATCCTCGCCATCCGCGACACACTGGACTCCATGCTGTAAATACTTACACGGAAAATACAGGAACAGCCGCTGTGCAGAGCTCTGCACAGCGGCTGTTCCTGTATTTTACAATCATATTTTCATTCCGGCCATTATAGGATTCATTCCGGTCATTCTTCGTCGGAAGCTGTCTCCCAGTCTTCATAGAGTTCCTGAAGCCTGTCGTTGTTCGCGTTCTGTTCCTTCGCGAGCTCCTGGCATTTCTGCAGGTCCGTTCCGGTCTCCGGTTTCAGAAATTCTTCGTCGATTTCCTTGTTCCTCGCCTCCAGTTTCTCGATTTCCTCTTCAATTTTACGGATCCGGTTTTCCTTTTTCCGAAGTCTCGCCTGTTCTTCCTTCTGTGCTTTCCAGTCCAGTTTTCCGGAGCCGGAGGAATCCGTGGCTGCCGCAGGATTTCCATCTGCGGCGGTCTGTCCGGCCGGCGCTGATCCGCAGACTCCTGATTCGGAGCCGGAAGAGGAGAGAGACGCTGTCCCTGCCGCGCCGGAATTCTTTCCTCCCGCGCCGTCAGACGCGGGAGAGGAAGCATAGGCACGCGTCAGCTCTTCTTTTTTCTCCATGTAATAATCGTAGTTGCCGATATAGTTGACCAGAGTATGATTGGTCAGCTCCAGAATGCGGGTCGCCGTCTGATTGATGAAATAACGGTCGTGGCTCACATAGAGCACCGTTCCGGTATACTCATTCAGGGCATCTTCCAGTATCTCCTTGGAGATGATGTCCAGGTGGTTCGTCGGCTCGTCCAGAATCAGAAAATTTGCCTCCGAGAGCATCAGTCTTGCCAGGGATACACGCCCGCGCTCGCCGCCGCTGATCGAAGAGATCTTTTTGTACACATCATCGCCGGTAAACAGGAAGGCAGCGAGGACATTGCGGATCTCTGTTTCGGTCAGAGAGGGGTAGTCGTCTGCGATCTGCTGAAAAATCGTCTTCTCCGGGTCAAGCAGCTGCTGCTCCTGATCGTAATACCCGATATGGACCTTGGAACCGAGTGCGATTTTTCCCTCATCCGGTGTCAGAAGGCCGTTGATCATCTTCAGAATCGTGGACTTTCCGGTTCCGTTGTCACCGATGATTGCGACCCGTTCTCCACGCTTGATCTCAAAGGACTGATTCCGGAAGAGAAGGAGCCCCGGAAAAGACTTGGACAGACCGGTCACAGTGAGCACATCCTTGCCGCTTTCCGTCCTCGGCTTCAGCTCAATGCGCATATCCGCGCTGACTTCCTGCGGTTTTTCCAGTACCTCCATTTTATCGAGCATTTTTTCTCTGGATTCCGCGCGCTTGATGGACTTCTCCCGGTTAAACTGTTTCAGCTTCGTGATGACCGCTTCCTGATGACGGATTTCAGCCTGCTGCTTCGCCCACGCGTTGTACTGTGCCTTGCGCACGATCGATTTCTTCCGGCTGTATTCGTTGTAGTTTCCCTCGAAGCTCATGGATCTTCCGTTTTCGATCTCGATAACCCGCGTGACGATGCGGTTCAGGAAATACCGGTCATGAGAGACGATGAGCACAGTTCCCGGATAATTGATAAGAAAATTCTCCAGCCACTCGATGGAGGAGAGATCCAGGTGGTTGGTCGGCTCATCGAGAAGCAGGATATCCGGCTTTGTCAGCAGGAGCTTTCCCAGAACGACCCGTGTCTTCTGACCGCCGGAGAGGGAGCCCAGACGGCGGTCAAAATCTTTTTCCTCAAATCCGAGTCCCTTCAGGACGCCTGTGATCTCGCTCTCCGCCGCATATCCGTTCTGAAGCTCAAACTCATGCATCAGCTCTGTATAGCGATTCATCAGCGAAACGGCCTCTTCGCCCGTGACCGTGTCCATCCGGCGCTCCATCTCCCGCAGGCGCTGCTCCATATCAAGGATGTCCTGCTTTGCCTTCCGGACCTCCTGGTAGATCGTCTCGTCTGATTCCATGTCCTGGTACTGTGCCAGATATCCCATGGTCTTGCCGTGCGTGACGGTGACTTCTCCGGTGTCCGGGCTGAGAGCCCCGGTAATGATCCGGAGCAGCGTCGATTTGCCCGCTCCGTTCACACCGATCAGAGCGGCCTTGTCCCTTTCTTCAATATGAAAGGAAATATCCTTCAGGATTTCCTCTGATCCAAATGTCTTGCTGATATTCTGACAGGAGAGAATCATATCTGTCCACCTCACACATTCGTAGCTTTTCCTGTTTGCGCCCCGCCGCCTCTCTGGCGGAGCATTTACCTTCCAATTATACCGAAAAAAACCGACAAAGCAAGGGCGGCAGGAAAAAGAGAAATACTTTGACAAAAATTAGACAATTACATATAATGGTAGTAGCTTCAAGGAGGTTTTCTTATATGAGTCAGAAAGAGATTTCGAAAGCCGTTATCAAGAGGCTGCCCCGTTATTACCGGTATCTCGGTGAACTGCAGGAGGCCGGCGTTGAGCGGATTTCTTCCGGTGAACTCAGTCAGCAGATGAAGGTGACCGCCTCTCAGATCCGGCAGGATCTGAATAATTTCGGCGGTTTCGGGCAGCAGGGCTACGGTTATAATGTGCAGTATCTTCGGGAGGAGATTGCCAAAATTCTCGGACTGGACCGCATACACAATATTATTATTATCGGTGTCGGGCATCTGGGACAGGCTCTCGCGAATTACACGAACTTTGAGAAGAACAGTTTCCGTATCATCGGGCTCTTCGACAATAATCCCGAATTGAAGGGCAAGGTCATCCGCGGTGTTCCAATCCGTATGACGGAAGAGATTCCGGCCTTTCTCCGGGAGAATGATGTCGAAATCGCGACGCTGACGCTTCCGAAGGAGTATGCCATTGAGGTGAGCAAGATGTTGATCGAGAACGGCATTCACGCCATCTGGAATTTTGCGCACACCGATCTGAACCTTGTGGTGCCGAAGAATGTGGCTGTTCAGAATGTTCATCTGTCCGAAAGTCTGATGCGGCTGTCCTACAACCTCAAGACACTCGAAGAGAAGTAGACACCTGCCGATACAAGACGATACAAGAGCCCCTCGCGTAGATGGGGGCTCTTTTTGGAACAGAAAAGAGAAACATTATCGGATCACATAAATTGGGGCAGAGAAGAGAACGGTTATTGGATCTCATGAATTGCGCTGTCCTTCAGCAGAAAGGGAGGATACAGAATGAAACTGATCTTGAGTGCAAGGCAGCATCAGGACGCAGACCGAAGCGCTGTCGCGGCGGGGATGCCTTCCATGGTCCTCATGGAGCGGGCGGCACTTGCCTGTGCATCAGAAATTGAAAAACGGCAGTATGATATGGATCGGGTCCTCGTCGTCTGCGGAACGGGAAACAACGGCGGAGACGGAGTCGCCGTTGCCCGCATTCTCTGCGAGGAAGGATACAGCTGCACGGTTTTTCTTGCCGGACCGGAGGAAAAATTCAGCGAACAGCTGAAACAGCAGCTTCACATCATCGAGGGTTTTCCGATTCCGGTCATCCGCGCACGCAGGACGCCTGGCGAGGAGCTGGCGGATTTCCATCCGGAGGATTATTCTCTTATCATAGACGCTCTCTTTGGAATCGGACTCAAGCGTGACATCACCGGAATCTATGCCGAACTCATTGACCGGATCAATCATTCCGAGCTTCCTGTCGCCGCTGTCGATATGCCGTCCGGTGTCAACACCGACTCCGGCATGATCATGGGGACGGCTGTCCGGGCGGATCTCACCGTCACCTTCACAACCGGAAAGGCCGGGCTCTACATCTATCCCGGAGCAGCCTGTGCCGGAAAGGTCAAGGTAAAGCAAATCGGCATTCCGCTTTCCAGAAAGATCACAAAAGCCTGCCAGCTGTATACCATCGAACACAGTGATCTTGATTATCTCCCGAAGCGTGATGAATCCGGAAACAAGGGAACCTTCCGGAAGATCCTCGTCATCGCCGGATCACGGAATATCTGCGGGGCGGCATATCTTTCCGCAAAGGCCGCACTTCTGACCGGTGTCGGAATGGTGAAAATCTTTACAGAAGAAAATAACCGCACTCCGATCTGCGCAATGTTCCCGGAAGCTCTCATTTCCACATACCGGGATGGTGCAAAAGACTTTCCACAGCTTGCAGCGGATATGAAATGGGCGGATACTGTACTGATCGGTCCCGGACT
Organism: Bilifractor sp. LCP19S3_H10; assembly: GCF_052119185.1. Lineage (NCBI taxonomy): Bacteria > Bacillati > Bacillota > Clostridia > Lachnospirales > Lachnospiraceae > Bilifractor > Bilifractor sp. LCP19S3_H10. Next base: position 43,505 of record NZ_JBQKFT010000002.1, read on the forward strand.
TGGAACCGGCGATACGGCGCTTTCTCTTATGCGGGAATTCCTTCGTCTGAATCAGGAAAGAAAAATACCTGCAGTTTTTGACGCTGACGCGCTGAATCTCATCGCGGCGCACAGCGACCTCCTTCGGGAAATCCGCTTTCCCTCCGTTTTCACACCACACGTTGGTGAAATGAGCCGTCTGACCGGCATCGCACCTTCGGATATCAAGTCATCTGCCGTCAGCATCGCAAGGCATGCTGCCGAGGAGGTCCGCAATACGGTGGTTCTGAAGGACGCCGCAACCATCACAGCGCTCCCGAATGGCAGCTGCTTCCTGAACCGGTCCGGCAACAGCGCACTTTCCACAGCCGGGAGCGGAGATGTCCTGACCGGAATCATTGCCGGTCTGACCGCGCAGCACGGAGATTATACCGGTGTCGCTGCCGCACTCGGAGTCTACATTCACGGAAAATGCGGAGAGCGGGCATCCGAGAAATATTCAGAGGCCTCCGCGACTGCCGGAAACATTCTCGAATTCATCCACGAATTTCTCTGATGAACCGGCGCCGCGCCTTTTCCGCTGTCACCTCAAAGGGAGACAGAGCTCTGAAATTTTCTGCTTCTTTGCTGCTTTGACTCTCTTTGTATCTGCTTTGAGCCGATTTGACTCTCTTTGCAGCCGCCTTGACTCTCTTTGCAGCCGGTTGACGATCCATCCATTCAGTGATATATTTTTAAAGTAATGTTAAAATTAGCGCGAGTTATGAAAACCGCCGGACTTTGTATACAGCTTGTGGTGTTGTATACAGTATGGCCGGTTACCGTATCCGGCGCTGAATTCATATACTATTTACAATTTAATGAGGAGTGAAATTTTATGTCAGGACATTCAAAGTTTGCGAACATCAAGCACAAGAAGGAGAAGAACGACGCGGCTAAGGGTAAGATTTTTACCATCATCGGCCGTGAAATCGTGATTGCCGTGAAAGAGGGCGGACCGGATCCGGACAACAACAGCAAGCTTCGTGATGTAATCGCAAAAGCCAAGGCCAACAACATGCCGAACGATACCATTAAGCGCGGTATTGAAAAGGCTGCAGGTGCCGCGAACGCGGACAACTATGAGCACATCACCTATGAAGGCTACGGTCCCGGCGGAGTTGCCGTAATTGTCCAGACACTTACAGACAATAAGAACCGCACGGCAGCAGATGTCAGAAGCGCATTTTCAAAGGGAAACGGAAATGTCGGAACACCCGGATGTGTTTCCTTTATGTTTGATGAGAAGGGACAGATCATTGTCAGCAAAGAGGATTATGATGGTTCCGCAGATGATCTTATGATGCTCGCTCTTGACTGCGGCGCGGAAGATTTCAATGAAGAGGAAGATTACTATGAGATCCTGACTGCTCCGAATGATTTCTCTGCGGTTCGGGAAGCTCTTGAGAAGAAGGGCATTATCATGTCTGAGGCGGATGTCGTCATGCTGCCGCAGACAAAGACCGCGCTGACGGATGAGAATGACCGCAAGATGCTTCAGAGGATTCTGGATCTTCTGGATGAAAGCGATGACGTTCAGAATGTGTACACTAACCTCGACGGAGAGCTCGACGAGGAGTAATTGAACTGATATGATCACAAACCGGTCCCGACCTGCAGATTTTTTCGGACCGGTTTCTTATAACTCTGAACAAATAAGGAGTAAACGATGTCTATTCTACAGGCGATGATTCTGGGGTGCATTCAGGGTATTGCATCCTTTCTTCCTGTCAGCAGCTCCGGACATCTGGTGCTGGCCGGCAGTTTTATGGGAATCAGCACCGGGCTTTCGCTGAAGTTTCTGACGCTGATGCATATCGGAACTCTGGCAGCGGTATGCCTCGTTCTGAAGGATGATCTTTTCCGTCTGTGGAACGCGCTCACCGGTCTCATCCGGGACGGCATATTCAATCTGATCACCTATGTACAAAACTTTGGACATCCGGAGGATGGAGAATACCGTCCGATGCTGAAATCCGCTTACCGCAGACTTGTGGTGTATATGGCGGTTTCCATGATTCCGACATTTCTGATTGCCCTGATTCTTCGTCGTTTCGCCGAAATCGGCGCCCGGAATCTTCTGATCACCGCCATGGGATTTATGGTTACCGCACTGATGCTGATGGTATCCTCGTTCTCGGATGACCGGAAGAAGAAACCGAAAGGCACGAAGTATTCCGACGCCTTAATCATCGGCGCATTCCAGGGAATATCAGCGGTTCCCGGGGTGTCCAGAATCGGCATGATCATGGCAGGATGCAGTCTCGCTGGTTTTTCCAGAAAATACACGATCCGGTATGCCATGCTGATCAGCATTCCGTCGATTCTGGGCGGACTGATTCTTGAGGGGCCGTCGCCGGTATCTGTCGGGAAGACCGTCGGCATTGGACCGTGTATCGCAGGGATACTTGTCGCTGCAGCAGTCGGATACCTGGTACTCCGTTATACAATCCGGTTATTGAACAGAAATTTAAATCGTTTTTTTGCAGTTTATTGTCTGGCGGCAGGTGTATTATCCATCATTGCATACCTGCACTGAGACAAATGATAAGAGGAGTGTAATCATTGGCACGTAGTAAGGGGAGACAGGAAACCGCGTCCGGCGTTTCCGCAAAAAGCAGAGTCCGGAAGACTTCAGCGACGGGGAAGCTGAAATCATCCAGAACTTCCGTTTCGTCGGGCAGATCCTCCGGAGGGAGCGCGTACGGAAGAAGTTCCTCTGGAAAGGGCACTTCAGGAACGGGTTCCTCCAGACGGCGTTCCTCCGGAAGAACATCCGGCGGGTCCGCATCACAATACCGGACATCCGGTTATTCCACGAAAGCCAAGGCAAAGCGTGAAACAGAAATCAGACGTGACGTCGGGATTCTCCTGACTCTCGGCATCAGCATTCTTCTGTTTCTTTCCTGTATCGGTCTCGCCGGTCCGGTCGGATCCGCTCTGGCATCGCTGGCATTCGGCCTTTTTGGAATCACCGCATATATTTTTCCTTTTCTGCTTCTCTATCTGGTGATTTTCCTGATGGCAAACACAGCTTCTCCGGATGTCACTCGAAGGGTAACCTCGCTGTCAGGATTGTATATCTTTATCTGTGCTTTTGCGCAGCTGATCCTCAGCGGATATGAGAAGAGTGCCGGACCCGCGCAGATCTTCCGCGAGTGTTCCAGATACCACACCGGAGGCGGAATCATCGGAGGAATACTGGTTCTGCTGTTCGGAAAGGGCTTCGGTATGATCGGTGCCTATGTCATTGTGATCCTGGCGCTGATAATCTTTGCGCTTCTTCTTACGCAGAAATCTCTTTTTTCGCTCATACGTGACCGCAGCGACTATCTCTATGACACCCGCGACATTCGTGAACAGGAGAGAGAAGAGCGCCGGCTGATCCGTCAGGAAAGAAGAGATGCGGCGATCGCGAAAAAGGAGCGGGAGGCGGCGCTTCGCATGAAGACCAGAGAACGACAGGCTGCGGCCGAGGAGACAACCCGTATGGCCCGCCGTGTCGAGCCTCAGACGATTCCGCATCCTGACAGAGATACGGATTCCGCTGCGAAGCTATCTGCGCCCGTATCAAAGACAACCATTGACGCGGCATCTCTTGCGCCGATCATCTCGGAACTGCAGACCGCTCAGACGCCGGACAGCAGCACTACCGGCAGTGGAGACAGCAAAACCAATAACAAGGCCATCCGTAAAACAGATGACAATACCAATAAAAGCAGCAATAACAGCAGCAAGGACAGATATAAACCGGACCATTCCTTTGATCCTGAGACCGGGGAGATTATTGAAGACGAAGATAACCTGGAAGATGATTTTCTGATTACACCTGAGGCAATTCCGGATGACATCATCAGCAATGGAACAGGCAGAATGGAAGCTTCCTCCGCACCGGAAGGAGAGTCTCTTCTGCCATCCGCCGGTCAGGGAAACCATTTCGATGAAGCCGCGGGCAGTCCATCACGCGGCACGGCTGTTGATACCGCTTCTGCCGAGAACGAAAGAGAACAGACAGAACAGAAGACCCATTCGAAAGAGAATGGAGTTCTGAAGGAGCACGTAAATCCGGAAGAGCACACAGAACCTGAGGCGATAAATACCTCTCAAGAGAAGAGCGGCCGTAAGGCAAGGACCTCCGCAGGCGGCGCAGAAGAAATCCAGGTCCCGGAACAAGAGGAAGAAATCGCGGAGGAATATGTTTTTCCCCCCATTGATCTGCTCAATCCTCCGAAGCCCAATCAGAGAGGCGACTCGAACGAGCATCTTAAGGCGACAGCCGCAAAGCTCCAGCAGACACTTCATAATTTCGGCGTGGAAGTCACCATCAACCACATCAGCTGTGGCCCGACCGTCACACAGTATGAGCTGACCCCGCAAATGGGCGTGAAGGTCAGCAAGATCCTGAGTCTTCAGGACGATATCAAACTGAACCTGGCCGCCACCGATGTGCGGATTGAAGCCCCGATTCCCGGCAAGGCCGCGATCGGAATCGAAGTCCCGAACAAGACAAATACTACAGTCAGCATGCGGGAGCTTCTGGAATCCGAGGCTTTCCAGAAAGCCAAATCAAAGCTCGCGATCTGTGTCGGAAAGGACATCGCCGGAAAGCCGGTTATCGCCGACATCGCGAAGATGCCGCACCTGCTGATCGCCGGAGCCACCGGTTCCGGTAAATCGGTCTGTATCAACACCTTCATCATGAGCATCCTCTACAAATCCAGACCGGATGAGGTGAAATTCATCATGATTGATCCGAAGGTCGTTGAGCTTTCCGTATACAACGGGATACCGCATCTGTTGATCCCGGTCGTCACAGACCCGAAGAAGGCTGCGGGCGCTCTGAACTGGGCCGTCTCAGAGATGACGGACCGCTACCAGAAGTTCGCAGAGATGGGCGTGCGCGATCTGAGGGGATACAATGAAAAGGTAGAAGCGATGCCGCCGGATGAAAACGGTAAAAAGCCGAAGAAGATGTTCCGTATCGTAATCGTTGTGGACGAGCTTGCGGACCTTATGATGGTCGCGCAGAATGAGGTGGAGGATGCGATCTGCCGTCTGGCTCAGCTGGCCCGTGCCTGTGGCATTCATCTGATCATCGCGACCCAGCGTCCTTCCGTCAATGTCATTACCGGACTGATCAAGGCAAATATGCCTTCGAGAATTGCTCTTTCCGTAACCTCGGGTGTTGATTCCCGAACAATCATTGACATGAATGGCGCGGAGAAGCTTCTTGGAAAGGGTGATATGCTCTTTTACCCGCAGGGCTACCAGAAGCCCGCCCGTATTCAGGGTGCTTTTCTGACGGATGAAGAGATCGCAAACGTAGTCAATTATTTAAAGGAGAACCACAAGGTCCTGCACTTTACACAGGAGAACATGATGCAGATTCAGGAGGCAATCGACAAAAACGCCGCCGGATCTGTCAGTCCAAGCGGAGACGCGATGGACACGGATTCCTATTTCACGGATGCCGGAAAACTGATTATCGAAAAGGATAAAGCTTCGATCGGTATGCTTCAGCGGGCATTCCGGATCGGATTCAACCGCGCTGCCAGGATCATGGATCAGCTCTGTGATGCCGGTGTCGTCGGAGAAGAAGAAGGAACAAAACCACGCAAAGTCTTGATGTCGATGGAACAATTTGAGAATTACCTGGAGGAGAATTGATCAATGAGGACTTGCACAAACTGTGGCGCGCAATTTCCGGATGATGAACTGATCTGCCCCGTATGCGGACACGAGGTACAGCTCGTGCCTGACTATGTCACGATTGAAAGCAAGATTCAGGAAGACAAAAAAAGAAAAGAGGATGAAGAACAGAGACGCCGTGAAGAGATGGAACGGGAACAGGCGATCGAAAAACGGAAGCAGCAGATCCGCCGCAAGATCCTCCTGCTGGTTGTGCTGATTGCCGCGGCTGCTGCCGCTGTCATCATAACATCGGTATCGCTTCATCTCAGCAAACAGCACGGGTCCTTTGCCTATCAGTATGAAAAAGCGCAGAGCTCCTATGAAATCGGCGATTATGACGATGCCCTGTCTTATATCACAAAGGCTCTGAAAATCGACGCTGACAATGACGACGGGCTTTATCTGGAGGCAGAAATCTATGCTGCCCTGAAGAAAAACAGTGACGCAGAATCTGTTCTGGAGAAGCTGATTTCCGGAAACGGCGACTATACCAGAGCATATGATCTTCTGATCAAATTATATACTGCCGACAGGAACTCGGACGCGATACGCACCCTGTTGAAGAACTGCAAAAACAAGAAGGTACTGGCGAAATATGAGAATTACCTTCCGAAGGCGCCGACCATCACCCCTGAAGGCGGTACCTACAATGATATCCAGACCATTACGATCGAGTCCTCTGACAACGGAACCATCTACTACACGACGGATGATTCCACGCCGGATCTCTCATCTTCCAGGTATACCGGCTCCTTTAAACTGAAGGAGGGAACCACAACGGTCAAGGCAATCGTTGTCACGAACAAGGGGCTCACCAGTGAGATTTCCAGCCAGGAATTCAGTATCGAGCTCGATACCCCTTCCGCTCCGAAGATCACACCGGAATCAGGTACCTATACGCACCTGAAGGGGAAGAGCAGCAGCACCGAATCGGTTTCGTCTTCCTCCGGCAATGACACAGACACTGATGTCACCCATATTACGGTTACGGTTCCGGATGGTTATACATGTTACTATGCCTTTGACCAGACACCGACCAAAAGCAGCAACAAGTATACCAAACCAGTGAGTATGCGTCAGGGGGAACATATCTTCTACGCGGTGCTGTGCAGCAAGGACGGAAAACTCGGAAAGGTGGCATCCGCAACCTATATTTACTCAGTTGTTACCCCGACAGCAACACCGACACCGACTGCCACACCGACACAGGAGGCAAGCAACACCTACAACCCGGCTAATGCCTATAATTCGGAGACGGTAGCCACACCGACACCAACGGAAGCGGCAACACCGACACCGACTGCCACGCCGACTCCGGAAGCTTCTTCATCAACCTCCTCCGCAAACTCGGAAAACAGGGAACAGACCGGTTCTGAAAGTACCGGAAAGGAGAGCGATAAAGCTTCCGAAGAGAACTCGAACTGAGCCGGTCTGGCTGCAGATTGCTCCGTGCTTCGCACTCCCGCAATCCTACACTAAAATTTAAAAAAATCCTCACAAAGTTTCTGATTTATGGTAAACTATTACAGAATCTGCTTCTGATGCATTTCGACGGCGTTCCGGATGCATCCCGATTCAGATGATCTAATACCGATCATTACGGAAGGCTTCTGTTTTCCGTGAGGATGCGTGGTCACGATATCATTGTATATGAAGAATCATGATATACTTGAATTGCGCGAATATATTTTTATATCAGGAGGACAACATGTATAAGATTTTGTCTGCAGACAACCTGGCCGCAAATATCTACCGTATGGTAGTTAAGGCGCCAATGGTAGCAAAGCATTGTCAGCCCGGGCAGTTCATCATTGCCAAGGTTGATGAAGTAGGAGAGCGTATTCCTCTGACTATCTGTGATTACGACCGGGAAAACGGAACGATTACTATCGTATTCCAGCCAATCGGAAACTCCACACGGAGAATGGCCGAGCTTACAGCAGGCGATTCCTTCGAAGATTTTGTCGGACCGCTCGGACGTCCGTCCGATCTGATCGACACGCCGATTGAAGAGCTCAAGAAGAGAAGCATTGTCTTCATCGCCGGCGGTGTCGGCACCGCACCGGTATATCCGCAGGTTAAATGGCTCCATGAGCACGGCGTGACCGCGGATGTCATTATCGGCGCCAAGAATAAAGATCTTGTCATCCTTGAGGATGAATTCAAATCCGTATGCAACCTTTACATCACCACAGACGATGGTTCATATCAGCGCAAGGGTATGGTCACCGTATGTCTTCAGGATCTGATCGAAAAAGAGGGTAAGCACTACGACTGGTGCGTTGCAATCGGACCGATGATCATGATGAAGTTCGTATGCAAGCTGACAAAGGAATACGGCATCCACACAGTAGTCAGCATGAATCCGATCATGGTCGACGGAACCGGCATGTGCGGCGCCTGCCGTGTCATGGTCGGCGGAGAGGTCAAATTCGCATGTGTAGACGGACCGGAGTTTGACGGCCATCTCATCGATTTTGATCAGGCCATGCAGAGAAACAGAATGTATCAGACAGAGGAAGGCCGTGCGATCCTGAAGGCTCAGGAGGGTGATACCCATCACGGCGGCTGCGGAATGTGCGGAGGTGACAAGTGATGGAAGTTGATATGCTGAAGAAAGTTCCTGTCAGAGAGCAGGATCCCAAGGTTCGTGCCACTAACTTCGATGAGGTCTGCCTTGGATATAATCAGGAAGAGGCGATGGCTGAGGCCACCAGATGTCTGAACTGCAAGAAGCCCAGATGTGTAGAAGGCTGCCCTGTTCATATTAATATTCCGGCATTTATCAGCGGCGTAAAGGACGGTGACTTCCGGCACGCCTATGATGTCATCAGTGAATCCAGTTCTCTTCCGGCTGTCTGCGGACGTGTATGTCCTCAGGAGACACAGTGTGAGGAGAGATGTATCCGCGGAATCAAGGGTGAGGCGGTTTCCATCGGAAAGCTTGAGAGATTTACGGCGGACTGGGCAAAGGAGAATGGAATCAAGCCGACTCCCGCGAAGGAGAAGAACGGCCACAAGGTTGCGATTATCGGAGCCGGTCCTTCGGGTCTGACCTGTGCCGGAGATCTCGCAAAGCTCGGCTATGATGTCACGATCTTTGAGGCGCTTCATAAGGCCGGCGGCGTTCTTGCCTATGGAATTCCGGAATTCCGTCTTCCTAAGGACAAGGTCGTTGAGAAGGAAGTCGAGAATGTAAAGAGTCTCGGCGTCAAGATCGATACAAATGTCGTTATCGGCAAGTCCGAGAAGGTCGACGAGCTTCTCGGCGAAGATGGCTTTGAGGCTGTATTTATTGGTTCCGGCGCAGGACTTCCGCGTTTCATGAATATCCCGGGTGAAACCGCGCTCGGCGTATTCTCCGCAAACGAGTACCTCACCCGGAATAACCTCATGAAGGCGTATCGCGACGATTACTACACTCCGATCCACAGGGGCAAAAAGGTAGTCGTTGTCGGCGGAGGAAATGTTGCCATGGATGCTGCCAGAACCGCACTGCGTCTCGGTGCCGAGGTACACATTGTATACCGCCGTTCCGAGGAGGAGCTTCCGGCACGTCGCGAGGAAGTTCATCATGCGAAGGAAGAGGGCATTATCTTTGATCTTCTGACAAATCCGGTGGAAATCATCGCGGATGAGAAGACCGGCTGGGTGAAATCCATCCGATGCATCCGCATGGAACTCGGTGAGCCGGATGCGTCCGGCAGACGCCGCCCGGTTGAGATCCCGGGTTCTGAGTTCAACATGGACTGTGATACCGTCATCATGTCCCTTGGAACATCTCCGAATCCTCTGATTTCCTCTACCACAGTCGGACTCGACGTGAACAAGAGAAAATGTATCATTGCAAGCGAGGAGAACGGCCAGACGACCAAGGAAGGCGTATTTGCCGGCGGCGACGCGGTTACCGGCGCGGCGACCGTAATCCTGGCCATGGGCGCAGGTAAAGCGGCCGCGAAGGGAATTGACGAATTCATCAGATCCAAATCCGCAAAGTGATTTTGATTTACGCGATCGTCGCGATATCGAGACAACGTCCGCGAAGCGCGTTTTATCTCGTTTCGAAACATCCCGGAGTTCTCCGGGATGTTTTCGTTTCTTCTGGAAAACGTTCTCTGTTCGCAGGACTTCCGGCACTGTAATTTTTTCCTTTTCACCCGGAATCCTGCAGATGACCGGCCTCGTTGATCTGCCGCGGTTTAAAGACAAATTATTCAGGAACATACCTTATGAAAATTACAATTGCCTGTGTCGGAAAAATCAAGGAAAAATATCTGACGGCGGGAATCGCCGAGTACAGTAAGCGGCTCAGCCGCTACTGCACGCTTCAGATCCTGGAGGCTGCGGATGAGAAAACTCCTGAGGGCGCATCCGCGGCGGAAGAGGACGCGATCCGGGAAAAGGAGGGAGACCGACTCCTGAAGCTCATCCCGGACAATGCCTTTGTGATCGCGCTTGCCATCGACGGGGAGATGCTGGATTCTATCGAGCTTTCCGAACGGATTTCTTCATTGACCGTACGTGGAATTAGTCATATAGTATTTGTGATTGGCGGCTCGCTGGGACTCTCCCCGCAGGTTCTGCAAAGAGCGGACCGGAAGCTCAGCTTCTCAAAAATGACCTTTCCGCATCAGCTGATGCGCATGATTCTTCTCGAGCAGATTTACCGCAGTTTCCGCATTCTGCATCATGAGCCGTATCACAAGTGAGTTCAGTGTTTGTATCAGCTTCGGAAGGGCAGGCTGCAAATACCATGACAGATTTTGAAAATATTAAAAATCATATAGAAACTTTGATTCAGGATCTTCCCGTATTTGAATATGGTTTTCTGACACCGGAACAGATCCCGTTTACCGAAAAGGTGCGGTCGGTCTGCCGGCTGGAATGCAAGCGATATGGGAGCAGCTGGTCCTGTCCGCCGGCGGTCGGTACCGTTCCGGAATGCCGGGAAAGATGCATGGCTTACCGGGGAGCTTTTTTCTTCTCCACCGTACACGAGGTCCGGGACAGCATGAACCTCACAGAGTCTTTTCAGACGAAGCGTTCCCATGAGCAGACAACCGGCCTTGTAGAGCAGAGAATGCGGAAAGCCGGTCTGGAGACCTACCGCCTCTCCGGGGATTCCTGCAGCATCTGCCAGGAATGCACCTATCCGGAGAGGCCATGCCGTTTTCCCGACCGTATGCACCCCTGCATTGAAGGCCACGGCATCGTCGTTGCAAAGCTTGCCGAGTCCTGCGGCATGGAGTACTATATCGATGAACACACACAGCTGTGGTTTTCTCTCATTTTTTACCGCTGAGATGCTTTCTCTATCACGAGGAGGTCTTTCCGCCGGTACCTTCTCTCTGTCACCAGAGAGTCATTCCGCCGGAAATTTTTCTCTGTCAGAAGGAGATTTTTTCGTCGGTACCTTCTCTCTGTCACCAGAGAGTCATTCCGCCGGGAGATTCTGCAGAAACGTACACGCCCTGTAAGCAGGGGCACCATCATACATTTAAGCTGAGGATGATAAATTGGCAGTTATTGAGGAACAATTGGAAATTCCCGCAGAACATGAGAAGAATGTATACGGGGAATTCGATCAGAATGTAAAGAAAATAGAACGAACCCTTGGGGTGACCCTTCTGTCCAGAGACGGATCCCTGAAGATCGTCGGTCCCGCCTCAAACGTAGCGGCGGCCCGCCGCATGCTGGAGGATCTGATCGAGCTTTCCACGCGCGGCAACGAAATCACGGAACAGAACATCAATTACATGCTGTCAATGGCGATGGAATCCAGAGAATCTGATGTTCTGGAACTGGACAGTGATCTGATCTGCCACACAATAAACGGCAGGGCAGTGAAGCCAAAGACTGTCGGTCAGAAGCAGTACGTGGACGCCATCCGGAATCACATGATCACCTTCGGCATCGGCCCGGCCGGCACAGGAAAAACTTATCTGGCCATGGCGATGGCGATCACTGCCTTTCGAAACGACGAGGTGAGCAGGATTATCCTGACCCGTCCCGCTATTGAAGCGGGTGAGAAGCTCGGTTTTCTTCCGGGCGACCTGCAGAGTAAGATTGACCCATATCTGCGTCCTCTCTATGATGCTCTCTATCAGATCATGGGAGCCGAGAGCTTTCAGAAGAATATGGAGAAGGGCCTGATCGAGGTGGCTCCCCTTGCCTATATGCGAGGCCGCACACTGGATGACGCCTACATCATTCTCGATGAAGCGCAGAATACCACCCCCGCGCAGATGAAGATGTTCCTGACGCGAATCGGTTTCGGCTCAAAGGTCGTCATCACCGGTGATATGACCCAGAAGGATCTCGCCGCCGGCGTAACCTCCGGACTCGATGTTGCCGCAAAGGTTCTCCGCAAAGTTGAGGGAATTTCCTTCTGTGAACTTACCAGCAGAGATGTCGTCCGTCATCCGCTGGTACAGAAGATCGTAGAAGCCTACGAAAAGTACGAGAAAAAAGATACGGCCAGATCCCGCAGGGATACCCATGGATCCAGACAGGTGCGGCCTTCTTCCCGGAAATAGAAAGCTGCTGTTCATTGACAGCAGGAGTTTCAGAGGTGCAGATTATGACATTAAATCTAGAAAATGAGCAGAATCATGAGCTTCCATCCGACTGCGAGGAAACCGCCAGGCAGGTCATCCGGCAGGTTCTTGCTTCCGAGAATTGTCCCTACGAGGCGGAGGTTAACCTGACTTTTGTGGACAATGATGAGATTCACCGCCTGAACCGGGAGTTCCGGCAGATTGACCGGGCAACCGACGTCCTGTCTTTTCCTATGACGGACTGGGAGAGCCCCGCGAATTACAGCTGTCTCGAGGATGATGAGACTGCCGCGGGATCCTTCAACCCGGAGACCGGAGAGCTTCTTCTCGGGGATATTGTAATTTCGGTGGAAAGAGCAAACGAACAGGCGAAGGAATACGGGCATTCACTGAAACGGGAGATTTCCTTCCTGATTGCTCACAGCATGCTGCATCTTCTCGGATATGATCACATGGTTCCGGAGGAAGCGGCAGTAATGGAGCAGAAGCAGGAGGCAATTCTTCAGGCGCTCGGAATCACACGGGATCCTGAAGTCCGTTCATGAAACGGTTCCGCGGATATTGCCGGAGCATGGATCAGGCATGGATTGCTCCGGCCTTCTGACCGGTTTCATCCGCGGATTGGATTGCATTGGGCACCGCGGGCGCGGCGCCACAAGCTGTATCAAGCCAGCTGCTCCGTTGCTTCGCAGCTCCCGCAGCTGCCACATGGATTCGGATATCATTAATGGGAGAGCAGAGATGGGTATTAGCGCAGAAGTGAGAAAAAAACTGAAGGACAAAAAGAGAATTGTAATCAAGATCGGCTCCTCCTCACTGGCACACAGAGAGACACAGCGGTTGGATCTCATCAAGGTTGAGGTTCTGATCCGAGAGATCTGCGATCTGGTAAACATGGGAAAAGAGGTCGTCCTCGTCTCCTCAGGAGCCATCATGGTCGGACGCGGGACGCTTGGAATCAGCAAGAAGGACGAGACCATCGCACAGAAACAGGCCTGCGCCGCTGTCGGACAGGCCAAGCTCATGATGATCTACCAGAAGATTTTTTCCGAGTATAATCACGTGTGCGGACAGATTCTTATGACGAAGCATACCATGCTCGATACCCTGAACCGCTACAACACGGTCAACTGCTTCCGGGAGATGTTCAAGGCCGGCGTCATCCCTGTCGTGAACGAGAACGACACCATTGCCACCTATGAAATTGACTCCCTTTCCGTTTTCGGAGACAATGATCATCTGTCCGCCGTTGTCGCAGCGATGATTCACGCGGATCTTCTGATCCTGCTGTCCGACATCGACGGTCTGTATACTGATGATCCGCATACGAATCCCAATGCGAAGTTCATCGATGTGGTGGACCGGATTGACGACAATCTGATGCATATGGGAAAATCCACGACAGGCAGCAACGCCGGCACCGGCGGGATGGCGACAAAGCTTTCCGCCGCGAGGGTCGCCACGATGGGCGGCTGCGACATGATCATCGCAAGCGGAGAGGATTTTCATATTATACATGAAATTATCCGCGGAGAGCAGATCGGAACTCTCTTTCTGGCAGACCCGAAGGACGAGTTCTATCTCCTGGATTACCTGGAACAGATGGATACCTGATGAGGATAAGCTATGGACAAGAAATCACTCAGAAAAATTGTTTTTTCCAGAAGAAGGGAAGCTTCCGACCTGGAAATAAGGGAAAAAAGCCGCGCTATCTTTGAACAGATCACGCAGAATGATTCCTATCGAAATGCTTCCTCCGTGTTCTGCTACATGGATCACAAGCACGAGGTCATGACGCGTGAATTTATCGAACAGTGTTGGAACGACGGCAAGAAGGTCGCTGTCCCGAAGGTAAACGGCGACATCATGAACTTCTACTATATCGAATACTTCGGGCAGCTTGAGCCCGGAATCATGGGCATTCTGGAGCCAATCACCCACTGTCCGGGAATCGTGCGGAACGCGGATCACGATGAGCACGCTCTGTTCATCATCCCGGGCGTTGCCTTCGATGAAAAACGGCACCGCATCGGATACGGAGGCGGATACTACGACAAATATCAGGCTGAGCATACGCAACATACAACCATGGCAGTCGCATTTGAATTTCAGATCTTTGACGCGGTTCCCTTCGACGCACATGATATCTGCCCACAATATCTTGTGACCGAAAAACGTGTGATTCACTAAAACACCATACCCCGCAGGCGGAGCGCCACAAACTGTGTAAGCTACGGATTGCTCCGTGCTTCGCAGCTTCCGGATAGTCGAACTATATCGGTGAATCAGGAAAGGAAAACAGAATTTTGAATAATCAGAGTTACGAACAGATCATCAACAGTATAGATACCCGAAAACCCGCGCCGGAAAACGAACCCTTCCGGCAGTATTATTTTATCGAGAGAGCGCGCCGGAAGCTGGCGGAGATTTCCGGTAAGGCAGGAAGACCGCTCACCTTCAATGTGGTCACCTTCGGATGCCAGATGAACGCGAGGGATTCCGAAAAGCTTCGCGGTATACTGGAAGAAATCGGGTACAGAAAGGTTGAAACAGAGGATGCCGACCTTGTTCTCTACAATACCTGTACCGTGCGTGAAAATGCAAACACCAGAGTATACGGCAGACTTGGAAAGCTTCACTCCTATAAGAAGAAAAATCCGCACATGATGATCGGCTTGTGCGGCTGCATGATGCAGGAGGATCACGTCGTGACGAAGCTGAAGGAAAGCTACCGCTTCGTGAATCTGATTTTCGGTACGCACAATATCTATAAGGCTGCGGAGCTGATCTCCGAGGCTCTGGATCATCCGGACCGAATGATCATAGACATCCGGCAGAGCTCCGACCGCATGGTGGAGCAGCTGCCCGTTGACCGGAAGTACCCCTTCAAATCCGGTGTAAATATCATGTACGGCTGCAACAACTTCTGCAGCTACTGTATTGTTCCGTACGTACGCGGCAGAGAGAAGAGCCGTGAACCGATTGAAATCATACAGGAAATCGAGGGCCTCGTCGCAGATGGTGTCCGTGAAGTGATGCTGCTGGGACAGAATGTCAATTCTTATGGCAAAACCCTTGAGAATCCCGTAAGCTTCGCCAGGCTCCTCGAGCAGGTTGTGCAGATTGACGGTCTTGACCGGGTCCGCTTCATGACCTCGCATCCCAAGGATCTTTCGGACGAGCTGATTGAGGTAATGGCGAAATATCCGAAGATCTGCCGTCATCTTCACCTTCCGCTGCAGTCCGGAAGCACAAAGATTCTGAAGGACATGAACCGCCGCTACACAAAGGAGTCCTATCTGGCACTCGTTGACCGCATCCGGGCGGCGATTCCGGATATTTCCCTGACAACCGACATCATCGTCGGATACCCCGGCGAGACCGAGGATGATTTTCTCGAAACGCTGGATGTCGTGGAGAAGGTCCGCTATGACAGTGCCTTCACCTTTATTTATTCCAGGAGAAGCGGAACACCTGCCGCTTCCATGGAAGATCAGATACCGGAGGATGTCGTAAAGGACCGCTTTGACCGTCTTCTCGCCCTGGTTCAGAAAACCGGAAGAGAACAGACCTCCCGATTCACCGGTCAGGACAAGGACGTTCTCGTGGAGCAGATCAACGAACAGGATGAGAGCCTTGTAACCGGACGCATGGACAACAACATTGTCGTACATTTTCCCGGTGACGGCAGTCTGATCGGACAAATCGTGACCGTTCATCTCGATGAATGTCACGGCTTCTATTATATGGGACACCGGATCGAAACGGTTTGAGACAACGAAACGACTCTATATAACTGCCGGACCGACTTTTAGATCCTGCCGGATAAACTTTTATATCCTGCCGGATCAACTTTTTATAACTGCCGGACTGATTTTTATAGCAGTAGGATCAGCTTTTTTATTACAGCTGGTTCGTGCTCATGCAGCAGGGGCGTTCGTCCGATGAAAGAGAGGTTTCTATCGAAAATGGCATTGTCTCCAATGATGCAGAACTATCTGGCCACAAAGGAAGAATACAAGGATTGTGTTCTTTTCTACCGGGTCGGCGACTTCTACGAAATGTTCTATGACGACGCGAAAATGGTGTCAGAGGAACTTGAACTGACGCTGACCGGAAAGGAATGCGGTCTGGAGGAACGGGCTCCCATGTGCGGCATTCCCTTTCACGCCGCGGATACCTATATCACAAAACTGATTGCCCTGGGTCACAAAGTCGCGATCTGTGAACAGGTTGAAGACCCGAAGCTGGCCAAAGGCCTGGTAAAACGTGAGGTCATCCGGGTCGTCACTCCCGGCACCGTGATCAGTCAGGAGGAGCTGGACGAGACCAGAAACAACTATCTCATGTGTATCGTCTGTACCTCCGACCGCTACGGCATGTCCATTGCGGACATTTCCACCGGACAGTGCCTGGTATCCGAGACGGACACCGCGCAGAAGCTGAAGGATGAAATTCAGAAATTCATGCCTTCCGAAATCATCTGCAATCAGAGCCTGATGGTGTCCGGTCTCGATCTCGAGGATCTCAGAACCAGACTCCGGATCTCTGTTTCCGCGCTCGATGACTATTATTTTGATGATGATTCCTGCCAGAAAATACTGAAGAAGCATTTCCATGTTTCCTCACTGAAGGGTCTGGGGCTTGACGATTTCAGCTGCGGCACAATCGCCGCCGGTGCGCTGTTCCAGTACCTTTATGAGACGCAGAAGAACAACATGGAGCAGATGACCTCCATCACCCCTTATTTTTCCGACCGTTTTATGCTTCTCGACAGCTCTACCCGGAGAAATCTGGAACTGGTGGAGACGCTTCGGGAAAAACAGAAAAAGGGATCTCTTCTCGGCGTTCTGGACCGCACCAAGACCGCCATGGGCGCACGAATGCTCAGAAGCATCATCGAACAGCCGCTCATCAATAAAGAGGAAATCGAAAAGCGTCTGACCGCCGTGGAGGAGCTCACAGGCATGCCGATGATCCGGGATGAAATCCGTGAATATCTGCAGCCGGTCTATGACCTTGAACGGCTGTCCAGCCGCATCGCCTATCAGACAGCCAACCCCCGCGATCTGATCGCCTTCAAGTCCTCCCTTCAGATGCTTCCTTTTATCCGTCAGCTTCTGACCGGATTTCAGGGGGATCTTCTGAAAAATGTTCAGAATGATCTGGATCCTCTGGAGGATCTGTTTCACGCGATTGACGACGCCATCATCGATGATCCTCCGATGGCCATGAAGGACGGAGGCATCATCAAGGACGGCTATAATGAGCAGGTGGACAAATACCGGGCAGCAAAAAAAGACGGACAGAAATGGCTGTCCGATCTGGAGGCTGAGGAGCGGGAAAAGACCGGAATACGCACTCTCCGGGTTAAATACAGCAGGGTATTCGGATATTGCATCGAGGTAACGAATTCCTTCAAGGACAAAGTCCCCGACTACTATCAGAGGAAACAGACCCTGACCGGGTCCGAGCGCTACAGCACCGATAAGCTCCGTCAGATTGAGGAGCAGATCACCGGAGCAGAGGACCGGCTCGGTTCCCTGGAATATGAGCTGTTTTCCGATATCCGGGACACCATCGGAAAAAATGTCGCCCGCGTACAGCGCACCGCCAGGGCCATCGCCTGTCTTGATGTCTTCTGTTCTTTCTCATATGTGGCGGAACGGAATCGCTATGTGCGCCCCAAACTGAACAAAAGCGGGAAGATTGATATCCAGGACGGCCGTCACCCCGTCGTTGAAAAAATGATCCCTGACGATCTGTTCATCTCCAACGACACCTACCTGGATCAGCAGGAGCACCGCGTCGCGATCATTACCGGACCGAATATGGCCGGAAAATCCACCTACATGCGTCAGACCGCCCTGATCGTTCTTATGGCGCAGATCGGTTCCTTTGTTCCTGCTTCATCGGCCAATATCGGTCTTGTGGACCGTATCTTTACCCGTGTCGGGGCTTCGGACGATCTGGCAAGCGGACAATCCACCTTCATGGTTGAGATGAGCGAAGTGGCGAACATTCTTCGGAACGCGACCTCCGACAGTCTTCTGATTCTCGATGAAATCGGCAGAGGGACCAGCACCTTTGACGGGCTGTCCCTGGCCTGGGCAATCACCGAATTTGTCGCCGATCCAAGAAAGATCGGAGCCAAGACACTCTTCGCGACCCATTTCCACGAGCTGACCGAGCTGGAGGGAAAGATCGCGGGCGTCAACAACTACTGCGTCGCCGTGAAGGAAAAAGGAGACGGCATCGTTTTTCTCCGGAAAATCGTAAAGGGAGGTGCCGACAAGAGCTATGGCATCCAGGTTGCCCGTCTCGCCGGTGTTCCCGAGGCTGTCCTCGCGCGGGCAAAGGAAATTCTGGATCAGCTGTCCGACGCCGACATCACGGCAGCCATCAAGAATCTAACGGAATCCCGTGCAAAGAAAAGCAGGCCGCGCCATTACGATACGGTCGACATGCAGCAGATGTCACTCTTCGATACGACCGATAACGACAAGATCATCAATGAAATCCGGGAGATTGACATCTCCACCATGACGCCGCTCGACGCGCTGAACATGTTGAACCATCTGCAGAACGAGGTGAAAAACCGCTGGTAAGCACATATGAGATCAATCGAATTACTGGATAAAGCTACAATAGACAAAATCGCCGCAGGAGAGGTGGTCGAGCGCCCTGCCTCCGTCATCAAGGAGCTCACGGAGAACGCCATCGATGCCGCCTCTACGGCAATCACCATCGAAATCCGGGACGGCGGAACCACCTTCATGCGGATCACGGACAACGGAGCCGGCATCCCCGCCGACCAGGTCCGGAGAGCCTTTCTGCGCCATGCGACGAGCAAGATCCGCAAGGTGGAGGATCTCACCAACATATCTTCGCTGGGCTTTCGCGGCGAGGCATTGTCAAGCATCGCCGCAGTCGCGCAGGTAGAATGCATCACAAAAACGCCGGAAGCACTGACCGGCATCCGCTACACGATCGAAGGCGGAGAGGAGAAGGAGTATGAGGAGATCGGGGCGCCTGAGGGCACCACCTTCATCATCCGCAATCTCTTCTACAACACCCCTGCCCGGGCGAAGTTTCTGAAATCTCCCATGTCCGAGGGAAATCATGTCAGCAGCTTTGTGGAAGAGCTTGCCCTGTCTCACCCGGAGATTTCGTTCAAATTCATTCAGAACGGACAGAACCGTCTGTACACCAGCGGAAACGGAAATCTGAAGGAAATCGTCTATCAGATTTTCGGCCGGGATCTCACCAGAGAGCTGATCCCGATTCACGCACAGACTGACCTGATGGAAATCGACGGATTCATCGGCAATCCGAATGTAGCGCGCGGCAACCGGAACTATGAATATTACTTTGTGAACGGAAGATATGTGAAAAGCCGCCTTCTGGCAAAGACAATCGAGGATGCCTACCATGGCTTTCTCATGCAGCACAAATATCCTTTCACTCTGCTGTACCTGAATATTGACGGAGAAAAGGTGGATGTGAACGTGCACCCGCAGAAGATGGAGGTTCGTTTTTCCAGCCAGGAGGACATCTACCATCAGCTCTGTCTGGCCATTCAAAATACGCTCATGAACCGCGAGCGGATCCCCGAGGTTCCGGTTGGACATGAGCCGCGGCGCAGCGCAGACCGGCCGGGAAAGCTTCCGGTTCTTCCGAAATCTGCGCCGGAGCCCTTCGAACGCGTCCGGCGGATGGATGCTGCGGAAAGTGCGGCACCCACGAAAGTCGGTGGCGTGTCATCGGTCCGCGATGAGAACGGGAACTATCGAAGTTCCCCCCGCACGGACATTCCCACGTACGGTGTCTCTGGCACGAACACTTCTGACCGTACGAATACGGACGCATCGCCCCGCCAGGACACGGACCCGGTCGGCGGATTTCCCAAGTCAGCTGCCGCCGACAACGCAAAATCTCCCGAGGCGCTGTCCTCTCTGTCGGGTACTGCCGATACGACTGCTGAGGCTCGGCCTGCGACGCCGGGTACTGCCGATACGACTGCTGAGGCTCAGCCTGCGACGCCGGGTATTGCTGATGAGACTGCTGTGTCACAGCCTGCGGCGGCAAACTCCGGGGCAGCTGCTCCCCGCAAACAGGATTTTTCCGCCCCGGAGCAGATGAGTTTCTTTACCTCGAAGGAAAAAGTTCTGTCTCCCGGCTCCAGAAAGCAGTTCCGCATCATCGGTCAGATCTTTGACACCTACTGGATCATCGAATATCAGGATGCTCTCTACATCATCGATCAGCATGCCGCTCACGAGAAAGTCAATTATGAACGGATGATGAAGAATTACCGGGAGAAAAAAATCAATGCCCAGATGCTGTATCCGGCGATTGTCGTGAATCTGAGTGCGAAAGAAGCGGGGATTCTGGAGAAGAACCTGGACGTTTTCGCAAAGCTCGGTTTCGAAATTGAATCCTTCGGAGGAAACTCCTTCAAGATCAATTCCGTTCCGGATAATCTGTATTCGATTGCGTCCGACCGCCTGTTCACGGAAATCCTGGATCAGCTGACAGAGATCGGAGACGCCGCTCCGGAAAGCATTCCGGAAAAAATTGCCTCCATGTCCTGTAAGGCAGCCGTCAAGGGGAACAGCATGCTGTCCCTGAAGGAGGCGGATGCCCTGATCGACGAACTCCTGACCCTGGAAAATCCCTATAACTGTCCGCACGGCCGTCCTACGATCATCAAAATGACAAAGTACGATCTGGACAGAAAGTTCAAGCGTATCGTGTGACTGGATACGCCGCATCGAACCCCGGTGTGCATCGTAATCCGACACACTGTGAGGCTCCTCATGAACCGTGTGACAGGATACGCTGATAGATTCCCGGTAAATCGTGTGATTTGATATTCGACTGGGATCCCGAAAATTCCAGTGACACAATACACGAAAAGAATCCCGGAGATCTGTGTGATCTGGCAGTTATGATCAAGGATAAATAAATCATTCATATTAAGAGGGAAAGAATCATCCATGTCATTTGATTACGGAAAGCTGAAGAAAAAACCGGTCCTTGTACTTACCGGTCCAACGGCGGTCGGCAAAACCGCCCTTTCCCTGAAGCTGGCTGCGGCGGTAAACGGAGCGGTCGTCTCCGCCGATTCCATGCAGGTCTACCGGGGCATGGACATCGGATCCGCGAAGATAATGCCGGAAGAAAGACAGGGAATTCCGCATTACCTGATCGATGTTCTGGAACCCGAAGAGGATTTCAATGTTGCTCTTTTCAAAGCCATGGCCCTCCGCGCAATGCAGGAGATCTGGAAAAACGGCCAGGTTCCCATCATCACCGGTGGAACCGGATTTTATATCCAGGCGGTGCTGAGAGACATCGATTTTTCCGAAAGCGAAGGAAAATCCGACATCCGTTCCGCGTATGAGAAACTGGCAGAAGAGAGAGGTCCGCAGGCTCTTCACGCTATCCTTGCAGAAAAGGATCCTGAGGCGGCACGGGAGATTCATCCGAACAATCTCAAGCGTGTCATCCGGGCTCTCGAATTTTATGACCAGACCGGCACTCCGATATCCAGACATAATGAGGAGCAGCGGGCGAAGGATTCCCCTTACTGCTACCTTTATTTTGTACTCAATGACGAGCGGAAACAGCTCTACGACCGGATCGACCGGAGAGTGGATCAGATGATCGGGGCCGGCCTTGTCGATGAGGTTCGCAGTCTGAAGGCAAGGGGTCTAACGGAGAACAATGTCTCGATGAAGGGACTCGGATACAAAGAGCTGTTTCCGTATCTGGACGGGAAATGCACGTTAAGCGAAGCGGTGGAGATCATCAAGCGTGACACCCGTCACTTTGCGAAGCGCCAGATCACCTGGTTCAAGCGGGAGAGCGGCATCATCTGGATCAATAAGAATGAATTCAACTATAAGGATGACACCATTCTGAATTATATGCTGGCATTGTGGCGCAAAAAACTAAACGAAGACAAACAGATACTTTAATTATCAGAAACAGAGGTTAAGAATGACAGAAGAAGAAATAAAGATGTATGAAAGCTTCGGCATCGCCGAAAAAACCGCAATTTTCTGCGCGGAGATCGCCGATTCTCTGCGTGAACGTTTCCGGAAGATCGATGAAACCGCAGAATATAATCAACTGAAGGTGATCCGCGCGATGCAGGAAAACCGTGTCAGCGAAGCCTGCCTCTATCCCTCCACAGGATACGGCTACAATGACTTGGGCAGGGACACGCTCGAAAAAGTATTTGCCTCCACCTTCCACACCGAGGACGCACTGGTCCGCCCTCTGATTGCCTGCGGCACCCATGCCCTCGGAATCGCCCTCTCCGGAAATCTCCGACCGGGAGACGAGCTTCTGTCCCCTGTCGGAAAGCCCTATGATACTCTGGAGGAGGTCATCGGAATCCGCCCGTCACGGGGCTCCCTCGCGGAATACGGCGTCACATACCGTCAGGTGGATCTGCTCCCGGACGGATCCTTCGACTACGAGGGCATCCGAAGCGCACTGAACGAACGCACAAAGCTTGTCACCATCCAGCGCTCGAAGGGGTATCAGACCCGGCATACCTTCTCCGTAAAGGAGATCGGCGATCTGATCCATTTCATCAAGTCCATTCGCCCCGATGTCACCTGCATGGTTGACAACTGCTACGGAGAATTCGTGGAACGCATCGAACCCACGGACGTCGGAGCAGACATGATGGTCGGTTCCCTGATCAAGAATCCGGGAGGCGGACTTGCCCCCATCGGCGGATATATTGTCGGAAAAAAAGAATGTGTGGCAAATGCCGCCTTCCGTCTGACCACGCCTGGACTGGGCAAAGAAGTCGGCGCCTCCATCGGCACCAACCCTGCCTTCTATCAGGGCTTTTTCCTCGCCCCGACAGTCACAGCAAGCGCGCTGAAGAGCGCGATTTTTGCCGCAAATGTGTATGAAAAACTCGGCTTCCCTGTGGTTCCGAATGCGACAGAGAACCGTCACGACATCATTCAGGCCGTCACCTTCGGAAAACCGGAAGGCGTCATCGCCTTTTGCCAGGGCATTCAGGCCGCTGCCCCGGTAGACAGCTACGTCACTCCGGAACCCTGGCCGATGCCGGGATATGATTCCGATGTCATCATGGCCGCCGGAGCCTTTGTACAGGGTTCCTCCATTGAGCTTTCGGCAGACGGACCAATCAAGCCGCCTTACGCCGTCTACTTCCAGGGCGGTCTCACTTGGCCCCACGGTAAACTGGGAATCATCATGAGCCTGCAGAAGGTGATTGATGCGGGGCTTGTGAGCCTGTAAGTGCCTGCGGAGCTTCGGTGCTAATCATATCCGCGAAATTCGGGATATGCGTCACAAGATCCGCAAACCACCATGTGATACAGAACATTTTCCCAAAAGGCGAATTATCGTCAGATTGTCAGAGGATCCGACAACTACCGTGCAATACAGAACAAAAACAGCAGACCTGAAGCAGAAAAGAGGATTTCAATGGATGAACAGCTCATCATAATCGGAGGCGGGCCCTCCGGTCTCATGGCTGCCATCACCGCCGCGCGAAGCGGGCGGAAGGTGACCGTTCTCGAGCAGAATGAAAAACCGGGCAGAAAGCTTCTGGCAACCGGAAATGGCAAATGCAACCTGACCAATCTGGATCTGTCGCCCGCTCACTACCGGGGCGGAGCTTCCAGTCTGACCAGCCGCATTTTCACAGCCTTCTCGAACCGGGATACGCTTGACTTTTTCCACGAAATCGGTCTGAAGACAATTGACAGGAATGGCTGGGTCTATCCTTACACCGAACAGGCATCCCAGGTTCTTCATCTGCTCCTGCTGGAGGCGGAGAAATACCGGGTAAAGATCAAGTCAAAAGAGCAGGTGACGGCGATAGCCTGGCGGAATGGTCATTTTCTTGTCTCCACATCCACCTGGACCTATGAGGCCGATTCCGTAATCATCGCTACGGGAAGCCCGGCGTCTGCGGTGCGCGGTTCCTCCGGTGATGCCATACAATTTGCCTTCGATCTTGGCCTTGACACTGTCCCGTTTCTTCCTGCGCTTGTACCGCTCCGAATCCGCGAAGATGTAACGAACCGCTGGGCAGGAACCCGGGTTCACGCCTCTGTTTCAATCCTGACAGATTCGGAATGCGTGGCTACAGATACCGGCGAAGTCCAGCTCACAGATTTTGGAATCTCCGGCATTCCCGTATTTCAGGTCAGCCGGTACGCGGCGGAGCAAATCAGCAGCGGACGTAAGGTGAGGGCAGTGCTCGATTTCATGCCGGATCTCTCGGAACATGATCTTGCCGCCGACTTGGAAAAAAGAGCCGCACTGCGACCGGGAGCGCCCCTTTCGGAGCTTCTCATCGGCCTTCTTCCCGACAGGCTCATCCCATTGTTCAACGGCAAAATCGGACACGCGTCCAAAAACGCTTCTTCAGAAAACAGACAGAACGATTATCCGGATATTGCCCGGCGCATCAAGCATTACGTCGTTACCATCACCGGAACCGCATCCCTGAAGCAGGCACAGATCTGTTCCGGAGGAATCCCCTTGGAAGAACTGACGGATCATCTTGAATGCCGCAAGATCCCCGGACTGTATTTCACCGGCGAGGCCGTTGATGTAGACGGAGAGTGTGGGGGCTATAATCTGCAATGGGCATGGTCAAGCGGTTATGTAGCCGGAAAAGCCTGCAGCCGACAGAGCTGAAATTTTTCAGCTCTGTTTTAAAACCTTTCAAGGCTGTAGTTCAGACTTGTGGTTTGTGCCTTGTGAAAAGTGGTGAATTTGAAAAATCTTTCAAAACGGCAAAACGATATCAAATAAATTTAGTCTCATTTATATTTACAGGCAGACATTGTTATGCTATAATGCATATATTCACAGACAATTCTTAACTTCATTTCTTCAAAGCTCATATTTACCACACATTTTTCAGTATTTATTTTCCGCATCATCTGCTTTGATCAGTTTTTCTTTATTTCATTTCACAATATTTTTTCCAAACATCTTTTCTGCAGGTCTGTCTTTTTTCTGATCATTTCTGTTCTATAGCCTATCCGTTTTCTAATACTCAGCTAAATCTTTGTCATTTTTATTTACTCATGATTTTTTTGCTGCATCCTGATTTCTGTTATAACCTTTTTTCTGTTACAGGATATTTTCATTTCAAAATCTGCATTTCTCAGTTTATTTCTCAATTCTTCATCTGCTCCGGAGGAAAATCTATGTATTCGAAAGAGCCTGAATTCACACGTTCACAGAGGGGGACTTCGCACAGGAAAAGAGCTTCCCAGGAGAGAAAATTTTCCCCGCCGGGAATTATCCTCATCCTCATCTGCCTCGCTGTCCTTGTTTTCTGTCTGTATAAGCTCCTGCCGAAGGCGGCAGAGTACCACAAATCCGCGAAAATCTACAGGGAGATCCGGGAAGATGCAGTCATCACACCTTCTCCAGATCAAAGCTCAATAGGATCCGGGAATAAGACTCTTCCTGATACGGACACAATCGACTGGGAATTGTTCAAAGACATGGATGTTGTCGCGTGGCTGATGCTGGATGACATCAGTTATCCGGTTCTTCAGGGCGATGACAACAGCGAATACCTTCACGCCCTTCCTGACCACACCTATAACTACGGCGGCAGCATTCTTCTGGATTCTGTAAACAGCAGATACTTAAGCGACCGGAATTCCATCATCTATGGTCACAACATGGCGGATGGATCGATGTTTGGAAAATTTCACTCCCGGTATATCAATGCCGAATACAGAGATCACACCTTCTGCCTGTATCTGCCGGACGGTACCAGACGCACCTACACTTTTTTCTCCGTTCTGACAACAGAGGCAGGATCCCGGGTTTATTCATATGCGTTCGAAAACAGCCCCTCTTTTCTGAACTGGCAGAACATGCTGAAGAGCAGTACCAGATACGAAAATTCCCCAAAGCCGGACAAAAACGCACGGTTTGTTTCTCTTTCCACCTGTGACGGAATGGCTGGAACAACCCGCCGTCTGGTAATCATCGGAAAAGAAACAGACCTGGAAACGATCCAGCAACCGGCATCCTGGTACGTACCGCCGGAAAAGAAAGATCCCGGACACGGATCCACTGAAAATATCAATACACTCATAAGGCAAAATCTTTTCCAAAATCATTTTTATGGATAAATTGATTCCAATACCATTTTGACGGATAAATCAATTCCAAAACCATTTCTCAAGATCAACGATTTCGATACTCATAGATTTTTTCACCATTCTACCCGCTGCAAAAAGGAGGAAACATGACTGAACGCAAAAAAAGATGGGTGATACGGGCCAAGAGCCCGTAAATTGTATTGACAGCGATATTCATCGCGGCAGCAAACAAAAATGAAGAAAGGAGAAGGGGCAAGCAAAGAAGATACAACGCCCCGAACAAAAGGGATGAGAAACGTAAGAAATCCAAAGCCCAGAATCACTTATCTGGCAGCGGTCAGCATGGCCGCCACAATGGCTATAACCTCCATGGCGGCTCCGGCTTTTGCGGATTCCGCGAACCCAATCACCACCGCTTCAACCATTGATACCACGAAGAGCGGAAGCATCACCATCTTCAAGGTAAAGGAAAACAACGGCAAAACCATCGACAACAAAGGAGTACAGGGAGCGACAAGCTCTACCCAGACCCCGATGAAGGGAGTGGAATTCTCCGCCATCAAGGTAGCGGACATCGAAACCCTGACCACAAAGAACGGCGCCGGCGTTTACTTCGACAACCTCGATCAGGATTTCAAGAGCCTGATTCTGAATTCCGCGGCAAAGGACAAGCTTACCGCCGCTGCAGACGAGGATGGAACAGTCGTAGCCAACGGTTCCGATCCGATTGTACAGCGTCAGGACGGAAGCAGCGATACCCAGGCGTACACCACGGAAACCATGCAGAAGGTGATGGACACCATCAACGCGGCGCAGGGCGGAGAGAAATCCCTGAATGATTTTGTGATCAACAACCGCGTCAACAAGGCAAAATCTATTTATACCGGAACAACCGACGCAAATGGAGAAATCGTACTGGATAATCTTCCGCTCGGCCTGTACCTTGTATGCGAGACCGACATTTCCGGGTACGACCCGCAGACCGTAGCTGACCAGTCAACAGCGGCTCAGATCGCATCTGGCGGTACTTACAGCGACAAGAGCGGCCAGATCACCGTGGATCCGCACCAGAGCGCAACCGGTCAGGACAAGACAGTTGGAGAAATCACCCGTGACGAGGCCGTTGCCAACCAGTCCAGCCCGCTTCTCGTTTCCATTCCGATGACCAACCAGACGGCCATCGGCAATAATGCGGCGGGTACCGCATGGCAGTATGACATCACGGTTTATCCGAAGAACCAAACCATCAACAACCCGAAACGGATCATCAAGGAAGATGATAGGAACACACTGATTGATCACGGCGATTATGAAATCGGCGAGACGGTTCATCAGGTCCTTCTTCCGGAAGCTCCGATGCTGCAGGACGGCAACGCGTACACCAAATTTGTCGAGACCGATACCATGGATAATGGTCTTACCTTTGACAAGATCAACGGCATCTATATCGTTCCCCGTATCGCAAACCCGGAGAAGATGACCGATTACGGCACCCTCAATGACAGCTTCCAGCTTCAGAGCGGAAGCGCGGTCGAGCTGACAAAAGATACCGATTACACCCTGACGCAGGGAGCAAAAGATGCTGACGGAAACAGTTCGTTTACGGTTGCTCTGACCAATTTCGGACTTGAGAAGCTGAACGCGATTACCGAGGACAGTCAGGTGATGATCCTGTTTGATTCCGTTCTGAACAAGGATACCACACATGTCGGCGATCAGGTGGAGGAAGAGAACCAGCCGACCCTGACCTGGAACACTTCCGATAACGGAGGCGAAACGGATACCGATCATTCCATCAAGGGCAACAAGGTTGGCGTTTATACCTACAAGCTGAATGTAAAGAAAAACGGGGTGAAGGATCCGACCCGTGTTTCCTTCACCTTCAAGAGAGAAGGAACCGGAGCAGGCGGCAATGAGAATCACGTGAAGGACAGCAATGTGCAGTTCGTAAAAGAGGGAGACGGCATCTACCATCTGTATGACCGCACCTCAGACGACGCGAAAAACATTGTGACAACCGTACATCCGGGCTCCGACGGCAAGCTGTACATCAAGGGTCTCGATGAAGAGCACTACATCATGACCGAGACCGCAACCGAGGGAAGAGAAGATGAGAGCGGCGCAAAGAGCCACGAGCTTCTGAAGTCCAGGGTGACGATCGCCCTGACTTCGGTTCCGACCGACGATTCCAACTCCAACCATGGCGTAACCGGCGCTCTGGATACAGACAAGACCACCATTACCGCGGACGGAAATACCGCCGCAATCACGGTAGACAAGGGAGCCGCATCCTTCAATGTCGAGAACTATGAGTCCCTGAACCTTCGGACCGGCGGCGAGGGACGTGCAATGGTTTATGGCGCAACGCTTCTGGTTGTTGTCGGCGCGGGCAGCGTTCTTGTTCTGGCTGCCAGAAAGAAAAGAAAACCGTATAAGTCCTGACACAATCCTGCGCCCGGCGGGGCATGGAAAATGCCCTGCCGGATCATCCAATTGCAGCGGGAAGAAGAGAAAAGAAGAGAGGACACCCTGATGAAGCGAAAAATACTGCTCCTTTTCGTATGGCTGATTCTTACAGCGGGAGTCGCAGGACTTCTTTCTCCCCTGATCCTTGACGAGTACCATCTGGCAACTGCGGTAACGAAATATACCGGCTACAGCAGCGAAATTGATGGCATGAACAAGTCAGAGGTTGCGGAAGAAAAAGATAAAATAAAAGCATACAACCAGAAAATCGCCAGTCAGCAGCAGGAAAGCTTCTTCAGCTATCAGGGCGCGGATGCCACGGATTCGGAATATGAATCCATCCTGAACCAGAAAGACGGCGTGATGGCCTACATCATTATTCCGAAAATCAACGTTTATCTTCCGGTGGCGCATGGGACAAAGGACAGTGAGCTGGAATACAAAACCGGGCACATGTATGGAACAAGTCTTCCCTATGGCGGAAAAAGCACCCACGCGGTGATTGCCGGACACACGGGCCTCATCAGCAACCGGATTTTCACCGACCTGACAAAGCTTGCAAAAGGCGACAGGTTCTACATCCGCATTCTGGATAATGAACATGTCTACACGGTGGAAAACATCCGTGTCCTTTTGCCGGGCGACTGTGATCCCTACATGCAGGTAGAAGACGGGAAGGATCTCATTACGCTGTACACCTGTACGCCTTACGGCATCAACGATCACAGGCTTCTTGTCACCGGGAAGCGGGCTTATCCGGACATCCCCGTCAAATCCGAAGGAGAAACAATTCTCCTGAAGAATAACGATAAGCTTCCATGGATCAAAATGGCGCTGATACTCTCGATTCCTGCTGCCCTTGGAACGATCGGATGCGTGTGCATCCTGAAGAAAAAGAAAGGAGAAAGCGAAGGATGAAAGGAACATTTCTGAAAAAACTGTTCTGCCTGTCCTGCTGTATGGCTCTTGGCCTGTCAGCGGTTCCGATTTCTGCCGAACAGAATCCGGACAGCCGGTCATCCGTTATTGATCCGTCACAGACCGGAACGGTTGTCATTGACTACCAGGACACCATAGACGGAAACGATCCGGTCACGGACGCGGAATTCACGTTCTACAAAATCGCGGACCTGAACATGCAGATCACGGCAGAAGATGCCGCGGACTTGCCCCAGAAGTTGGCAGACGAAAATGCCACGGCGGTTCCTGGATCAGGAACAAAAACGGACACAGGCGTGAACGCAGCGACTGCCACAGATACAGACTCTGCGGCAGATACGGATGCAAAGACGGAAACGGAAGCGGTAAGCTCCAGTTCTGTGACGGATACCAGACCGGAAGAGGAGGCGGAAAAACCATCTGCATCCGGATCAGATACCGTCACGTCCGTAGGAAACCAGTACATTTCCATCATTCCGGATCTTGTAATCGATCAGAATACGGACACAAAAGCCATTGCGGGAAAAGTACAGGCGTATTACAAGGATCATCCGGAAATCGGGCCGAGTTATACCGGCAAGACAGGAGAGGATGGAAAACTCGCGATCAGCGGGATGGAGCTTGGGGTTTACCTTGGGATGGAGACTTCTCCGGCACCGGAGCATTATGCGTCAACCCCGTTCCTGTTCCAGCTGCCCTATAGTGACGGCGAGGATATCGACCGTACCTTCTGGAACTACGAGCTGAAAGTGGAGCCAAAATCCCTGCCTGCAGGCGACATTGTCATCAGCAAGCAGGTAAGCGGCAGTGCCGGAGACACAAATCAGAAATTCAACTTTGTCGTCACCTTCAAGACGACGGACGCGGACCTTTCGGTTCCCTACAAGATTTCCAATGGAACGAAAGGAACGATCAAAACCGGAGACAAGATTCAGCTGAAATCCGGAGAAATCGCAACCATTACGATGATTCCATGCGGTTCGGATTACAAGGTAACCGAGGTGGAAGCGAACCAGGATGGATACAAGACCACATCAGAGGGCGCGTCCGGACGCATCGTGCGGAAAGTCCCGGCAGAGGTAAAGTTTGTTAACCGCAAAGACAAGCAGCCAACGCCTACAGTGCACAAAACCGGAGGAACTCCGACGGGTGATACTCTGCCGATCCTGTATATGATCCTTGCAGCCGCTTCGGTGTGTGTCATTGGAATCGTCTTATTTTTTACACGCAGGAGGAAGAAAAAATGAAAAAATTACAGAAAGCACTGAACGTCATTCTGGCGGCTGCGCTGGCTGTCACAAGCTTTCCTGCGACAACCTTTGCGGGAGAATCAGTAAAATCATCTTCCGCAAGCGTTTCATCCGCATCGGGATCATCTATCCTTATGAACAACGCGGATGAGGCAGAGGATACAGTGACGGAAAAAACCGGTCTTTCGTCTTCCCGCCTTCTGGTCGGAACAGACGACGCTTCCGTCGTAGCGGACGATCAGGATCATATCCTGTCTTCGTATGACGGTTTGTACCTGATTCAGTATCCGAGCGAAGAAGCAGCGAAACAGGCATATAACGGTTATCTGGAAACGGCGGATTTTGTAAATATCGATAATGCGTGTCTCAGTGCCGCAGATGCAGACACGGACATCACAGATGTCACAGAAGATCACGTGATGACAGAGGACAGCAACCCTCTGACAGAGCTTGCCGATGCGCCATCCGGCACGGTCGAAAAGGGAACAATTGCCCTGATTGATACCGGCGCGTCCAAAGAAGTCAATGTTACAGAGGCAGTTTCCATGCTTGGCGACGATGCTTCCGATGACAACGGCCACGGAACACAGATGGCGGGGTATATCACCGAAGAGAATCCAGATGCCAAAATCCTTTCGATCAAAGCTCTTGACGCAAACGGAAACGGCACCCCGTCTTCGGTAACAGCGGCCATCAAATATGCCATGGAACGAAAGGTAAGTGTGATCAATCTGTCCCTTTCCGGAACAAAAAACGCAGAGACTTCCGCGGTCGAAAAGGCCGTCAAAGAAGCGGTTCAAGCCGGAATTGTCGTGATTGGCGCCGCGGGCAATAATGGCAAAAATGCCAAATATTACATTCCCGGCGGAATTGACGAAGCCGTAATCGCCGGCGCCGCTGATGCTGAAGGAAAGAAAATC
Source organism: Bilifractor sp. LCP19S3_H10 (assembly GCF_052119185.1). Taxonomy (NCBI): domain Bacteria; kingdom Bacillati; phylum Bacillota; class Clostridia; order Lachnospirales; family Lachnospiraceae; genus Bilifractor; species Bilifractor sp. LCP19S3_H10. The sequence goes on from NZ_JBQKFT010000002.1 coordinate 75,484, forward strand.
AAGGATACCAACTACGGCGATACCGTTGATTATTACGTGATAGCCGCATCGACTTCTGAAGCAGCAGCAAGGCTTTCTGGTATCTTCTCCAAAGAAGGAAAGATTACAGCCGATAACAAAACGATCTTCACAACCGTCGCAGCAGACAACAGTGAGACGGATGAAGACAATACGGTTAGCACATCCGATGACATCAAAATAGCCAATGGAGGATCCGGAAGTTCAGGAGCAACCGGAGGCGGAGCAATTGGAAACGTGCATGGTTTCTTTGTATGGCATGACAGCGGAAAGAATACAAGTGTCGACGTATCTAACGACAATGCTATAAACAGCAATATTACGAATTTCAGGACACAGCAGATTGAACATCATGCAATCAGCGGCGCACTGAGTTCCGTAAACGACGGCGATGTAACAGATTACCGCACCCTGTATAAGACAGCAGCACAGGCCGCTTTGAAGGATGCTGCCAAACGTTCCAAAACCAAAAAAGCCAGAGTCGTCGGTGCGATTGGTATTTATACGATAGGGTTGGACGGAAGCACTGCCTATCCGATACACAGCTTTCCGGAGACTCCGACAGCGGGATACTATGGTTCGTGGAAAGAATTAACAAACATGCGTGCTGATGACGGATCAGGGCTTCCTGATTCTATTTCATGGAATTCTGTTCATTACAATAATGGACAGGCTACCAACCAGAACTGGCGGCAGTGGCTGTATGAATATGGTTTAAACAAAGTTCGCAGCAGTTCAGCTGGATTCCTTGGAACAACCGTAATCGTTTATGCAGTAGCGGAAGATGAACCTACAGTACAGAATGGTTACGTTCGTATTCATAAATCTTCTTCGGATCCCGGTGCGACTGATGGAAATTCCAATTATTCCTTCTCAGGTGGTTTTTATGGAATTTGGAAAAATGCAGCCTGCACACAAGGTACAGGAAAGTCGTTTACACTAAACGCAAATGGCTATTCCAATACCGTTGAACTTCCAGCCGGAACTTATTACATCCGAGAAATTACAGCTCCGAAAGGATACGAATACTCAGGAACTGTTTATCCATTAAAGGTAACTGCCGGATCCACAACGAATCAGCCTTTAACATTAAACGTGACGGATACCCCGAAATATGGTTATATCCGTATCCATAAATCATCTTCCAATCCGGAAATCACAAATGGAAACCCCTGCTATTCCTTTAAGGGAGGTTGGTATGGAATTTGGAAAAATGCAGCTTGTACACAGGGTACAGGAAAATCCTTTACCCTCGACGAAAATGGTTATTCCAATACCTTGCAAATGCCTCTTGGGACCTATTACATTAAGGAAATTACGGCTCCCAAAGGGTACAATTTATCAAGTACAGTTTATCCCGGAACGGTGACAGAAGGAAGTACGGCAAGTGTACCCGTGCTGGTAGGTGTAACAGATCTGCCCGGAACCGACCCGATTGGTATTACGATCAATAAAAATACGCCGAATGCTGCTGCGAATATACCATCACTGGAAGGAACAGAATTTACTGTAAAGTACTACAATAATTACTACAGCAGCCAGGCGGAACTCCCGGCGAAGGCAACAAGAACATGGGTGTTTGCGGCTAAGTGGAGACAAAATATACAAAAATACAGAGTTCTTTTCGACAATACTTATAAGGTTGGTGGTGATGCGCTGTACACAGTAACTGATTCTTCCGGAACACACACAGTGGTCCCTTACGGCACAATTACCATTCAGGAAACCAAAGCCGCCAGCGGATATGACAATAACGCCTCATTCACCGGATCCGACGGAACCAGCTACGGCTCAGTCGTCCTGGCAAGAGTCGATGACAGCGGCAAACTGGTTTCCGTGAAAACAGGAAACAGCCTATCTGATACATCACTGGACGTTAACGATACTCTGATTCCAGTACCGTCCACCAGTCTTCGCGATGAGGAAGGGTCGCAGTACACAGAAGCAAAGAAGGAAGTCAAACTCACAGATACTATTAGTATTAAGAACCTGAACTCCTACATTGGAAAGACGATCACGGTATCCGGAACTCTGTACGACAAACAGTCCGGACAGCCGCTCACCATTAACGGAAAAACGGTAACCGCTTCGACAACTCTGAATGTAACCAGCGAAACCGGAGAAGTGAAGAACGTCTTCACGTTCGACGCGACAGGCATGACGGGAAAAACCGTGGTGGCAACAGAGTCCATCTTTGTCGATGGAAAAGAGGTTGCATCTCACAAAGATCTGAATGATACGGAGCAGATGGTTTTCTTCCCGAAAATCAGCACCATTCTGTACCAGGATGTCAATGGAGATAAGGCCTCGGGTGACGGAGAGAAAATGATCGCCTTTGATCTGGATAAGAACGGAAAACCGGTACAGACAGCGGATGATACGAAGGCATTTGATACCAACGTCACCCTGACCGATCAGATAATCTATGAAAACCTCGCTCCATCCAAGGTATACGAAGTAACCGGAAAGCTGATGAAAGTGAATGCGGATGGAAGCCTCACTGATACCGGAATCCGTTCAAAGGAAACCTCGTTTATCTCCGGAGCAGCGACAAGCGGAAATCTTACAGCTTCTGGAAGCGTGGACATTCATTACAGCTTTGATGCCATGCAGTATCAGAACTGCCAGCTGGTTGCTTTTGAAACACTGAATCTTTCCGGTAAAGCCGCATCGGCGAGAGAAGAAGAAAACATCGAGGCACAGAGGATACGTATCCTGGTGGCAACACCAAAGAAAGTGGTCTCCAAGGTCAGCAACAACCGTTATGAGATCCATACATGGAGCATCACAACGAAGATCCCATCCGGAATGGAAGATTCCAGGCCGGAACAGAGGGGAGCATCCTTCACGGATGCAATTGACTCCCGTCTGGATTACAAGGGAAATGTAAGAGTGGATGTCATCGATTCGCAGGAAACAAACGCAAATGTTCTTCTGACATTGGGTAACGAGGATTATACTGTATCCGGAGCAACAGAAGGAACCGCAGGCGGAACGCTGAAAGTAGTTCTGACAACCAGCGGACTGGAAAAGATTTCCAAGAAGCAGTATGAAGGTATAGGCTATTTAAGACTCCGTTTTGACACGCTGATCAACCAGACAGCTGTAATCACACCTGAAGATGGGGCAGACATTCCGAATACAGTGGAAATCCGCTGGGATGATCTCGGAAAAGTCCTCGTGATGCATGGCAATGATCATGTAGCTTCCGGATCTGTACGTATCATGAAGATTGACAACAACCATCAGTCCCTTGCCGGAGCAAAATTTGTTCTTCTGAACGAGGACAAGTCCCGATATCAACAAAATGACAGCACTGGTGCAAATCCGAAGGATTATCCGGAACAGGTATCCGGAACTGATGGCTATGTTCAATGGTCAGGACTGGAAGACGGAACTTATTATATCCGTGAAACAGCGGCACCGCCCGAAAAGGCACTGCAGTCGGTTGATATCAAGGTAGTGCTGAAAGACCATAAGGTTGTCAGCGTCAATGATACAAAAGTCATAAATCCGGTATTCCGGGTCGCGAACAGTGGAAAAATGGTTTTGCAGACCGGAGGACCCGGAAGAGCCATCCTGACGATTCTGTCCATTGCGGTAATTGCCCTTGCGGTATGTGCACTGCTCGTGGTTATGAAACGACAGAGAAAAATGGAAAACAGAAAGTAACAAGCGAAGAGGGGCTATCGCATCAGAAGCCGCGGCACCCTTTGGCTCTATGTGAGAAATCCGGCCTGCTGGCCGGATTTCATACGTTAGAAAAGTCTGCCACACTAATTACTTAGTGCGACAGCTTTTTTTAATGAAGAAAAAGTTACTTTGAGGATTATTTTGTTGCACCACAGATTGAACATTTGTATCCGATCGTTACGGTTTCATCATACGCCTGCTGATCTGTAACGGTTTTTGTTCCAGTCTGTACCTGCTCATAATGTCCGGTTGCATCATGGTGAACCATCTGTGTCTGCTCTGGTATAAAACTATATCCGTAACCTTCTTCTATAGAATGGTCTCCCATTATTTCTACGTCAGCGGTAGTAAATTCACAATAATTGCATTTGTAGTATGAATTACTAACAACCATTGTCTCATCCCATGCCGGAGTATCCTCAACCCATTTCTGCTCGTATACAGGCTCCTGATACGTGACAGCATTATAATGAACGCTCTTCGTGACCGCTTCCCAGTTGTGGGTATGACTGGGCTGAATATCATTAAAAGTATCTGTATTCATACTCGCGGCAATGTGTGTATCAGTGCTGTGTGTATCAGTGCTGTATGTATCAGTGCTGTGTGTATCGGTGTTGGTATTCGTCTCTACCTTTGTATCGGACTTTTCAGGAAAAGTATCTTTCTTTTCGTATTTTTTCTCTTTTGTTTTTATATCGGTATCCGTCCTTTCAGGAGACGGTTGGACGGATGTTTCTTCTTTCTTGTCCTCGGTCATCACCTCAACTTTCTTATAGGTGGGAGCATTCCCGATGTCTCCGCGAGTGGTTTCTACAGATGCCGGAACAGTCACTTCCTTCGTAATGGCAGTTTCTTCCGATTCTGATTTGTTGTCCAAACTGCCGTTTTTGACAATGGCATTCTGATCCACTGTTGTGTTCTTTTTTACCGGGGAACCGCAACAGCTGATCATCACCGCCGCTGCTGCCATTGCAATCACCAGCATTCTTTTCTTACGTCTTACCATAAGCAAACCTCTCCTTATTTTTAGATTTTTCTTTTGAAATTTGAAATATTGTGAGTGCTCTTCGAGTTTCTAATTGGTTACGGTTTCATCCGCGGGAACCGCAGGAATAAGTTCCGTAAATCCTTTTATACATTTTTGTTCTCTGTGGAAAATAATCCGATTGTGGAAATGATATAAATCAGATACTCAGGAAATGAGTGAAAATGATATAAAATAACGCCACACTCAGCAACGTGAGTGAAAGAATATAATTTTATTTTATAAAAATTTTGCTGATTTTACAAGAGAAGAATAAACGTCCAAAAAGAAGAAGAAGAAACGCCCAAAAAGCAGTAGGTTTTCACATGCATCTCGAGCAATTGTAAATGGGAATTGTAACTGGGCAGCGGATCTTTAATACCAGGCGTGCCGCAACTGACAGGTAAAAGACAGTGATGAAGATGATATGCCATGAAACGCCAGATGGCGCGAATGAAACGACGGCAATCTTCCGAGATCTGAGGCAGAGATTCCGGATTTCCGAAACCGCAAAACCTTGTAAAATCACTGTAAAAGGTCACAAAAATCCGCATCCGCCAATTGCCCATCTCCGATATTTGTGGCATAATAAGTGTGTATTTTTTGTGAACAACAGAAAGAATGAGGGCGGTAAACGATACAAGACCGCTGGATCTCATGAGCAAAGAGATTTCCGTCGCGAAGATCACGAGATTCTATGTAGAAGTTCTGCGCCGGGATTTGTTTCCTGCTGCCATTCGTACCCCGGATGTTAAATTCTGCCTTGCATCTGATTTCAAAAAAAGAGAAGGGAAGGATAGCCGGGTTACAGAAAAAACGAATCACGATTATGCTCATGAGAAAGAATAACAGTACACCATTTTTTTCGCGCAAAAAAGAAAGAAAAATTTTGATCAGACTGTAGACAAACAGGCTTTGGGGCAAGCCCCTGGAGCCTGTTTTATCGTTAAAAATTATGTGAAACAGAATTCTGATGGAAAAAGAGAATGGATGGATTACTTTTATACTCTCGATAGCCTTCCCTGTTTGTGGTGCTGTATTTCAGGATTTCATAATTCGGGCATATATAGCAATCATAGGCTTCATCATAAACGTATTCATTTTTCCTGAAGAAACCTTTTTTCGTCATTGGCCGTTTGTAAGGAAACAGCGGTTTTATTCCATCATCAAGAAGCAGCTTGGCAATCGCCGGTGTCTTGTAACCTGCATCCATAACTATCATTTCAGGTTTCTGGTCTCTTATCTTGTCATAGATTCCCTTAAAAGTTCTGCTGTCATGCAGGTTTCCGGGACTTACATCATATCCCAGAATCCAACCATTTTTGTCACATCCGTTTCTACGGATTATGCAAAAACCTGCTTATGTTCGCCTTTGTGAAACCATCCGCTTTCCGGATCCGTTGTACTTTCCTTGATCTCATGTCCAGTGCCAGAACCAGGGCTGTTAGGATCATTGTCATCCTTGTCTTTCAGGGGCTTTTTATTATGCACTGCACGATCTTCCTGAATCTCTTTCTGGAGCTGCTGTTGATAGAATAACGTTTCCTGTTCAGCTATCTTCTTTCTCCACTTTTTATTATTCGCCCTTGCCTTTACATGCGTGGAATCAATAAAAATCTCATTCGGATCGACCAGCTTGTATTTATAACATTTGGAAAGGATCTGTGAAAAAATCTGTTCAAAAAGATCTGTATCTTGAAATCGACGTGTGTAATTCTTGCCGAAAGTAGAAAAATGCGGAACTTTATCATACATGTCCAGACCCAGAAACCAGCGATACGCAACATTGACATCGATCTCTTTGATCGTCTGACGCATGCTTTTTATGCCGTAGAGATACTGTATAAGCGGAATCTTTATCAACATGACAGGATCTATGCTTGGACGTCCCTGATCAGGGGAATATTTTTCCTCTACAAGATCATAAATGAAGGACCAGTCAATGGATTTGTCAATCAGTCTCAGAAGATGATCCTGTGGAACGAGATCATCCATACAAAACATTTGAATCTGCTCGCGCTTCTTATCGGCATTCTGTGTCAGCATTTGCATCTCCTGATTGTGGGGAACATTTTTATAAATCCGACACTTATATTTTACCATAGAAACGCCAACAAACCGCACGGATACTGACAATTTTAACTTTTTATTTGTCTCAAAAAAGCAAAAATCCGAGGCGTTGTGCTTCGGACTTTGTCTACAGTCTGAACCGTCCCTTTGGGGCGGTTTTTGTATGCGGTAAATTACAGAAAGAATCCTGATGTAAATTCGTGAACGGCATACCGGCAGACATGGTATAATTCGAGAGGGAGGAAACAGTATGGATATTTGCCACAAACAGGAGCTCTCTCTTATACATGGATCACGTGGCGGACTAAAGGGCGAAATTCGCCCTTGCAGTCGTGAGAGTTGTGATTTTGGTCGCGGATTTTACATGGGGACAAATCCGAATCAGATTAAGGGGCTGGTGGTTTCAGATCGAAATCCGGTTTTTTATGAGCTGAAATTCGATCTGAGAAAAATACCAACGACCCGTCGATTGTATTTGACCGGAAAAGACTGGCTGTGGACAGTTCTGGCATGTAGAAGACAATCGAAAGAATTTGCAAAATCAATGTTGGCGAAGCAGGCGAAGGCACGATTGGAGCAGGTGGACCTTGTAGTAGGTCCAATTGCCGATGATCGGATGAATGAAGCAATTCGACGTTTTGAAGAAAACGGATTAACCGATGTTGCACTGATGCATTGTCTGGACAGCGTTGATTACGGAGAGCAGGCCGTAGCAAAAACACCCTTCGCGTGCCAACAGATCACAATATTGACCGAACGCGTGATCTGCGGAAAAGAGGCAGAAAACGCCTTGCGATTTTCGGATGAGAAAAGGAAGGAAGGCCAAAACGTCGTGAACGAGATGGCAGCAAGGTATAATCGTGCCGGCAAATTTCTTTCAGAAATTATCGAAGAGGAGAAAAAAGAATGACAAGCGTAGAATATGCAATCTGCAATGTGCAGGGCAACATTTTCGAATATGTTGCCAATCATTATGTATACGATACATTTGTAGCGTTTGTTCCCGCTTATCTACACTCTGACTTCTGCAAACGGCAATGGGATACGCAGTATTCGCGATATCAGATGCACACTCCTGAAGAAAACCTGGATTTTATCCTGCCGGAGCTGACAGGCTTTCCGTGGACAGAGGCAAAAGAAAATGATCAGGTCTTCGACAACGCCGCTGCGCATTGGATCGGGTTCATGTATCGTGCATTGTATATACAGACGGGCATAGCAAGCGCCGCCCTGGCGGACAAAATTCCACTATCGACGATGTGCGCCGTTTATCCGGGGCTTCACACGATTGCCGAAGAAGACGCAGTGCAGGAATTGCAAAAACAGGTATAATCGATCCATTGATGAAAAAACGAAAGCCGTCCCTTCCGGGGCGGTTTTTGTATGCGATAAAATACCCCTTGCAAATGTATATACACAGATATATGCTAAAATCGAATGGAGGTGATTTTATGGTCGAAACTGGAAAGGTTTTTTCAAATGGCGGAAGTCAGGCAGTACGCCTCCCTAAAAATTTCAGATTTAACACGGATGAAGTGAATATTAATCGTATAGGCGATATTGTTATTCTTGTCCCAAAAGAAAATAGATGGGAGGGTCTGATTCAGTCATTAGATCTGTTTACAGATGATTTTATGGAAGACGGCCGTGGGGAATTAATCGCCGAAAAAAGGGAATCAATATAAACACAGAGTATACGCTTGGCGAATGTAACGAACAACATCAATAAGTTCGAGCATGTACCAAAATTAAAAAATTGGGTTTGAATAGTTGCAGACAAGAAAAGGGCTGCCGCACGAAAAAAACAGTGCGGCGGCCTTTTTCAATGTCTTTGTAGATCAGACAAGCTTTTTTGCTTCCTCCATCAGATGTTTTGCGTCCTCTTCCAAGATCTGGTATTTCTTCATGATCCGCTGCAGGATCTTTTCTTCCGAAACCCCGTAATCTCTCATCGTGTCGATTGCGCCAAGGATAATTCCTTGCTCCAGACCTTTCTTTTCCCCTTCTGAGAAAACATAACTGCTGTAGTTACACATACTGTTCCCCTCCCTGCGGGTTGCCTCTGTGACTGGTATGTCGTGATTTTCTTCCAAATCCTGTATTTTGTCTTCCGGAGTAATTTTCTTCGATAAAAACGTGGACAGTCTTTCTATAATTTTATCACAACTCATATCGGCCGAATGCAGTCCGGCACGTATTTTGTTTCCGCATCTGTTTCCCCAAAAGCCCGCATAAACAGAACGCTTTTTCCTTTCACGCAAGGATTCCGTCCACATTTTTTCAGTATTTTGCCCATGACAACCCACGACAATTCCCTATTACAAGAAAAAGAAAAAAATAAAAACAAAAACAGACATATATAAAAAAGATGGAAAATATGCATGGCTCATTTTGTGCGGCCATTCGGACAACAGTAGCAGTCGTAGTGGAAGGAGAAAAAAAAGATGAAAAAAATCAGGACAATGATCGCTGCCGTCCTATCCATGTGTCTTCTGATACCGCAGCCGGTGTTGGCGGACACAGAATCGACGGAATTTACGTTCAATCCGGACCGGACAGGATCCGTAACGATTGATTATAAAGACGCCGACGCGGAATCGCCGGTAAGCGGCGCGAACTTTACCCTATATAAAGTGGCGGCCTTTACCTCAGAAATACAGGAAACGACAGAAGGACAGGCTGCCGTGGGAACCCCGGTGAAATCCATTTTCCCCGATCTGGAAATCACATCAGATACCGATCCGGAAAGTATTGAAGAATACGTGGAGAACGCTTATAAGAACGGAATCCCGGAAGGCGGAGCGATCTACCCGGTCATGACCGAAAATGACGGAATCGGGAAGCTCGACCAGGTGGATCTTGGCATCTATCTTGGGGTAGAAACCCATCCGGCAAATGAATACGCGGCGTCCATTCCGTTCCTTGTATCCGTTCCGGAAGGACTCAATAACAAGGAAGACACAAGTCCGGACGCGTGGAACTATGATGTTACCGTTTATCCGAAAGTCCTCCCGCTTGGCGATCTGAAAATCACAAAGAAACTAAAAGGCGATCATACCGAAAGAAACCGGCAGTGGCATTTCACGGTTTTTCTGGACAAGGCTTTCGCGGATTCGAATCCGGATGGTACCGAACGGAAAACAGGAACCGTATCCTCGGATTCCCGGTTTGATACCAACAACATCGCTTCCTCCTCAAATCCGAATTACGGGATGACCTATGACCGGCTGTCTGCCGCATATACCTACGAAACATCGTCGGGAAAAACAGGGACCATCCGTTCCGGGGACACCATTGCTCTGAAGGGCGGAGAGAGCGCAACCATCAAGGGAATCCCGATTGGAACGGCTTACAATGTGTCGGAAAAAGAAGCCAATCAGGATGGCTATACCACGCATGTTACAAAGCGAAACGGCACGATCCGTGAAAAAGATGTCCAGACGGTTTCCTTCGTAAATGAACGAAATCAGCCGAAGGTACAGACCTCGGATTACCGGATCAATCCATGGTACATGCTTGCAGGAATCGCCGCAGCGGTACTGATTCTTTTTGTTTTTGCAAGCAGCCGGAAGAAGGAGAAAAAATGATGAAGAGCATAAAGAAAAGAAAACTTGGCCTTTTTCTTGTGATTGCCCTCGCAGCAGTTGTCTTTACCGGAATTACTTTGTTCTGCCTCTTTGGTATGAAACAGAGGGAACCGGACACAGAGCCGGACTTTTCCACAAAGAAACTGCTGGTCGGCGTTGACAGTAAAAAAAATCTGAGCGCAGGAGGAAATGTGATCTGCGCATATGGCAATACCTATCTGCTTTCCTTCGATTCCGAAGAAGAAACGCGGAACGCTTATGAAGAATATAAGAATTCCGCCAACTTCGTGGATACCGACGCTTATGTCTATCTGGAAGGAAGCAAAGGAACGCCGGACGATTCCCAAACGCTCAAAGAGATTACCGAAGGCGGTAAAAACGGATCCCTGAACAGCATTGCCATGATCAGTACCGGAATTACCGGAGAAGCCGACAAAGTTTCCGTCATCGATGATTACACAGAATCCGAGACCGGCACAAGGCTCGCGATGCTGATCCGCAAGCAGAACCCAAAGGCTGATTTGATTTCCGTACAGGCGTTCAACAAAGAAGGGACTGCAACTTCCGCATCCCTCTACGCCGCGATCGAGACGGCGATCAACAAAGGGGCCGGCACGATCGTTTTACCTTTCTCCACAACAAATCTTCCGGGCACCGCTGCGGTCAACGCAGCCATCAAGGACGCGACAGAAAAAGGAGTCACCGTCATCGGCGCAGCAGGAGACAAGGATATCGAAGCCCTGTATACCATGCCGGGATCCGATGAGTCCGCACTGGTGGTCGGGGCCTGCAACGATAATGGAAAAAAGCTGCGTTCTTCCAACTACGGGCAGAGCGTGGATTACAATGTGGTAGGCGGAAATACCGCGGAAGCGGCAGCCACAATGGCAGGCTACGTTTCCAAAAACGGAGCGGTAATTGACAATAAAACCGTGTTTTCCGCGGACGGTCAGGCGGTGAAAAAAGCAGACGCTGGCGACAAGATCGGAAGCCTGCTCGATACGGATGTCGATGAACTGAGTGAAGGCGTTTCGATTTCCGGTTTTACCTCTGACGCGGACCTGACAGACAGTGTGAAAGACGCGGCAAAGCAGTACGCGGGCATTGACGCGGATGCAGCGGTTTCTCTGCCTTCCAGTATGGAGGGACAGAACTTCACCATAACCGGATCCAGGACCGGTTCCAATGTCATCGGATTAAAGCTGAACGGGACAGAAAGCAATGGAACCGGAGAAATTACGGTTACACCGACAGAAATCCAGAATGACGGAGAAAATTCGGAAGTCACCTTCCATGTAACTGCCGACACCAAAAAGGGACAGGCGGAAGCGGATTATACATTTAATACAAGGCATATAAAAGGCGGAGCCTCCGTTTCTATAGATGCCGCCGAAACAGAAAAAGATGTTAAAGACGACAAGGAAATTACGTACAGCAGTGATTCTGATATCACGACTAAATCGAGTTCATCAGTATCATCTGTTTCAAATACGGAAACTACATCTTCCGTTAGTACGTCGACATCAGACAGCAACGAAAATGTTGCATCGACATCTGACAGTACAGATGCCAAAAGTATTGATTCTTCCGATACACAGCCATCGAATACGGATGTGGATGGTACCGGGGAAGATACGACTGAAACAGAAAAACTCGACACAACGAATACGAAGGGACGAATCCTTGTAAAAGCAGAAGACAAGGCTGTTACAGAAGAGCTGATTAAAGAAACACGCGGTGAAATTCTTGGTCAGTATGATGACGTATATCTGATACAGTACAAAACAGAAAAAAAAGCAGCGGATGCAGCCGAAACGCTTTCGGACAGCGATCAGATTCAAATGGATGATGCAGTCTTTTCTATTGCTGATAATGCAGAGATATCAGACGACGTCTCTGATATTACTGCGGAAAATAATCCACTGAATGCTTTAAATCATACGGATAAAGGTAAATCAGACGACTGGACAATTGCCCTTATCGATACTGGTGCGTCTGGAAACAACGTAGTTGAATCCGTGTCTATGCTTGGCGATGACGGAAAAGACGAAAACGGTCATGGAACAAGGATGGCAAAATTAATTACTGAAGAAAATCCAAATGCCAGGATTCTCAGTATTAAAGCGCTCGATAAGAACGGAAAAGGTACACCGTCATCAGTGTATGCAGCCATTCAGTATGCAATCGAGAAAAAGGTACGAATTATTAATCTTTCATTTTCAGGAGCAAAACAGAGTGGAAACGCTGTCATTGAAGAAATCATTAAAGAAGCCAATAAAAATGGTATAACGGTTATAGGAGCGGCCGGAAATAATGGTGCGAATGTATCAGGCTATCTGCCGGGAAGCCTTGAAGTAGTACAGACAATCGGTGCTGCAGACACGAATGGCAATAAACTGGAAAGCTCCAACTACGGTAATCTGGTAGACTGGTGGATTACGGCAAAAAGCACATCGGAAGCAGCAGCAAAAGCCAGCGGCATTTATTCGCGTGACGGACATTTACAAAAGAACAATGAAGTTTTTCCGTCTGAACATACAGATATTAAAGAATCTGACGTGAGTACATCAGATTCCGAAGGATTCGAAATTGCGGACCATAATGCGACATATAGTCGAGGAACAAAAAGCCTGTCTGATTATATGGGAGGTATGACGCGGGCGGAGTTTGTCAATTATATTGATACTCATCTGAATAAATACCTGGGTGGCGGATATGCGGCAAATCAGTTTTGTGATGGTTTTGTTCATAATGTGATGGCAGATGCTATGGCAGCAACAGGACACAGACCGACAAACGCATACAATACAATACCAGCCGGATGGGCGCAGAGCGGTCAGGCTTGGGGCAGTTTTATCAATCGAAATCCTGATCTCCATGTAGATACATATACAATTAATCCTAATACTGTAGCACCAGATGTATCATCATGGCAGCTGCAAAAAGGCGATATTATCTGGTTTTGGACAAGCGCACAATATGATGGATCCTATTCGGGTGTGTATGGCTCATCAGCTTCTTCAACACCATGGAATTCTATGGCAAACCTGCATCATATTGGTATATATTGGGGAACCTACACAGACCCCAAAACAGGAAAAACGTACAATAATACATGGCTGCACAACAGTGATTCCGCACATACGCAAGTCGTCACAGGAAATCCAGCGGGTATCAAAATTTCAATTCAGCCGGAAGGAAAAACAACATCTATTCAGGCATCTGTTATCCGTTGGTCAGGCAATATAGATACATACGCATCATTATCCAAAAGATCGTCAAATAGTCGTTATACAGACGGAGACAGCTATTACTCGCTTGCAGGTGCGGTATATTACGTATACGACGGGAAAGGGAACCGCGTAGCTACACTTACCACGGATAAAAACGGTAATACCTCGAAAATAAAGCTGAAACCGGGTACCTATACAGCGATAGAACAGGTTGCTCCACACGGATTCCGACTGGATGATGGCCGGGATGCAAATGCAGGCCCTTCAGGGACGAAGCACACGCTAACGATCAAAGCCGGACAAAGCGCAACCTTCATCAGCGTAGAACCGTATTATAAACACGGCCAGATTCACTTGTACAAAAAAGACGCGATTACCGGCTATGAACTTACGGGAGCGGAATTTACCCTGTATGAGCGAAACAGCTCCGGCGGATGGGACAGCAGGGGACTGCTGCACAGCAAGGGCAACCATTTCTGGACCGATGTGATCCATGAAACCCCAAACAACAATAAATATGGATCGGAGTATAAAATTGTAGAGACGAAGGCTCCATACGCGCACAGAGACAAGGCCGGAAATATAAACCTGGCAAAAGAGTCCGATTCCCAGTTTGTGAAGGAATTCACTCTTTCCGGAGATGTGAATCAGGTTGTATCGTATATTACCGCCAACAATAAGAATACGAAGGTTCATATCCAGATCACAAAGCTGGACGAGGTTCATCCGGAAACAAAAGTTACCGGAGCGACTTTAAGATTGTATCCGTGGAACAATCAGAAGAATGCATTTGATGAAAGCAAAGCGATCACCTTACAGGAGACGTCAACCGGCGTTTATGAATGCGATTTTCTGACGGATACAACGAATGAAGGAAAGATCAGAATCGTGGAAGGCCATCTGTCAAACGGAAAGCTGATTCAGGATAAGAACGAACTGCCCGTCAAATACAGCGGCCATGTCGATCAGCAGCATACGATCAGCTCTGCCTCGACGCAGGAAACGTATAACTGGACATGCTATAACCATATCGAGCCCCAGCACGCGAGAATCGTCATGAAAAAGACGGACATCGAATCGGGAAGCGCGATCGAGGGCGCGACATTCAAGGTTTATGAGCATGACCTGAAGGCAAATAAGTGGGTTTATTACACAACCATGGTCTGGAACAAGACAACACAGCAGTATGAACTGCCGGAAGGAATAGACCTGTTGGGATATTACGACAGCAGCGATGCCGCTTATAAGTACTACGGACATTACAACAACGGCAAGTATGTCGTCGTAGAGGAAAAGGCTCCAACCGGTTACGTGACGGAGCATCCGTCGGATGGCTTTGCAAATCCGGATACCGGAGTAAAATACAGGTATTGGGATGCAAGCTTCAGCAATACGGAAACACCGAAAACCGTCATTCAGCTGTCGAATCTGTCTGCCGTGAATGCGCCGACAAGCGTGTACATGCAGAAGGTAGACGCGAACGGAAATCCGATGAATGGTGTTGTATTCCGTTATGGAGACGCAAACGGTGATGAAAGTACATACAAGAGCGTAACAAGCGCATCCATGAAAGTAGATACCGATGCGGACGGAAAAGCGGATACGATGATGGATGGCATTATCAAAATCCAGCGACTCACTGCCGGAACCTGGCAGATCCAGGAAACGGACGTATCAAAAGCCCAGGCGTATGATAAAAATCATCAGGGAACTAAAATCGGTGATCCGGGCGGATACCATCTGGATGATACATGGAACAAGTTCTATGTAAGCGGCGACGGACTTTTGAAAAGCGCGTCAAGCACGTTGGTGAGAACCAACAAGATCGGCAATATTTCGGTTGGAAAGAACGGACAAAAGGAAAACGGATCAACTGATACGGAATGGGGCAACTATCTTGTATTCCGCATGACGAACTACGCGGAGTACCCGCTGCGCCTGACCAAGTACGCGAAGCTGAGCGAGAAACTGTATACGATTACGGCGGATGGATACAAGCAGAAGATCGGGGAAACAGACTACGGTGCAAACGTTCTGCACGATCCTTCAGTGAAAAAGGATACGTATGCAGACATCACCGACGACAGTGTAAAAGCTGTACTGAACAGTGTTGTCTATACCTACAATGAGGATGGAAGCATCAAGAGTCAGCGGCCATGGACAATCGGTCAGAAATTCCCGTATGGCATGAAATTCTCCGTCTATGAATATTCCAAGACGAGCAAATCCGTGGATGGGAACGGCTACAAGACAACCCCGATCGCGGTTCTGTCGTACAGTGAAAAAGCGGGAATGTTTGTCGATGAACAGACCGCAAGCGGAAACAATCCGAAAGAAGTTACCATAAACTACACGCCTGACAATCAGGGTAAATACATGGTGAAAGAAACCGCCACAACGGCAGGCTATCTTCGGGATTCTTCCGCAAAGTACGTGACCATTCCGGCAGCACCGGATCAGGATCAGTATAAACGTTTGCGGGAAGTACGATTCACCAATACGACGAACGAATTCTCCATCAATAAGATTGATACCAATGGTAACAAAGTTGCCGGATGTCAGTTCCGCGTATGGATGGATCCCCTTGACGGAGGTTCGGACAACGGCGAAGTGATTCTGCAGACCAACGACAACAATGATTGTGCAATGTATGCGCTGCGTCCGGGTACATGGCACTATCAAGAGGTCAGTGTTCCGCATGGCTTTAACGTAGACAATAACATTTACGACTTCACGGTTTCGCCGGACGGAACCATCGAAGGAAAGCCTTACAAGAAGGTGACGCGTGTGAATACACGGCAGACACTGCTCAGGGTTCTGAAGGAAGATACAACCGAGCAGTACCTGAACGACTTCCCGGACGGCACAGAATTCTATATTTATGAATGGGATGCTGAGAAAGGCGCGTTTAGCAGCGTACCAAGCAAAAAACTCATTTATAAGAGGAAGTAAGGTTCGATTAGGAAAGAGAAACACGACGCTCCGTGTATGCGGGGCGTCTGTTTTTGCAAAAAAAATAAAAAATGAATTCGTTTTCTTCCATATATGAAAAAGAGCTAGACATAATTGAGATATTTTCGGATAGAAAAGGAGGCCTTTCGTGAAACGAAAATTTATAAACAAACTATTGATGACGGCTGTGACCATCACGGTTGCGGCAGGAATCGGGACACCGGCGGTTGTTCACGCGGATGAACTGCCGGCAGGACAGGCACAAAGTACAGAATCGCCGCCTTCCTCCGAACAGGCCGTAAATACGGATTCTTCCGGAGCGAGCAGTCAGGAAAGCGCCGAGGAAGCTCCGGCGGCAGAGCCGGGAGGAGAGGCGTCAGGCTCTGGGGAGGCAGAGAGCCCGGGACAGGGAACGGAAACAACACCTTCCGAGACAGCTGATCCGTCCGTTACCCCCTCGCCGGAGCCGACACAGCCGTCTACGCCAACGCCGACAGAACCGACAGCACCCGAGCCGACACAGCCCGCGTCACCGTCCAACCCGACGGAAAACAAGCCGTCAAACCAGAGCGGACAGCAGATAAATACGCCGGACACAAAGAATAATCAAAAAAGCGGCACAGGTCAGGGAAATAAACCGACAGGAAACACGCAAGGAAAATCCGCATCCAGTGCAGCAAAGGACGGAAAAGAAACGTCATCTGCACCGGAAGTGAAGCCCGGGACGGGATCCCGCGTGATTGTGGAACCTTCCACCATTACCGATGATCATTTCTGGCAGATTGGAAAAGTAAAATTGTTTGCCAAAAAGGATCTGAACATCCTGGAAGAGAAAAAAGAGGACGCAAAGGTCGTCGGGACTGCAAAACGGCTGGATCTGATGTACCGCATCAAGGACGAGGGCGACGGATGGCTGTATGTGGAATCCGGAGATGTCCGGGGATTTGTCGAAGCATCCAGGGTATACCAGGGGAAAAAGGCCGACAAGATTGCAAACCGCCTGATGAAGATCGCCGGGGTTTCCACGGACGAGGAGAAGGCCAATTATGACTGGTCTTCCAGAACCGCGAAGACGACAGTGGCAAAAACAGAGAACAAAGCATACACCTATTACCGGGCAACGACACAGAAAGTTGTGGTCGATAAGAAATACGCGGAACCCAACGCGAAGGTACAGTCCTATATCAACATCCGGGAAGCGGAAAGCGTAAACGCGGAGTCGGTCGGAAAGATTCCCAAGAACGGATACATGTACGTGCTTCTGGACGACGGAAGCGGATGGCTGTACGTGGAATCCGGAGATGCGCGGGGATTCGTCAATAAGGAGTATGTGGATGACAGCGACGCCGTAACCGCAAAGATCGAAGCCGACGGAGAGAGCAAATATCAAAAAGCGGAAACCATCGTAAAACCGGAAGAAAACAGCGCGTATTATTACACGCTGACCTCTTGTGAATCCGGGAAACCGAACGGGCAGATCGGGGAATCCGTTGTCGAGTATGCGTCGAACTACATCGGCAATCCTTATGTCTGGGGCGGTACCAGTCTGACAAACGGCGCGGATTGTTCCGGTTTTGTGCAGAGTATTTACGCACAGTACGGAGTTTCCCTTCCAAGGGTAGCCGCGGATCAGGCACAGGCGGGGACCGCCATTCCGATAAAGGACGCCATGCCGGGCGATCTGGTCTTCTACAGCAATGCAAAAGAAGGCGTCTACCATGTTATGATATATGCCGGTAACGGAAAGACGGTAGAAGCGCAGAGCTCCGCGACAGGCATTGTGAGCGGAACCTACGACTAC
Source organism: Bilifractor sp. LCP19S3_H10 (assembly GCF_052119185.1). Taxonomy (NCBI): domain Bacteria; kingdom Bacillati; phylum Bacillota; class Clostridia; order Lachnospirales; family Lachnospiraceae; genus Bilifractor; species Bilifractor sp. LCP19S3_H10. The sequence continues at coordinate 93,862 of NZ_JBQKFT010000002.1, forward strand.
AACAGCGGTCTGGATTATGCCGTAAGGGTACTGGATCAGGCCAATGTACCGAATATCGTCAACACGGAAGACGCAGCGGAGATTACTCCGACGCAGACGATTGGCGGGGTGTACAGCTACGAAAAGTGGAACACCAACTGGACGGCGGGAACCTACCAGAAAGCCCTGCACGATCAGTACGAGAATTATGATGAAGAAGGCTTTGGAAAAATTGGCGACAGATATGTGATCGCCTGCACAACAACCTTCGGACGCGTCGGAGACCTGATTGATTTCGAACTCGACGACGGCACCGTAATCAAGACGGTCATGGGAGATGCCAAGAACCAGAATGACGCAGGGTGTAATCTGTACGGTCATTTGAATGGAACCAATGTTATTGAGTTTATCGTAAATGGCGACACCTGGTATGGAAAAAAGAGTAATCCGGGCAATGCCGACAATCATCCGGAATGGGGCGGAAAACACGTGGTAAAAGCATATAACTACGGCAACATTCTTGGATAATCACGAATTCCTGAAAAAGGAAGATCCCGCTTCCTGGCGGAGACAGGATACAGACCTCCTGAATCAGACTTGAGGGCTGCAAAAAAAATACATCCGGGATAGACAGGGAAACCCATCCGTCAGATTGTTGGAGGGCAAACGGTGTCCGTCCCGGATGTTTTTTTAAAAAAAGTTGCGAAAATTTCGGAAACTCTTTTGTAGAAGGAGAAATACCGCATGCGCAAATGGAAAAAAATAATTCCGGTTTTACTTTTGGCCGCCATTACCGTAAGAATTGTCTGGTTCTGCCTTCCGTTTTTATCCAACGCGGTCCACGGAATGCAACAGTCAGCGTCTATGCAGAAATATCAGGATAACGTAGAAAGCATGAAAGAGCAGGACATCTCCGACCAGTGGAATGCCTGCATCGAATATAATGAAAAAATCGCAAAAGAACAGAAAACAAGCCCTTTCCATTACCGCAGCCAGACGAACCGGGATCCGGAATACGAATCTTTGCTGAACCCGGATCATGACGGAATCATGGGGTATATTGAGATTCCGTCTGCGGATATTTATCTGCCAATCGGACATGGCACATCAGATTCGACACTGGACGTCATGGCAGGGCATATGTATGAAACCAGTCTGATTACCGGCGGGGAAAACACGCATGCCGTGATCACGGCACACACGGGACTGCAAAGTGCAAAACTGTTTGATAATGTGGACAAAATGAAAACCGGGGATGCGTTTTTTATCTATGTTCTTGGCGAAACGCATCGGTATGTCGTGGATGACATTCGGACGGTTTTACCAGAAGACGCGGACAAATATCTTGGGATAGAAGACGGCAAAGATTACGTAACCCTCTATACCTGTACGCCGTATGGCGTAAATGATCATCGGCTACTGGTAAGAGGCGTCAGGCAGGATACGGAAAATAACGAAGGCGACACCGTGTTGACCCTGCGGGATCACAGTATCATGGCGGTTATAGAAACGATCCTGTTTGCAGGGATTCCGATAGCAATACCAGTCATAGGAATTACAATTTTGCGAAAAAGGAAAAGGTGATTTTGTACAAAAAAAGAAGAGAACCGCTTTCACAGCCCCAACCGAGCAAGCCCGGGAGGGGCCTTACGAAACAGAAAGGCAAAGCAAAGGAAAGAGCAAATGTTCCACGATCTCAAACCGCGAAAAATCACAAATGCCATGCGCCAGGCATTGCCGTTCCGTCAATTGCCGGAAAACAACATTCTTATCATCGCCGACTGGCATTACAGGCTGCGGGCGGAATGGGGCGAGATACGCTCCCGGCTGCCGTCTGCGGATATTGCCCTGCTGCTCGGGGATATCGGGTATTCGGACGCGAAGGCGCTGACGGAAGCCGCACCCCCGGATGTCCCAATGCTGTACATTCTTGGAAACCACAATGTCTGGTCGGAATATAGGAGGATTCCCCGTCTCCAGCCGCTGGACCGCAAAGTAATCGAGATCAACGGCATCCGCTTCGGCGGGATTTCCGGGTCAAACCGGTATTCGGACAGCCCGAAAAGGGTGATGCGGACAGAGGAAGAGGCTGCCGCGATAGCCGGACAGCTTCCGGCCTGCGATATCCTGTGCACGCATACCTGCGCGTATTCTTATCAAAAAAAAGAAACACATTCTTTGCACCATGGCTATCACTGCCTGGATCAGTATATACGGAGGTGTCGCCCGCAATACCATCTCTTCGGACATCTCCACGAAAGCGGGAGGAAAAGGATCGGGCATACCGACTGCATCTGCACCTATGTCGCGTCCATGTTGAACACAAAAACCGATGAGTGGGTGCCGTTTTTGCGAGAAATGGACGGCTAAATACGCATTCCACATACATGCTGCCAGAATAATATAAAACGCCTTATACGTCCCGGATTCTACAAACAGGCGCTTCGCTTGTCAATGAGTGAACTACCCGCAAATTCAATTTGCGGGTAGTTCACCCTTCTACCCATTTCTGTTCGGTACGCACCTCACGTGGATGATTAACAACATGTATCTGGGCATCGTGATGGACGGTGGTCGGAACCTGAACAGGTTCTATATGCCAACCACCTTCTCCTGCGAGAAGGTGAGCGGTCTTATGATCATCAACTTGGTCTTCTGTCCATCCTTCAAAGTCCTGTCCACATACACTACAAAGATTGTGTAATTCGGTCGTGTACGTTGTCTCGTCCCACGCTTCTTTATCCACCACGGTTTTTGTCGTTGCAGGCGTATCTACAACGGTTTCGTCCCAAGCGGCCTTGTCCACGACGGTCTCGATCCACGCGGCTTTGTCCGTCACAGTAACTGTTACGTAATGTCCTTTTTTCGTTGAGCTTGTTTCGGAACTCTTCCCTGTATTTTTCGCCGTGTTCGTATTCGTGGACGATGTGTTTTTCGTTGGCTGCGAAGACGTATTTCCCTTTGAGGGGGTCGATCCGGAGGTCTTGCTGTTGTCCGATCCGGAAGCCTTGCTGTCACCAGATGAAGTGGTTTTTGTTTCTGTCTTCGAATCCGATTTCGTATCAGACTTTGCGCTATCGGATTTTGTACTTGTAGATTTTACATCCGGTTTTGTGGAAGACTTGCCCTTGGACGAGTCGTCCTTCACGGAATCCGCTTTGAGAGAGGTATCGGATTTCTTTGTTGTCTTTGCATCGGTCTTGCTTTCAGACTTCGTTGCAGGACGGTCTTTTTCTGTGTTTGTCTCTGTGGATACCGACGCGGAAGTTTCCGTCTTCGGCGGGGTTTTGACACTGCCGCATCCGGCAAGCGTGGACAGGGAAAGAATCCCGGCCGCTAAAAGATATAACATTCTTTTTTTCATAATTTTTCTCCTACCAATAATATGTTCCATCACGCCGATTTTCCTGCAAAAAAGAAGAGAACCACCTTTCAGCGGCTCCCTTCTTTTTCTTCTCGCAAAATCAACCAGCTACCCATTTCTGTTCAGTGTGTGTCTCTGCGGGATGATTGACAACATGTGTCTGGGCATCGTGATGAACAACGTGTGTCACAGCATCGTGATGGACAACGTGCGTGACAGCAGGAACGGTTTCCTGATGCGTCACAGCATCGTGATGAACGGTGTTGGGGACTTGCTCATAAGTAGTATAATAACTTGCGTTTTCGCCAGCTAAGAGATGAGCTTCTGTGTGGGCGATAATTTGATCTTCTGACATATCTGCAAGATCCTGTCCGCAGCCATCACAAATGTCATGTTCAATTGTTGTATACGTTGTCTCATCCCATGCCTGCTGATCTACCACAGTCTTTGTTGTAGCCGGCGTATCAACAACAGTCTCATCCCAGGCAGGTGTATCGACAACGGTTTCATCCCAAGCAGCCTTGTCCACGACGGTCTCAGTCCACGCGGGTTTGTCCGTCACAGTAACCGTTACGTAATGTCCCTTCTTCGTAGAGCTTGTTTCGGAACTCTTCCCTGTATTTTTCGTCGTGTTCGTATTCGTGGATGATGTATTCTTCGTTGGCTGCGAAGACGTATTTCCCTTTGAGGATGTCGATCCGGTGGCTTTGCTGCTGCCTGATGTCGATCCGGAAGTCTTGCTTCCGCCGGACGAAGCAGCTGCAGAAGATCCGGTTTTGCTTCCGCTGGAAGCGGATCCGGTGGTCTTGTTGTTGCTGGATGCGGATCCGGAGGTCTTGCTGTTGTCCGATCCGGAAGCCTTACTGTCACCGGATGAAGTGGTTTTGGTCTCCGTCTTCGATTCTGATTTCGTATCAGACTTTGCGCTATCGGATTTTGTACTTGTAGATTTTACATCCGGTTTTGTGGAAGACTTGCCCTTGGACGAGTCGTCCTTCACGGAATCCGCTTTGAGAGAGGTATCGGATCTCTTTGTTGTCTTTGCATCGGTCTTGCTTTCAGACTTCGTTGCAGGACGGTCTTTTTCTGTGTTTGTCTCTGAGGATACAGAAGCGGAAGTCTCCGTCTTCGGCGGGGTTTTGACACTGCCGCATCCGACAAGCGTGGACAGGGAAAGGATCCCGGCCGCTAATAGATATAACATTCTCTTCTTCATATCTTTTTTCTCCTATTAATAATGCTTTCCATCGCACTGATTTTCCTGCAAAAAAGAAGAGAACCACTTTCCCAGCGGCTCCCTTCTTTTTACTCTTGCAAAATCACCCTTCTACCCATTTCCGTTCACCGTGCGCCTCTGCGGGATGATTAACAACATGTGTCTGGGCATCGTGATGAACAACGTGTGTCACAGCATCGTGATGGACAACGTGCGTGACAGCAGGAACGGTTTCCTGATGCGTCACGGCATCGTGATGAACGGTGGTCGGAACCTGAACAAGTTCTGTATGCCAACCGCCATATCCACCAGCGTCGAGATGGGCATCTTCATGGGCAATCACCTGGTCTTCTGTCCATCCATGAAAATCCTGATGACATTCATTGCAAAAATTATGCGATTCTGACGTATACGTTGTCTCGTCCCACGCCTCTTTATCTACAACGGTTTTCGTTGTTGCGGGCGTATCTACAACGGTTTCATCCCAAGCCGGCGTATCTACAACGGTTTCATCCCACGCAGCCTTGTCCACGACGGTTTCGGTCCACGCGGGTTTGTCTGTAACAGTAACTGTTACGTAATGTCCCTTCTTCGTCGAACTTGTTTCGGAGCTCTTCCCTGTATTTTTCGTCGTGTTCGTATTCGTGGACGATGTATTTTTCGTTGGCTGCGAAGACGTATTTCCCTTTGAGGATGTCGATCCGGTGGCTTTGCTGCTGCCTGATGTCGATCCGGAAGTCTTGCTTCCGCCGGACGAAGCAGCTGCAGAAGATCCGGTTTTGCTTCCGCTGGAAGCGGATCCGGTGGTCTTGTTGTTGCTGGATGCGGATCCGGAGGTCTTGCTGTTGTCCGATCCGGAAGCCTTGCTGTCACCAGATGAAGTGGTTTTTGTTTCTGTCTTCGAATCCGATTTTGTATCAGACTTTGCGCTATCGGATTTTGTACTTGTAGATTTTACATCCGGTTTTGTATCGGACTTGTTTTTGGACGAATCATCTTTCACGGAATCCGCTTTGAGAGAAGTATCGGATTTCTTTGTTGTTTTTGTATCGGACTTGTTTTCAGACTTTGTTGCAGGACGGTCTTTTTCTGTGTTTGTCTCTGTGGATACCGAAGCAGAAGTTTCCGTCTTCGGCGGAGTTTTGACGCTGCCGCATCCGACAAGCGTGGACAGGGAAAGGATCCCGGCCGCTAATAAATATAACATTCTCTTCTTCATATCTTTTTTCTCCTATTAAATAATGCGTTTAACAAATGCAGGTTCTTTTTCGTTTCATACCACAAATATGGACGAAGCATCCAAAAAAACTTTTTACTTGACACACGACGATTTTATGCCTTGTCAGCCTTATATTATAAGGATTTTTTTGTGTTTTCAAGTGTGTTTTGTATGCGCAAAAAATGAAGACACGAAAAAAGCAATAACTTTTTCACCTTTTTTTCTGATGACCGGGCAAAAAAGGAAAAAAAATAAAAAATAAATTCAAAAGCTGACATATATAAAGCGTGGACATATCTACAAGAGTTTATCTTTATTCTTAGGAAAGGAGAAAAGAATGAGTAGTTTAAAAAACCGGGTTATGGCACTGGCATTGTCAGTACTGACAGCGGTCACTACATGTGCCGGAACAGTTCCCGCATGGGCGGAAACCGTCCAGACGGAAAATGTGGCAAGCACGTCTGAAAAACAGACAGCAGAAACCGTAGTGATTAACGTTAAGATTGACAATGCGGGTGGAAGCGTGGCTGTCGGAAATGATAGCGACAAAAAGACGGTTCAGATGCAGGACGATGGTACCGTAAAGACCACGGATGCAGAAGGAAACGAAACGGTTGCCGCTATTGACAATACGCATCCTTATGCCTTAACCCTCACAGAGACAAAGGGGGCCACGGTGCCGGTTACAGCAGCAGCCTCCGACGGGTATGAGGTAAGTACATACACGGTAACGATGGATGGCGGTTCGGAAGATACCGGGTTTGTATCCGGAGATACCTTCTCGTACAACCTGACGGCGGATCAGGACAAGACCATCGAAGTTGACTTTGCAAAGAAAGACGAAGCAAAGGCACAGACAGAAGTACAGGCACAGACAGAAACAACTACGCCTGCAGCCGAAGACAAGCAGATCGATACCAGCGCATATGACGACATGGACTTCACATCTGCAAGACTTCTGGTTGGTACAGACAATGCTTCTGTGGTAGAAGGAGATCAGGAATACATCCTTTCTTCCTATGACGGCCTGTACCTGATTCAGTACCCGGATGTAAGGCTCGCAAAAGTGGCTTACGCCGGATACGCAAAGACAGCGGATTTTGTCGATATCGATAACGCAACACTGAGTGCCGCAGATGACGCGGATATCACCGACGTCACCGCAGCCAGTGCGATGACACAGGACAGCAACCCTCTGACCGAGCTGGCAAATGCGCCAACCGATAAGGTGAAAAAGGGAACAATTGCCCTGATTGATACCGGCGCATCCCAAGAAGGCAATGTCACAGAAGCAGTTTCCATGCTCGGCGATGACGCGTCCGACGATAACGGACATGGTTCTCAGATGGTGCAGTATATTACAGAAGAAGATCCGGATGCAAAAATCCTGAGCATCAAAGCACTGGACGCAAACGGAAACGGAACTCCTTCTTCAGTAACAGCGGCCATCCACTACGCGATGGAAAGAAAAGTAAGCGTCATTAACCTTTCCCTTTCCGGAACCAAAACCGCAGAGTCTTCTGCAGTAGAGGAAGCCGTGAAAGAAGCCGTGAATGCGGGAATCACGGTAATCGGCGCAGCGGGCAATAACGGAAAGAATGCAAAGTATTACATTCCCGGAGAAATTGCGGAAGCAGTGATTGCCGGATCCGTAGATAGAGAAGGGAAGAAGCTTTCCTCCTCGAACTATGGCGATACCGTAGATTACTATGTAGTATCTGCATCCACTTCCGAGGCCGCAGCAAGACTTTCCGGTATTTTCTCGAAAGAAGGAAAGATTACAGCGGACAACAAAAAGGTGTTCAAAGATGTTGTATCCGCAAAGGATAGTACTGCGGAGGACGAGGATAAAACAGAAGAGAGTGCTTCCGGAAACCTTCAGGCGGCTACCATTGAGGGATCATGGAGCAACATTTCATATTATGATAATCGGTCGTCCAAAAAAACATTGTCCGATTTGTACGGGATTTCAAGAAAACAATTTGTTGACAGTCTGAATTCACACAAGTCCAAATATCTTGGCGTACCGTATGGTCCTGCTGATTATAACCTCAAGACCATGAATTGCGGCTTTTTTGTGGGACTGGCACTGCACGATGCGGGAGCAAAAAACGCACCGATCGGAGCAAATTCGTATAATTATCCAAACTGGGCAACGATTATTCCATATATGAATTATTTCCATGATAATGGTATCCATGCAGAACTGTATGCAACCAAAGCAGAACTCCTTGCGGCAAAACCTGAAAAAGGCGATATTATCATCATGAATCCCAGAAAAGATGTGAATATGATGCCCGGTACGGACCAGTTCGGCAACCTGGGTGACAGCCACATTGGAATTTACTGGGGAGATACGCCTGGCGATGATCTGTTCTGGCATTCGATACATGGCAAAGATCAGTATAGATCCTATGCTATTCATGAAGCAGATGCGACATGGTATAAGACGCATGATAATGCAAATGCACCGGGAAGCCAGTGGAAAAAGACCATTGATGTTCCTACAATTATTGGAAAAGGCGGAAATATTATTTCCAAATTAACGCCAAAAAGTGACAGCGCATACATTTTGTATCGCTGGAGCTCATCAAAAGTTTATGCCAAAATTCATAAGAGCGGTTCGAACGGCGCTACCACCGGAGCGCAGTATGAGATCTGGTATGATGGAAAGGGAACAGCCGGCGGCGGAAAAGGAACCGGAAAAAGCTTCATAATTGGAAAGGATGGAAATTCCAATGTTGTAGACCTTGAACCGGGACATACCTATTATTACCACGAATTCGCCGCGCCGAGTAATGGCAATTACACGCTGGATGATACCTGGTATAAATTTACTGCAAGTCAAATCGCAAGTCATACCGATGCGAATAATCCGTTGGTTCTTCAGACAAGCGATACGCCTTACGTTTATCTCCGAATTCATAAAACAGGTACAGAGGCAGCCGGAAGCACAGCCGGAGCGGAGTACGAGATCTGGTATGACGGAAAAGGCGGAGCCGATGGCGGAAAAGGAACGGGACTGAAGTTCACAATTGGAAACGATGAATATTCCAATGTTGTGAAGGTGGAACCGGGACATACCTATTATTACCACGAATGCGGCACACCAAGTAATGGCAGTTATTTACTGGATGATACCTGGTATAAGGTGACGGCGGACCAGATAAAAGACCATACCAGCAACAGCAATCCGCTGGTAGTCAATACCAGTGATACGCCGAAGACTTATGTATATCTGACAAAAGCGTCATCCAATACGGATGTTACGCATAACAATCGGTGCTACAGCCTGAAGGATGGTATCTTTGAACTCGCCAATACCAAAACCGGCAAGACGTATACCGTGACGACAGATGAGAACGGCAATACGCCGACGATCCAGGTAGAGATTGGCACGTATCATGTAACAGAAAAAACTGCTCCACACGGGTATCTGAAGAACACTGACATTCCGGATATTGAAGTAACAGAGGATAACGTCAAAAACAATCCATACCATATCCAGGTGCAGGATAAACCCGCACTCGACCCGTCACCCATCCTGTTGCATAAGAGAGACGCGGAGACCGGAAAAGAAACTCCGCAGGGCGCTGGATCTCTTGCCGGAGCGCAGTACACAGTGAAATATTATGATGTGCAGAACGGCGATGAGGCTTCTTTGAAAGACGAAACCCCGCTCAGGACATGGGTACTGGTGACTGATGCGAAGGGAAGGACACGTCTTGCTAGTAAATATAAAGTTGCCGGTGACGATTTCTATATGGATGATGGATTGGCGGGCATGCCAATCGGTACCATCCTGATCCAGGAAACCAAGGCTCCGGATGGATATCGGCTCAATAATAAGGTTTATACAATCCACTTTAATCCTGACGAAAACGGAAACGTTCAGGCGGACGTAAAGAAAATTGATGCAGACAACGACGCTGCTGATGAAGTGAAAGCTCTGGAATCTCCGCAGCGTGGCGGACTGAATTTCCTGAAATACGACACCAGCAACAAGCCGATGGCAGGAATCCCGTTCGTGATCACATCGGAAACAACCGGCGAAAGCCACGTGATTATTGCGGATGCGAACGGACGTGTGAATACGGAGGCAAACAAGCACTCCAACAACACCAACGGAAATGATTCCCTGATTCGGAAAACAGCAGAGGGCGCTTATGTCTGCGACGATCCTTCCAAGCTGGATGCCAATGCCGGTATCTGGTTCGGCGAGGCTCCTGCGGATGACAGCAAGATGGCCCTGCTGTTTGATAAGTACACAATCAGCGAAGTTTTCGTGAAAAACCTGAACTACGGCAAAAACATTTCCAATGTGCGCAAGAATGACACAAAGGAAAACAAGGCAGGATCTGTCCTTGGAGTCGTCATTGACACCAACGGCAAGAATGTAAGCCTTGATCCGGAAGTATGGGAGAACCCGGATGTGAAACTTGGAACAACGGCAAAAAATGCTGACATTGATTCCAAGAACATCGCTCTGACAGACACCGCAACCGTTGTGGATACCGTGTCCTATGAGAATCTTACTCCGGGGGATGCCTATATTCTGAAAGGAAAACTCGTAGACAAAGACAATCCGACGGTTGCAGTCGCCGAAGCGCAGGCTTCCTTCACCCCGTCCCAGAAGGACGGAACGGTAAACGTTACTTTCCATTTCAGCGCTTCCAATCTGGAAGGAAAGACACTCGTTGCTTTCGAGTATCTGAACTGGAAGGGAATCGAAATCGCGAAACATGAAGAGACGGGCGACACCAGCCAGACAGTTTATGTTCCGAAACTCAGGACAACCCTTACCGATCAGTCTGTAGAAGATGAAGTCGGAGTAAAGAGCAAGGAAGATACTTTTGTTGATGCTGTACAGTATTGGAATCTTGCTCCGCATGAAAACTTCCTTATTAAAGGACAGCTGATCCAGAAATCAACCGGAAAAGTCCTTGCAACAGCAGATTCCGGTGAATTCTCTGTCGGTGCAAAGTCCATGGATGGAACAAAGAATGTAATTTTCAAGTTCGATTCGACAGGGCTTGCCGGCGAGACAGTCGTTGCGTACGAAAAGCTGTATCATGTATCGGATGACGGAGACCTCTACGAACTGGATCAGCATGAGAATCTGGAAGATACCGCACAGAGCGTATACTTCCCTAAGATCGGAACGACCGCGAAAGACGGACAGACCAGTGATCATGTTGGAACATCCGGTAAATCAGCAAAACTGGTGGATACCGTCAAGCTGAACAACGTAGTTGTCGGAAAAGAATATGCGGTTCGCGGAACCCTTATGAATAAGCAGACCGGTGAACCCGTTCTTGAAAACGGCAAGAAGATTACCGCGGAAGGCACCGTAACCTTCGACGCAAGCGGCAAAGCAAAAGTAACAGGCTCCGCTTCCAACGCACAGGGAGTGCTGAACGCAAAGAACAGCAATCATAGCGTGGACGGATCCGTAGATCTGACCTTCACCTTCAACTCCAGTGTTCTGGAGGGACAGACGGTTGTTGCGTTTGAAGATCTTCTTCATAAGAATATTGAAGTGGATACCCACAGCGATATCAAAGATGAAGACCAGAGCGTGCATTATCCGAAAGTCGGTACAAGCGCAAAAGACGGTTACACACAGGATTCCGTAGGAACCATCGGTGCAAAAGCAACGGTTGTGGATACGGTAAAACTGGAGAACCTTGTACCGGGAATGACCTATACCGTAAACGGAATTCTGAAAGATCAGAAGACCGGCGCGGACTTTACCGTGAACGGGAAGACCGTGACACAGAGTGCAGACATCACCGTAAATGCAGATGGAACACTCACAGCGAAAAACAAAGAAAAAGTAACCGCAGTATGGAACAAAGATCAGAACCGGGTAGATGGAACCGTAGACCTTACCTTTACCTTTGACAGCTCCGCGATTGCCGGAACATCCGTTGTAGCGTTTGAGAGCCTGCAGCATAACAAGGTTACAGTCGCCGCGCACAGCGATATCAAAGACGAAGGACAGACAACACATTATCCGAAGATTCAGACCACCGCGACCGACCAGAAGACAGGCGATCATGTGGGAACCATCTTTGGAGAGATGATCAACAAGGTACGCGCAATGCTCGGTGACGAGGACGTATCCGGAGACGGCATCAAGGATAGCAGAGAGCAGACCATTGTCGATCATGTAAAACTGGAGAACCTTGCTCTTGGAAAAGAGTACACGGTATCCGGTGTCCTGATGGATCAGAGTACCGGAAAAGCCATCGAGATTGACGGCAAGCAGGTTACACAAACCGCAGTCATCACCACAAGCGCAGACGGAAAGATCACCGCGAAGAACGGCGAGAAGACCAGCGTGACGGCATATGACGCACAGAATCACAGAGTGGACGGATACGTAGACCTGACGTATAAACTCGATTCCTCCAAGCTTGTAAAGTATGGAAGCGAATCCGAGAACGGTGCGGCAATCGTCGTATTCGAAGACCTGATCCACAACGGCGTAACGGTAAACGTACATCATGACATCAGCGATGCGGGACAGACCGTAGGCGATGTGGGAATCCATACCACCGCGGTTGACAGCAGAACCGGTGATCATGTCGGTGACAGCCCGAGAAAGGCAGAAACCCACAGCTCCGTTGCAGACGAAAAAGAAACCGTGATCACCGATACGGTGAACATGACAAAACTGGTTCAGGGAGCAGAGTATACCGTAAAGGGATACCTGGTGGTACAGGATGCATCTTCCAAGGATCATCCGGTATACCTGAAAGCGGACGGAAACACCACAAGTAACAAGAGCGAAGCAATTTCCGCAACGAAGACCTTCACCGCGGACGAAAAGAACATGCAGAACTTCACGAAGCAGGCGAACAGCCTTGCAAACGGAAGCGTAGCACTGTCCTTCCCGGTAAAGAGCAGCCTTGTTTCCGGAAAGACGATCGTTGTCTTTGAGGACCTGTATCACAACAATGTCAAGATCAGCACACACTCCGATATCTCTGATGAGAACCAGAGCGTGCACTATCCGGACGTAAAGACCTCCGCCATCGATAAAAATACGAAGGATGATGTTGGTACGGTTCACAAGAACGCAGTCATCGTCGATACGGTACAGCTGACAAACCTTGTACCTGGAAAGAGCTACACCGTGAACGGAACCCTTCATGACCAGAAGTCCGGCGACGTCTTCAAAGACGCGGACGGAAACGCAGTCACACAGAAGGCAGAAATCACGGTATCCGCAGATGGAAAGAACATCACCGCGAAGAACGGCGAGAAAGTAACTGTAACCAAGACCGGAACCGCAGTAAGCGGAACGGTTGACCTGACCTTTACCTTTGATTCCAGTCTCCTTGCCGGAAAGACACTCGTTGCCTTTGAGGATCTGGAGCATAACGGAGTCAAGGTAGCAACACACAGCAACATCTATGACGAAAGTCAGAGTGAGCACTATCCGAAGATCCAGACCACAGCGACCGACCAGAAGACGGGAGATCATGTGGGAACCATCTTTGGAGAGATGATCAACAAGGTACGCGCAATGCTCGGTGACGAGGATGTATCCGGAGACGGCATCAAGGACAGCAGAGAGCAGACCATCGTCGATCATGTAAAACTGGAGAACCTTGCTCTTGGAAAAGAGTACACAGTATCCGGTGTCCTGATGGATCAGAGTACCGGAAAAGCCATCGAGATTGACGGCAAGCAGGTTACACAAACCGCAGTCATCACCACAAGCGCAGACGGAAAGATCACCGCGAAGAACGGCGAGAAGACCAGCGTGACGGCATATGACGCACAGAATCACAGAGTGGACGGATACGTAGACCTGACGTATAAACTCGATTCCTCCAAGCTTGTAAAGTATGGAAGCGAATCCGAGAACGGCGCAGCAATCGTCGTATTCGAAGACCTGATCCACAACGGCGTAACGGTAAACGTACATCATGACATCAGCGATGCGGGACAGACCGTAGGCGATGTGGGAATCCATACCACCGCGGTTGACAGCAGAACCGGTGATCATGTCGGTGACAGCCCGAGAAAGGCAGAAACCCACAGCTCCGTTGCAGACGAAAAAGAAACCGTGATCACCGATACGGTGAACATGACAAAACTGGTTCAGGGAGCAGAGTATACCGTAAAGGGATACCTTGTGGTACAGGATGCCTCTTCCAAGGATCATCCGGTATACCTGAAAGCGGACGGAAACACCACAAGTAACAAGAGCGAAGCGATTTCCGCAGCAAAGACCTTCACCGCGGACGAAAAGAACATGCAGAACTTCACGAAGCAGGCCAACGGCCTTGCGAACGGAAGCGTAGCACTGTCCTTCCCGGTAAAGAGCAGCCTTGTTTCCGGAAAGACGATCGTTGTATTTGAGGACCTGTATCACAATAACGTCAAGATCAGCACACACTCCGATATCTCCGATGAGAACCAGAGCGTACACTATCCGGACGTAAAGACCTCCGCGATCGATAAAGATACGAAGGATGATGTTGGTACGGTTCACAAGAACGCAGTCATCGTCGATACGGTACAGCTGACCAACCTTGTACCCGGAAAGAACTACACCGTGAACGGAACCCTTCATGACCAGAAGTCCGGCGACATCTTCAAGGATGCAGACGGAAACGCAGTCACACAGAAGGCAGAAATCACGGTATCCGCAGATGGAAAGAACATCACCGCGAAGAACGGCGAGAAAGTAACTGTAACCAAGACCGGAACCGCAGTAAGCGGAACGGTTGACCTGACCTTTACCTTTGATTCCAGTCTCCTTGCCGGAAAGACACTCGTTGCCTTTGAGGATCTGGAGCATAACGGAGTCAAGGTCGCAACACACAGCAACATCTATGACGAAAGTCAGAGTGAGCACTATCCGAAGATCCAGACCACAGCGACCGACCAGAAGACGGGAGATCATGTGGGAACCATCTTTGGAGAGATGATCAACAAGGTACGCGCAATGCTCGGTGACGAGGATGTATCCGGAGACGGCATCAAGGACAGCAGAGAGCAGACCATCGTCGATCATGTAAAACTGGAGAACCTTGCTCTTGGAAAAGAGTACACAGTATCCGGTGTCCTGATGGATCAGAGTACCGGAAAAGCCATCGAGATTGACGGCAAGCAGGTTACACAAACCGCAGTCATCACCACAAGCGCAGACGGAAAGATCACCGCGAAGAACGGCGAGAAGACCAGCGTGACGGCATATGACGCACAGAATCACAGAGTGGACGGATACGTAGACCTGACATATAAACTCGATTCCTCCAAGCTTGTAAAGTATGGAAGCGAATCTGAGAACGGCGCAGCAATCGTCGTATTCGAAGACCTGATTCACAACGGCGTAACGGTAAACGTACATCATGACATCAGCGATGCGGGACAGACCGTAGGCGATGTGGGAATCCATACCACCGCGGTTGACAGCAGAACCGGTGATCATGTCGGTGACAGCCCGAGAAAGGCAGAAACCCACAGCTCCGTTGCAGACGAAAAAGAAACCGTGATCACCGATACGGTGAACATGACAAAACTGGTTCAGGGAGCAGAGTATACCGTAAAGGGATACCTGGTGGTACAGGATGCATCTTCCAAGGATCATCCGGTATACCTGAAAGCGGACGGAAACACCACAAGTAACAAGAGCGAAGCAATTTCCGCAACGAAGACCTTCACCGCGGACGAAAAGAACATGCAGAACTTCACGAAGCAGGCGAACAGCCTTGCAAACGGAAGCGTAGCACTGTCCTTCCCGGTAAAGAGCAGCCTTGTTTCCGGAAAGACGATCGTTGTATTCGAGGATCTGTATCACAACAACGTCAAGATCAGCACACATTCCGATATCTCCGATGAGAATCAGAGCGTGCACTATCCGGACGTAAAGACCTCCGCGATCGATAAAGATACGAAGGATGATGTTGGTACGGTTCACAAGAACGCAGTCATCGTCGATACGGTACAGCTGACCAACCTTGTACCCGGAAAGAACTACACCGTGAACGGAACCCTTCATGACCAGAAGTCCGGCGACATCTTCAAGGATGCAGACGGAAACGCAGTCACACAGAAGGCAGAAATCACGGTATCCGCAGATGGAAAGAACATCACCGCGAAGAACGGCGAGAAAGTAACTGTAACCAAGACCGGAACCGCAGTAAGCGGAACGGTTGACCTGACCTTTACCTTTGATTCCAGTCTCCTTGCCGGAAAGACACTCGTTGCCTTTGAGGATCTGGAGCATAACGGAGTCAAGGTAGCAACACACAGCAACATCTATGACGAAAGCCAGAGTGAGCATTATCCGGAAATCCACACCACCGCGGTTGACAAGACCACAGGAGATCATGTTGGAAGCATCTTTGGTGCTTTGATCAACGGTCTTCGCAAGATGTTTGGTCAGACCGACGCGGACGGCAACGGAATTGCGGATGACAGACAGCAGAACATTGTAGACACCGTAACTCTGGCAAATCTTGTACCCGGAAAGAGCTATGTCGTCAGCGGAAAGCTGATGGACGCAGATACCGGAAAAGCGGTTGTGATTGACGGAAAAGAAGTTACTGCTTCAACAGTCATCACGGCAAGCGAAAACGGAATCAGCTCCTCGAACGGTTGCAAGACCGTATTTGACAACTTTGACAGCACAAATCATGATGTTGACGGATCGGTTGATCTGACCTTTACTCTGGATTCCTCGAAGATTCAGGGTGTGGAGACCGTCGTATTCGAGAGACTGTACCATGCAGATGGCTACACTTCCGATACACAGACTCCGGACTGGGAGGATGAGACCCATCTTATCAACAGACACGAAGACACAAATGACGACGGACAGAGCGTAAGCGAAGTTGGTATTCATACCACAGCCGTTGATCTGGCAACCGGAAACGACCAGGGTGTCGTACCGAACAGCTATGTTACCAGCAGCGTGATTGAGGATACCGTGGAACTTGCAAAGCTGGTTCCGGGCCAGGCGTATCAGATCCGCGGACGTCTGGTAGACCTTACCGATTCTGATTTTGAGAACGGCAAAGTGGTTTACCTGAAATCGGACGGATCCGCAACAGACAACATTGACGAGGCAGTTACCGTCACAAGCGATGAGTTTGAAGCACAGGCTTCGGAAGAAACCCATAAACTTCAGCTGACCGTCAGCGGAAGCCTTGTACAGGGCAAAGATGTAACGGTATTTGAAGACATTCTCCATAACGGAATCGTGATCAGCAGCCATCCGGCGAAGAACACACCCGAAACATGGGATAAAGAGGAATTCAAATCACAGACCGTTCACTACATGACCGGCAAGACCAACGCAACCGACGGTGTGGAGAACATCCACAGCACCGTGGCAGACGGAACACGCACCATTGAAGACAAGGTGTACTTCCAGAATCTCCTTGTAGGCAAGACCTACAGCGTGGAAGGCACCCTTCATGACAAGGCAACGGGCGAGGCCCTTACCGATGAAGGAGCGACACGCAAAGTCACCTTTACCGCAGCAGAAGACCTTGCACAGGCAGCCTATGACAATGACGAAACCGAACAGACAGCAGAACCCGCAAAAGTGTCCGACCTCAAGGTAACGGAGCACTTTGATGGAACAAAGACCATCAGCGGTTATGTCACTCTTACCTTCACGGTAGACGCAAGCGAGCTTGCCGGCCAGACGCTGGTAGCGTTCGAGAAGTTTACAAATGAAGGCAAAGAAATCTTCGTACATGAAGATCTGGAAGATCTTCCGCAGACAATCAAGATTCCGAAGATCGGCACAACGGCGAAAGCCGGAGAACTGGACGAGACCGCTCTTTATAACGAAGACGGCACTCCGAAGGAGATCACCATCACCGATACCGTATCCTATGAGAATCTGTGGACAAAAGAGCTTCTGGATAAACTCCATGAAGAAGGACTTGCAATTACAGACAACGGAATCATCGTACCTTCCGACCATACGCCTGTCTATGACATCAATGAGACCGGTGAATATACCATGACCGGAAAGCTGATTGACAAGGCGACAGGAAAGGCAATCACCGATGTAAACGGCAACGAATATGAATCTTCCGTTCATTTCGTACCGGATGCAGAGAACGGAACCGTCGATGTAACCTTCACGCTGAACGCGGCGGACTTCATCGACAAAGACGGAAACTGCACTCTGGATGGAAAATCCATCGTCGTTTACGAAGACCTTTACCAGGTGCCGGAAGGTGAAGAGACATCCGAAAACAACCATACCGCAGTCCATCATGATGTGGACGATCAGGAGCAGGATATCCGGTTCCCGAAGGGACGCACACATGCAACGGACTACACGGATGGCAAACTGACACAGGAAGAGCTTTCCGCGCTGACGCAGGAAGATCTCGCGAAGATCGCTGCGGATCACGAAAGCGAAGTAGACATTGACAGCCACGAGGCAGAAGCAACCGATACCATGAAGATTCTCGATATGGTATCCTACAGCAACCTGCACGCGGCAACCGAGTACACCGTAACCGGCGCTCTGCAGACCGTTACCGAGCGTGACGAAAACGGCAAAGCCGTGAAGTGGGAGCCCGCACTGGATGACGATGGCAAGGAGATTACGCAGACCGTAACCTTTACGACACCGGAAGACGAAGACGGACAGGATTCTGTCAGCGGCTATGTACCGGTACTGTTTACCTTTAAGGGCGTAAGCCTTGCGGGTAAGACAACGGTAGCCTTTGAGAAGTTCACCCGCGAGGAGCAGGATGTCATGGTACACCACGACATCAATGATACCCCGCAGACGGACTACATCCCGTCCATTCACACCAACGCGACAAGCGCAGTGACCGGAAACCATAACGGCGTCGTAGGAAAAGACTACATCATTGATGAAGTTTCCTATGAGAATCTGGAAGAAGGAAGAACCTACTCCCTGCACGCACAGCTTATGGACAAGGCAACCGGAAAAGCGGTGGACAACGTAACGATTGAAGGATCTTTCGTGGCAGGAACGGAGAATCAGTTTATCTCCAAAGATGGCACTGTCATCAGCACCATGGAAGATGTGAGAAAACAGCTGACAGCGGAAACGAACGGTGCTTCTCACAAAGCACTGAACGGAAAAGCCGTAGAGCCGGTAAAGGAGAATCCGTCGGAGACTCCGACCGAAGAGGAAGAGCTTACGGTATCCGCTGCAGAAGTTGGAAACGGCATTGCGAAGGGAACCTACGTGGTGACCCCGAACGAGTGGACAGAAGGAAAATGGGGATTTGTACATGTCTATGACAAAGACCCGGCAGATGGCGGCAAACTGGTTCTTGCAGCAGATGTGAATGACCAGAATCCGGAGACAGCGATCACGCTGAGCGATGGACAGTTCCTGGAATACTTCAATGTGTCCCTGAAGAAGAACTCCAAGGTTGAGGTTCCTTCCTATGACGGAACACAGATGCAGGAAATCTATGACGCAGACATGAAGGCTCTGAAAGATGCGGATATCCAGACGGATAAGACCGTTGAAGAAACAGAGACCAAGGAAGCAGATACCGATGTTACCGTAGATCTTCCGGAAGATCCGGAGAAAGAGACGGCAGCTGACGAAGCAGTTACTAATTCTTCCGTCGAAGATGGAAAAGACGCCGTAACCGCAGCTTCCGAAACAGAGGAGACAGCAAAAGCAGCAGATCAGACACCTGCAGATGCAGAAACAGGAGTGAGCCGTGTAAGCGGAAGCGTATACGTGATCATCCCGGTAGATGCATCCAAGCTTGGCGGACATACGCTGGTAGCGTTTGAGAAGCTGTATACCAATCCGGAGAACGGAACACCGAAGGAGATTGCACATCACGAGGATATCAATGATGAGGCGCAGAGCGTTCACTACATTGAGATCCAGACGACAGCAACCGACAAGAAGGACGGCGACAAGACGCTTGCAACAAGCGGCACCGTAACCGTTAACGACAAGGTTTCCTTCAAGAACCTGATTCCGGGTAAGAAGTATAAAGTATCCGGTACTCTGATGGATAAGAAGACCGGCGAGGCACTGGTAGTGAACGGCAAGAAAGTAACTTCTGAGAACACCTTTACGCCGAACGCGGCGAACGGGTCCATCAATATGGAGTTCACCTTCGACGTCACCAGTGTTGCATCGGGAGATTACGTCGTATTCGAGAAACTGTATGATGCGGAAAGCAAAGCGGAGATCGCAAAGCATGAAGACATCAACGACAAGTCTCAGACCGTAACCGTACCGACAAGACCGGAAATCCAGACATCGGATCGTCCGATGAGTCCGGTACTTCCGATTGCCGCAGGCGTGGCGGTGGTTGCCATCCTCGCAGCCGTGCTGCTTGGCAGAAAGAAGAAAACGGACGAAAAGTAAACAAAAGCGGATTCTGAAAAGAATCTGCTGAAAAAGAGGGGCGCAGACCTTTTGGCTGCGCTCCTTTTTTGTGCAAACAGTGAGCCTGCCGGGCGCGCGTCCTGCTGGAAAAGGTGCGCCCGGACTATGCTGCGGAAAAGCAAAAAATTCTAAAAATCTCCTCGAAAAACAGGCAAATATATAGAAGAAGCCTTAACCAGAAAAAGAAGGGAAAAACGATGAAAAGAAAGATTGTCAGAGGCATTGTGATTGCCGCAGCCGGTGCGGTTTTGGTTTACTGCCTGATGCAGATGACACCCAAATTACACGAATACAAGGAAAGCAAGGACACGTATAAGCGTATCCGGAAAGAGGCGGTGAAAGAACCGGATCCGCCCTCTTCAAGCGATGAATCGACGGTTTCCGATGCGATGCATATCGACTGGGAGGCGTTAAAAGGTACGGACTGTGTGGCATGGCTGGTTCTGGACGATATCAGCTATCCCGTCATGCATACGGATAATAATACGCTGTATTTGCATCACCTTCCGGATAAATCTTACAACTACGGCGGAAGCATTTTCCTTTATTCGGACAATGACCCGTATTTTGCGGATGAGAATTCGTTTCTTTACGGCCACAACATGGCGGACGGATCCATGTTCGGAAAGCTGAAACGATATCGGGATCCGAAGTATAAGGATCATGTGTTTTACCTGTATCTTCCGGACGGCACCCGTCATACGTATACCTTTTTCAGCGTGCTGTCGGTGAATAAAAAGGATCCGGCCTATACGTATTCCTTCGGGTCAAAAGAATCGTTTGTGGAATATCAGAAGGAAATGAAGCAGAAATCGCTGTACGAGACGGGTCCTGTCGTAAGCGAAGACAACCGTCTGGTGTCTCTTTCCACCTGTAACGGATATGAAGGAACCAGCCAGCGCCTGATCGTTCAGGGAGCGGAAACTGCGGTGGAACAAACGCAGGATGCGGCAAGCTGGTATGTTCTAAAGACGGATTCCAAATATAACATCGCACAAAAAAAGACGATTCGAAAATTGAAGCAGATCGGCCTTACGCAGAAGCAGGCGGAAAAAATCGAAGACGTGCTCGTGGAGAACGCGGTAACGGATATGAATATTTTCACCTTCGCGACGCAGCAGACGGATCGCGGATTCCAGATCACGGCGGATGGCACGGACAATTCTTCCTACATCCTTTTCGTGGATTCGCAGGACAACCACTTATATGCGGTGAAAAAAGTCCCGAAATCAGCGGAAAAGGCAGAGGAAAACGGAGCGGATGCAGAAGGGATCTGGGTATGGCAGGAGGAGTCGTAAGACAAGTGGATGACAGTCAAAGACGGCAGATCAGGAAGACGGAAAAAAGAAAAAATTAAATAAAAAACAGTCATATATTCAGAAGGAGTAAAAAAATGAAACGAAAAACACTGGCATTAATTCTGTCCGTATATTTTGCCGTATCTTTGACGGCCTGCGGAACAGAACAAAAAGACACGCAGTCGGAAGCGGTACAGACTGTTTCCGCAGCATCGGTATCCTCTCGTCAGGAAGCATCGAAAGATATTGCGTGGAGCATTGCAAACTCTTCCAGTTCTTCTTCATCTGAACAGGAACCGACAGAGGAAACAAAAGGTTTCGGCACGAATGGAAAGCATGCGGATATGTCAAGGGCAAAAATCTCTTTTGCTCTTCGGTTGAGCGGTTCTGATCCGATCATGACGAACGCATTTTTTGCGGATGATTACACGCTGGACGCTCTGGCAGACGGCAAATATTCTCTCATGATTGACGATACCGACGCAACAGAAAAAGTACGGGAAGGCGATGTCCTGCTGCTGACAGGAGCGAATGACGGAACGACCAAATCGGGCGGTATTGCGATAAAAGTCACAGCGCTTGGCGGAAGTGATGGAAACGGATTCGTAACATTCCTCGGGGAGCATTTCCTTGATGGAAAGTACGATAAACTGGCAGATGATAGCACGGCGATTTTGCAGAGCGTTCCGGCAAATTAATTAAAATATAGTTTATCAATTTCGAATCAAAAAAAAAGGAGGATCTTTGATGAGAAGACGAAAAGAAGATATCATGCGAGGAGGGATCCTTCGATTGCTGGTACTCGTCTGCTTTGCCATAGCAGGTCTCATCCTGTTTCGTCCGGTGAAGGCAGAAGCGGCGACAAATCCGGCACCGTTCACTTTCCGCTGGGAGGAAGGAACACATGAATTAACGCTGTTTTTTAACCGCAATAACAGTTATCAATATATTCAAGTAGG
The DNA here is from genome assembly GCF_052119185.1 of Bilifractor sp. LCP19S3_H10. Classification (NCBI taxonomy): domain Bacteria; kingdom Bacillati; phylum Bacillota; class Clostridia; order Lachnospirales; family Lachnospiraceae; genus Bilifractor; species Bilifractor sp. LCP19S3_H10. Next base: position 116,283 of record NZ_JBQKFT010000002.1, read on the forward strand.
CGGAGAACAAAAATACATTACCAATTATTCACAGGAAGGCACATTCGTAATTAGTCCATGCATCAAAGGACAACAAGACGGTTGGAATAGTAGTTTGGGCTATTATTGGAATAGAGGTGGTTATCAATACAATACCGCTGTCAAATATAAAACAGCAGGGACGAATAATTCAGTCTATATTCAAGATGGCTATGGAAACACCCTGGTCCAATATAACCCTCCGCCGAATAATACATCGCAAAAACATGCGGTACAGTCGGTTACTGTTCATTTGACTGGAAATTTAAACGAGACAAAAACAGTCAACCTAGATTCAGGCACCGCCTACGGGTGGAAACTTGTACTTAAATCCGATGGAATACATGAAACGTATCCGTCCGATACGCGTATCTACTCTTTCGCGCGTTCAGGATACAGGGTGATCGGATTCGGATTTTCAAAAAATGATGTAGGTAATACAAATCAGAAGGAAAATTTTACCTATTTCAACGTGAATAATCAGATTTATGTCAAATATCAGATAAACCCTGATTTCGATCTTCAAGATGGTTCTCACGACTACGGAAAAATCCTGCATGGAACCGTCGATGTGTGGGCCAACGGGAAACAGATAAGGAATGATGTACGGGATTACCATGAGAGACAAAATTATAACACGCAAATCGTCATAAAAGACATTAAACCGGATCCCGGTTATCATTACGATGGACCGTCAGAATATAAAGCTACGATAACAACGGACACGGCTATAAATGTCACGGGATTCCACCCCAACACTTATACAGTTAAATATGATGGAAACGGTGCTACTGACGGATTCATGAACGATCAGACGGCAACCTATGATGCGGAATTTGTAACCCGGCAGAACGCGTTCTCAAAGACGGGGTATGATTTTAACGGTTGGAACGAGAAGGCAGATGGAAGCGGGACAGCATGGGGATTCAACAATTACGGAGTATACGAAAACGGCAACGGAACAAAACCGTGGCAATGGACGTACCTCCATGACATTACGCTGTATGCACAATGGAAGTACAATGTTGTCTTCGATCCGAATCTTGATTCTGTCTCAACAGTAGGCGATATTGTCAACACCGGAATGCCGTCAGCAGCAAACCCTCTCGTTTGTCATTATCAACAGGGACAGAAGCTTCCGTCCAATACCTATTCCATATACGGCTACACATTCGCCGGATGGAGTACAAACAAAACAGATGTGAATGCTCAGTATGCGGACGGCGCAACGATTCTTTCCAACCCAACGCCAAATAACGGCGATACCGTAACGTTGTATGCGATATGGAAAATCAACAACTATCCGATCACATACAAACTGCAGAAAGACAGTGACGCGGAAACAGATATGCCGGGAACCGTTTCTCTGGCGAACAAGAAAACAGTCGTATATCCGGCACACGGAGGATTGTATTTTGAAAATCCGCGACTTACCAATGAGAAATTCACTGGCTGGACATGCGCGGAGCTGGGAAGTACGGACAAGACAAAGGATCTAACCATTTCCTCAGATCAGATCAAGACATGGTACGAAGCAAAGAAAGATAAGCATGATAACGTCGGAATTACGCTGGTCGCGCATTTCGAGGCCGTTCCGCCGTTCGAATTCGTGGATTCCAAGACAGGACAGACACCGATTTTGAATGAGACGGAAAAGAATCAAGGTAAATTCCGAGTAGAAGAGGTCGAGTCCTCGCCTGGCTATATCTACGAGGATCAGTACCACGATATCGATATCCATGATAACGATGATACGCACGAGTATCAGGACAGCGATTATCGCAACCTAACATTTCCTGAAAAGAACGGAAAGTGACAACAGTATACAACTATGAGCAATACTGTCAGGGCGAAAAGCCTTGGCGGTTTTTTTGCAGAGAAAGCAGGAACATTTCTGGATTCTGACCACCAACAAGGGCACGTTAAAAAGAAAAAAATTAAACAAAAAACAGACATATATTCAATATGAGTCTGCACATGTCGAATCAGAAAAAGAAAGGAGAGTTTTAATGAGAAGACGAAAAGAAGACATCATGCGGGGAGGGATTCTTCGATTACTGGTACTCATCTGCTTTGCCATAGCAGGTCTGATCCTGTTTCATCCGGTAAAGGCAGAAGCAGCCGTCTATACGCACGTGACATTTGATCCGCAGGGCGGAACAAACCATTTCAGTTATAAAAGCTCTTCTGGGAACAAAAATGTTACAGATAACGAGATCTATCTTGAGTACAAAAGCGGCGTGTACTATACGCAGGAAGTGCCGACCAAGGTTGGCTATAAGTTCGAAGGATATTATACGGGGAAGAACGGCACAGGGAACAAAGTATACGGAACAGGTATTGATCCAAGCGACGCCGGCGCAAAAGATAATCCAAAGACGCCAGACATCGACGAACGCAGTAAAATCTATATGATTGCATACCCGGCATACGGATATTGGAAGCAGACTGGAACAACAGCCTGTGAGTGGCAGATAAACGGCGGATCGCTGACGCTGTATGCGCACTGGGTGCCAGAGAAAACAACCGTTACCTTTGACGCGCAGGGCGGAACAACTCAGCTTTCAGAATCAGATAATAAGCTGAATTTATGTTATGACAAAACTAATATGTGCGTACTGCCAATACCTGTAAAAGACGGGTATACGTTTGACGGATATTATACGGGAAAAAACGGTACCGGGAAAAAGGTCTATGGCATCGTGATCGGAAAAGATGGCCGAAATGGCATGGTAGGTGACCCGTCAGACGGCTACTGGAGAGTAAACGATGCCACAAGCTATAACTGGATCCATTATACCTGGTTTAACACCGCATCAAGTGTAACCTTATTCGCCAACTGGCTTCCAAACGATAAGTCACCTTCCATAACTATGGCGACTCATCATGGTGTCGAAGGCTGGAAAACAACAGAGGCTGTCAGTGGTGCTGCCATGGCAACACACGAGTTCATCGGTGATTCGGGCACGCAGCATTCTCCCTACCTGCAGGCCATCTCCTTCCGACTGAATAAAAACGCGCTGGACAATGTAAGCGGCGGTGTTTCCTACCGGGGCGAGGTTGGCGGGGGCAACTACGAAAACCAAAATACAAGAATATATCGTGCCGGCTTCTGGGAAAGTGAAAAAACAGGGTACGATCAATACACGGACTTATATTCAGTAGATGAAGCAAACTATGCCGGAACAGTAGCAAATTCCAGACCCTTGGAAGGACTAAGGTTGAATCTGACAGGCGATTTTGCAAAACTGTTCGATGTGGAATACTATCTGGATGGTTACGCGAATTGTGATGTTGTATTTTGGGATCAGACAACGCAGACCAAATGGTACTTGAAAGGCGGTACCAGACAGGACAAAGTGATCGCGAAAAACGGAGCGTCGACAGGCTATACCGGAAGTACGATACGAATCCGAAATATCGGCGAAGGCATTCAGCTGATCCCTCACACTTATACGATAACGCTTGACACCGACGGCGGCGAGAGCGCTACCACAAAGATCGGTGTAACTGCTGGTTCCACAGACAATAACGGCGCAATCAATTTGCCAACGAAACAGGGTTATCGCTTCCTTGGTTATTACTACACGGACACGGACGGCAAGGAGCATCAGGTCTATAATGAAAATGGTGACAGAGTAGATAACAACAGTGAAACTTACACTGATGCCAGCCTCTGGTATCATGGCTACTGGGAGCACGCGGGCAATGTAACGCTGGTTGCGCACTGGCAGTATACGATTCATTTTGATTCCAACGCGCCGCAGGGCGCTGATGGCAATCCGGCAAGAGTATCCGGAAGCATGGCAGACCAGACCATCCAGTACAGACAGTCCGCGAAGCTTACAAAAAACACATACGCGACATACGGCTACCAGTTTACCGGATGGAATATTGACAAGAATGCGACAGCAGCGCAATTTGCTGATGAAGCTGAAATCACCGCCAATCCAGCGCCGGGAAATGGAGGAACGTTGTATGCGATATGGAAAATTAACAGCTATCCCATCACATACAAACTGCAAAAAGACAGTGACACAGAAACAGACATGCCGGGAACCGTTTCTCTGGCGAACAAAAAAACAGTCGTATATCCGGCACACGGAGGACTGTATTTTGAAAACCCGCGGCTGGTCAATGAGAAATTCACTGGCTGGACATGCGCAGAGCTGGGAAATACAGAAAAGACGAAGGATCTAACCATTTCCTCTGATCAGATCAAGACGTGGTATCAAGCGAAGGCAGATAAAAACGATAATGTCGGAATTACAATGGTCGCGCATTTCGAGGCCGTTCCGCCGTTTGAATTCGTGGATTCCAAGACAGGGCAGACACCAATCCTCAACGAGACAGAGCAGAATCAAGGTAAATTCCGAGTAGAAGAGGTTGAATCCTCGCCAGGCTATATCTACGAGGATCAGTACCACGATATCGATATCCATGATAACGATGATACGCATGAATATCAGGACAGCGATTATCGCAACCTAACATTCCCGGACAAAAACGGAAAGTAACAACAGTATACAACTATGAACAATACCGCCAGGGCAGGAAAGCCTTGGCGGCTTTTTTGCGTTCTTGGATCATTTCTGCATGTCTTTCGCAAAATCGAATGATGAACGCTTTACGTGTCGCATTTTTTCGCGCAAAAAATAAATTTTTTTTGCGATTTCGTCCATATATAAGGTGTAGGGAAAACTGATAGGGCCATATGCTTAAGGTCAATACATTTATCGAAAGGAGGCCGCTATGTCGAAAGAGATGAAAATCCATACATCTTATACCGTGTTTATCCGCGGACAGCTGTCGGATAATAACCTGTGCGGCCCCGTTTCGAGTGATCTGATGAACTGTACCGCGCAGCTGTGTCTTTCGGCTTTAAAGTTCTGCTGCGGCGTATTTCTGGAACACTGGGATGAGTTGAAACCATTAAAGAGTCTGGAACGCAAATCAGCAGCAGAAGCTCTAATCCATACGACGAAGCATCATGATGCACAGTATCCAGAGTTCGATATACGCTTTCACAAGCTTCCACTCGGTATACGCCGTGCCGTTCTTAACGACGCACTTGGCAAAGTCAGCTCCTACATGTCGAATCATAAGAACTGGGAGGCGTTAAAGCCGTCCGAACGAGGAGCAGAACCAACGCTTGGGCTTCCGTCCCGGTATCAGCTCACGTTTTACAAGTCGGAACGAAAGACAGAAGATCTGAAACGCGGTCAGATTCTACTCAAACTGTATAACGGCAAAACCTGGGAATGGTACACTTTCCTTTTAAAGCCTTCCGATGCGCGGTATCTTGCGCATACGGCAGAGCATCACACGATGCTCTCCCCGACAGTAGAGAAGGTACGCGGGGAATACCGGATCCGCTTCTGTTTTGAGGATAAGCGGGAACTGGTATCAGACGAAGACAAACTGTCCTACCGCATCCTTGCGGTGGATCTCGGAATTAATGCGGCGGCCACATGGTCGGTGATGACGGCAGATGGTACTGTCCATGCGCGGGGAGTTCTTCACGCGCGGGCTGAAGAAGACCGTCTCTGTCACATCCTGAACCGTGTACGCAAGTACCAGCGCTGCAAAAGGCATCCGAAATCCATTTATCGTTTTGTTCGGTACGCGAACCGTGAACTGTCCATATGTACCGCTAAAGCTATCATGGCTGTGGCGGAATTATACAGTGTGGACTGCATTGTATTCGAGCATCTGGACAAAACAGGTCATGTGAGCGGAAGACTTGCTTCCCGCATCCATCACTGGAGAGCCTGTGATGTACAGCATCGTGTCGAAACAATGGCGCATCGTGATGGTATGCGGATTTCCCGCGTCTGCGCTTGGGGAACATCAAAACTTGCGTTTGATGGTTCCGACAAAGTCACGCGGGACAAACACAATCACAGCATCTGTACCTTCGCAAACGGAAAACAGTACAACTGTGATTTGTCCGCAAGCTACAATATCGGTGCAAGATTCTTCCTGCGGGAGTGGAAGAAGGTATATCCGAATCTGGAAATACCGGCTACTCCGCAGAGAACGCTGAGCACCCTGTATGAGGTTAGAAACCAGGTCCAGCACAAGGAAGCTGCAGCCTGATTTCATAAATCACTCGTAGGCAAAACCCGTTACTATATAAAAACCGGATAAGGGTTCGCTCTCCGTCAGAAATGGCGGCACATCCGGCACTAAAAGAACGGTGTGGCTGGCAAGGCAAAAGTTCCTGCCGGCTGCGGCGATACACCCGCACCTGCCTGTTGTTAACATTCGGACGCGAACTGTTCTGCGGAATGGGGAACCTCCGGATGCCGTATCCGCAGGCAATGGAAGTCCCGCTCAAAGAAGTCTTCTGCCATAAGGCAGGAGAACTGAGCATATACGGGCCTTCGGGTTCCGGTATGTGAGGTTGGGAAGCCCCGGTCGATTTCCGCAAGGATAATCGCCCGATGGAGGTATCACAGCTATCCCATCACGTATAAACTGCAGAAAGACAGTGATGCGGAAATTGACATGCCGGGAACCGTTTCTCTGGCGAACAAGAAAACAGTCGTGTATCCGGCACACGGAGGACTGTATTTTGAAAACCCGCGACTGACGAATGAGAAATTTACCGGCTGGACATGCGCGGAGCTGGGAAATACGGACATAACGTCGGAATTACGATGGTCGCGCATTTCGAGGCCGTTCCGCCGTTCGAATTCGTGGATTCCAAGACAGGACAGACCCCAATCCTGAAAAGAACGGAAAGTGATAATAATATAGAACCATGAGCAATACCGCCAGGGCAGGAAAGCCTTGGCGGTTTTTTTGCAGAGAAAACAGGAATATGTTCGGATTCTGACTATGAACAAGGACACGTCAAAAAAAAATTATCAAATAAAAAAACAGACATATATTTAGTATAGAACCTGTAGACAAACCGTTTAAAAAAAGAGCTTCGTGTATGGTGCATCCATACACGAAGCTTTCACTGTCAACAAGGGAATATAGCCGCCTTCCCGGACAGGAGGGCCATGCTTGGATATTGACATTAGGTCGGACAACCGATATGATCTTCTCAAAGGGGGGGGGATCATGATGTTGATAAAAGAGCTATTAAACGAAAAAAATATGTCGATGTACCGTCTGGCAAAAATCAGCGGTGTCCCGAAAACCACCGTGATCGATATCTGCACAGGGAAAAGCAATATTGCGGGATGTAATGTCGGAACGGTTTACCGCATTGCAAAGGCGCTTGGATGCAGGATGGAGGATTTAATGGACGCATGCAGGTATGACGAACAAACAGGATTACCGAAAGACCAATCATATCTTGAGAAGGGGCTTCCACCTTATCTTGAAAAGTCCTTGTGTGCCATGAAACACAGCTGGCAGATCATCGACAATGGCGGAAAAGATATGTTGTGGGATGCCAAATGGTGCGAATTAAACGCGGACATCAATGCCGCTGAAAACGATTGCTGCATATCGAGACAACAGGCGGATTATTTGAGACGTGAATATTTGCGAATGGAGAACACGATATGATTGATTTTACAAAAAGTATGGCGATTCCTCCCACGGTTAAAACCGTGGGCTTTCTCGCCGTTCTATTTGTAAAAGGACGAGAATTAAGTATCGAGTCATAATTATGACGAGAAATAGATTGAAAATATGACACAGGGAGTGTATAATACTCACAGGAGGAGAGAGGAGGATTTGCCATGGCTACAATTTATAAAAAACTTAAAATGATGAGAGAGAAAGCAGGTCTGCGGCAGGGACAGATTGCGGACTATCTGGGAGTGACTCAAACTTTCATATCAAAAGTTGAGACCGGAGAGAGAAACCTCACTGTTGATCAGTTGGAAAGTGTTGTGAATCTCTACGGATATAGTCTCGCTGAATTTGCGGATATGGTAGAGGAGCCCCATCCAATCCAATTTGCTTTTAGAGCACAGGATGTTAGCCAGGAAGATTTGCGCATCATTGCTGATATAGGAAAGATTGTAATTAATAGCAGATTCATGGCGAAAGCACTGGAGGAGAAGCACGTTGGATAAACTGGATCTTAACACAAAAGCACAGGAACTGAGAGAATTGCTTGGAGAAGATGCCAATTCACCGGTTGATATTTTTTCTCTTGCAAATCAGATTGATGGACTTACACTCGTATTTTATCCTCTCGGAGCAAACATCAGTGGAATGTGTGTCCGAGATAATGAGATAAAATTGATAGCAATTAATTCGACTATGTCATATGGTCGTCAGCGGTTTTCGCTTGCTCATGAGTTGTACCATCTGTATTACGATGACGAATCTGGCTTTAATGTCTGCTCAAAAAAGCTTGACCCCAAAAGTGAGAATGAGAAGTGTGCGGATCAGTTTGCCTCCTACTTTCTCGCACCATACAAGTCTTTGAGAGCAGCAATAAAAAAAGTGGCTGGTGAAAACCAAGTATCCATGCGGAATGTTATTGCACTTGAGCAATATTTTGGGATGAGTCATCTGGCAATGTTTTGGCGGCTAGTCTCAGAAGGCTATCTTTCCCGTGATAAGCTTGAAGATTACAGCTCCGGAGTTATGTCTGCAGCAAGACTTCTCGGATATGATGATAAGCTATATAAACCGACACCTGTTGAAATGCAGAAAAGAACGTATGGGTATTATCTGAAGCAGGTAGAAGAGCTGCGGCAAAAAGACCTGGTATCTTTTGGGAAGATCGATGAACTGTTACTTGATGCCTTCCGCGATGATATCGCATTCGGATTGAATGAAGAAGATCAGGAAGGAGAAGCAATTGACTGAGAAGTATTTCTTTGATACCGATTGCCTCTCCGCCTTTCTTTGGGTTCGAGAGGAGAGCATTTTGGCACGGCTATATGCAGGAAGAATTGTTTTGCCTACACAAGTCTATAATGAGCTTCAGAGAGTTCCTCATCTTCTGGCGCGAGTCGATATATTGAAGAATAATGGGGATCTTTCCGTTGAGAGTATGGAGGTAGGTTCTGTGGAATACAAAGATTACCTGCAGATGACAACGACGCCTGAATCAGGAATGAGAATTATCGGCAGGGGTGAGGCCGCTGGAATTGCTATGGCGAAACAGAGGAATGGAACGCTGGCCAGTAATAATCTGCGTGATATCCTCCCCTATGTGGAGAAATATGATATCTCACATATCACGACCGGTGATATCCTGATTGAAGCTATGGAAGCAGAAATTATTTCAGAAGCGGAGGGCAACACTATCTGGTCGGATATGATTCGAAAACGCCGATTGCTTCCGACAGCGACTTTCTCGGAATATTTGCTGAACTGCCACAATCCAGAAGGAGCCGAAGAATAACTGCTTCAGAAGGAGCCAGTAGACCTCTCTCCTGTGGTGAAGGGGAACTGGAAAGGTAAAAACAACACCGGAATTCCAAGATACCGCCATGATAGAAATGTCGTGGCGGTACTTTTCGCCTTTCGGGAAAAACAGGGCTACCAGGAAAACGTAGCGGCCGATTCCAGAAGTGCAGGATCCCGAAAATATGTTAAAAGTGGAGAAGCATACAAGCGGCAACGGGCGCTTGACGTAAATACGGCAATGCCGTATACTAAAAAACAAAAGAACGGGAGGAGGAAAAAAGAAATGTATAATACAAACAAAGGAAAAAAAGAACCGGAAGAAATCCTTTTCCTGAACAAAGACTCCCTTGTCGCGACCGGACTGCTGGACCCCGAAACAGAGGCGGTCCAGTTCACCAAAATCAGCGGAAAACTGCCCTTGGGATTGCAGTCGCCCACCTCATGGATTGAAAATCGAAAGGCTTCGAAGCATAACCAGCACCTGCAGGACCTGATGAAGCAGTGCGGATGTGATACGCTGTCCGGATTCATTGATGTTACGCATGCGGCATCGGTGAATGATACCTTTTGGGTAAAGAGGGCTGGTGACGACGTAAGTTGGGATGACGTTTCGTTGTACAGGAACGAGTTTAACGAAACCATTTCGAGACTGGCTTTTTACGGTCTCGGCATCGCGGACATCGACCTTTCGTCTACATCCCCGGAACTTGTGATGGACGGATCCTTCCCGAAATGCGTGAAAAAAGAAAAAGACGGGATTTATCTGTATAAGCGGGGTCACAGCCATGCGGGGAATGGGGGCCTGGAACCTTATGGAGAAGTTATGACGAGCGAAATCGCCTCCAGGATATGCAAAAATGCTGTTCATTATGATCTGGTGAGGCTGCACAGGATCCCGACAAGTCGGTGCCGTCTGTTCACGAATGAAAAATATGGCTACGTGCCCATGTCTGCCGCCGCCCCGGATAAAAAATCAGTCGCGGACATCCTGGACTACATGTCACAGTTTCCGGACGATTCAGAAGAACGCTTCCGTGAAATGGTCGTCTGCGATGCCATTACGTTCAACCAGGACAGACATTTCGGAAATTTCGGGCTTCTGATTGATAATGACACCGTAACACCGCTCCGGATGGCCCCAGTCTTCGACTTCAACCTGGCATTTCTCCCCTATGTTGTTGATTCGGAATTTGAGCATATTGGCGACAAACTTCTCGAATACGGTCCGAAAATCGGGGAGGATTTCACGCGTATCGGGCAGAAGATGTTAACCGACAGGATTGCGGACAAGTTGAAAGACTTGAAAGACTTTTCATTCTGCTTTGAAGGCGACGACAGGTTCACAAAAGAGCGAATCGGCCAGATGAAATCCATGATCAATCGTCAGATTGATGCCGTGCTGTCAAAGGAAGTACTGTATACAAAAGACGTTTTCGTGCCGGAGCTGCATCTGGAAAAACAGGAAAGAGCAGAAGAAGCACACAAAAGGCTGGAGGAAGCCTATCCGGAGCTGGAAGGCCTGGCAGACAGGGATGGTTTCCTGATCAGTGTATCCGAAGATGAGGAAACACAGTTTATTTGTATCGAACCGGAAAATCCGGACCATCCATCCTTGTACATTGACTTCTTGACGGACAAAATTGAGGCGGAAGTTGATGCAAGGCAAATACCTGTTGACAGGCTCCCGGAGGAATACCGACCATACATCGAAGCCGCGGAGAAATATCTGAAAAACAGACAACGGCTGGTTGTCCTGGCAGGAATACCGGGTTCGGGGAAGGAAGAAAAGGGACGGGAGATTGCGAAAAAAATTCCCCTCTGCGAATTCGTTCGAACGAATGATATCAGAAAAAATTATCCGGAAATGGACCAGCAGATCATTTTCGACATCGCGTACGAAAAAATCAGGAACGCTCTGTCAGCCGGAAAAAGCGTGGTATATGTTGCGACAAACCTGGACGAGGAGACAAGAAACGCCGTCCTGTCCTGTATACCGGAAGGAAGAAAAGTACAAAAAGAACTTGTCGTATTGTACCAAAACCCGGAAAAAGCAAATTCGGACCTCCCTCCGGGACAGTTGCAGAACATGGCAGCCAGGCTGCACAACCATCCCCCGTCAAGGCGGGAAGGCTGGAACGACATCCGGACAGTAGGAACGGACCCGGTAATCGGGGATACTGCAAAAGAAAGACACACGGTTCCGAGCAAGGGGGATGACCGTAACCTTTCGGAGGATGAACGGTGAGCGCCAGAATACGGGAGCTGCGAGAAAAAACAGGGATGTCTCAGCGCATGTTCTCGGAGTACTTCGACATCCCGCTCCGGACAGTCCACGATTGGGAGCAAGGGAGGAGAAAACCTCCGGTATACGTACCGGAAATGATCGAAAAGATCATCCGGTACGAAAAGCTGGAAAAGCAATAGCTCGCGTCCGGGACGGGGACAGACGGCCTGTTCGGGACAATACATTTCCTTCTCTTACTTTTGTCATGTAGCGTTGCTTATAAATCACATAAATGTTATAATGTGATTTATAAAATACAATCGATGTTGAACACGGAGGATGGCATCATGGCATTGGAAGGACATAGGGGAGCAGTTCTGCTGCCGCAGCAGAAAAAGATACTAGAACAGGTAGGATATCAAATCCGTATGGTACGACAGAGAAGGAAGATATCGGTCAACCTTGTCGCGGAACGCGCCGGAATCAGCCGACGATCTGTATGGGCGGTCGAAAGAGGGAATCCCTCGGTTTCCATAGGGATTTACCTCAAAGTCCTGCACGCGGTCGGTTTTGACAAGGATCTTCTTAAGATCTGCGCAGATGACCCATTGGGTAGACTTTTGCAGGATGAAAGAGATAACAAATATGCAAGGGAAGAGGACGAGCGACAGTTGACGAACACGACAGTCGGCAAATAATTGCCATGGAGGATATCAAAATGTCAGCAAATAATAAAACGTATGTTTCTCCCGAGATACGGAGAGAGCTTTTGAACGAAATTTACATTGAGAAAATTGACGACGTCCTTGCCGAATACACCACTCTTTTCCGTCAACATCCACTTACACGGCATGACAAAGAGTTGTCTGGCTATTATGCCAATCTCAGCTTGCTAATAAAGAATATCCGGTTTGGCACGGTTAGCTACACACAGACAGAAGTAGACAATTACCTGCGAAAAGCCCACGCGGCGAAAATACGGGCGGAGGTGTTCGCTTAATGTTCAATTTCGAAGAAAACGATTATACTCAACAGCAATTTAGGGAGGCTTATTCGGAGGTTAAAGAAACAGTTACCGCGGGCATTGTGCCGGAAAGCCGCAAATGTACGATCATCCTCGGCGGACAGCCTGGTGCCGGAAAATCTTCTTTCTATCAGAGTAGGGACGATCTTGTTAGTTACGCCGCAATCAACGGGGATGAATACAGGCGATTCCATCCTATGATTCAGGGGATTCTGAAGTCTGACCCGGAACATTATGCGGAACGCACCCAGAAATTTTCGAACCAGATGGTTGAGACGCTTATCTCCGACCTGAGCAATGATGGGTATAACCTTATTATCGAAGGCACGCTCCGCAACCCACAGGTGCCAATCAGGACCTGTCAGGAGCTGAAGGTGAAAGGGTATTCTGCCGAACTTGTTGTCGTTGCCTGCAACGCTGAACTCGCCTGGAAGTCTACCCTTGCGCGGGCTGAAATGCAGAAAGAACACGGGCAGATTCCCCGCCTCGTACCGATAGATATTTACAACAATACCGTGCACCAAATCCCGGACAGTCTCGATACTATTGAGAAAACTGGCTGCTTCGACCATATCACGGTGCAGACGAGAGACTTGGCAATCTTATTCTCTTCAGACCGGGAAAGCGACGACCATGCTTCTGCGGCCCTTCGGAAAGAGCTTGACCTTCCGGGATGGGATAGCCGGCTCAAGGAATATGAGCGTGATTTCATGCAAAGGAAAATAGAAATCCTCTCCGACAGGATAAAAGACATGGGCAGGGAGGATTATGATGAGCGGTAAACATCTGTTCCACGTCCATACTTACCGATGCGGCCATGCTGAAAACGTGCCTGACGAGGTATATGTAACCCGCGCACTACAGCTTGGTGCTTCCGACATATGGTTTTCTGACCACGCTCCGTTCCCGGGAGACCCATTTGGAAACCGCATGCGGTATTTCCAGCTTCCGGAATATATCGATACTCTGCAATCCCTGAAAAAGCGGTACGAAGGAAAAATAAACATACATGTCGGGCTGGAAGCCGAATACTTTCCATCATTCAACTGTAGCGGATATTACAGGGAATTGAAGGCAAATTCCGGGATTGAATTTCTGCTCCTGGGACAGCACATGGCAGAATTGAAGCCATCTCAATACTCTTTTTCCATGGACAAAACATGGCTGACAGAAAACGAATACAAAGCCCTCGGAGACGCCATGGTTCAGGGCATGACGGCAGGATACTTTGACTTCGTGGCTCATCCTGACCGGATTTTCCGCCGGTGCAAGCAATGGACATCAGAAATGGAAACAACTGCCCTTGAAATCATAAATACCGCACAAGCTTATGGCATTCCACTGGAACAGAACGAGGAGTCCAAACGCAAGAAAAGACATTATTGGCCGGAATTCTGGAATCTTGTAGAAGAAAACATACAGATAATCCACGGGCTTGACGCTCATTCCGTCGATGAACTCGAAGCAAAATGTTATATCCGGAAGGACGTCATCGCCGAGGCTGGTGGCGACCTGAGCGCGTCGAAGATATCATGAAATCATTCCAGCACCTCGTTTCCAACATCTTCCCCCCAGTCTAATTCGGCATCCTGCTCGATTTGACCAGAATTCGCCATAGCCAGTACTTCTGTATACGGCCTATGATAGAATTCGGCAATAATGTCTTTTGCTGTTTTCTTTCGTGGGATTTTACCGACTGTTGTATTCATGCATTTGCTCTCCTTAGTCTGAAGTTTCCCCGAAGGGACGGTTTCTATTTAAAGCGTTATTTCTTTTTGATTTTATAACCAGCTTGCATGGCTTTTGTCAAAAAGTCATCCTCGTCCTTAATACCGTACTCAGAAGCTTCTTTCACAGCCACATCAAGCGGCAGATAGCCAGCGGCGGTATAACGGTAGATGGCCAGCAATGTTCCTTTGGATTGCCCCATCTTTATTCCAATTTCCCTGCCCTTAGCCATTCCAATTTCTTTACCTCTGTTTTCGAGGCGTTCAGCAACGTCACACATTTTATGCACCTCCTCAAAATATATCAATGTGGGTAAGAGTCAAATATTTATACAATTGAGATCAACTCTTTCTATAATAGAGGTGTCCAAGCCACTATTTAAAAGAAAGAGGTGATCTCATATCGAATCAGGCGAATAGCCCTGCGCATACCAAATGGCTGTGCAAGCACCATATCGTGTTCACATCAAAGTATAGGCGAAAAATCATTTACAATCAATACAAGCAAGACCTTGCAGAGATACTTCATCAGTTATGTGCATATAAAGGTGTCACAATTAAGCGGTTCGTCACAACAAGCGAGGACAAATAATTGCACGCGTGTAACAAAATATGCGATAATATTGTCATGATCAGGGGGAATTTCCATGACAAATTACACGAAGGCACAATATCTCATGAGTAAAGATATTCCTGTTGCAAAAATCACAGGATTTTATGTGGAAGTATTGCGTCCGGATTTGCTTCCTCTTGCTATTCGTACCCCGGAGGTGGATTTTGACCGCATCTATCATGGATGGATTGAGACACGCATTATGAGTATGGGCCGTTCAAATGCAGCAAGAATCATGGACGGGTTTCGATTACCGCGGTCCAACACATATGCCGCCGCAGCATCCATGCATTTCGCGTCATTGTCGGATTGCTACTGGATCCGGCAGGAAGCAGAAAATATCAGTTGGGAATATGTAAGCTTGTATCGGGCAGATATATCCGAGGAGGTAGCGGAAACAAGCTTGTTTGGCAAGAAGCAGATGTTCCACGGACATATTCACACACCGGAGCCATCAACAGCCGGGCTTTCTGCAAAAGCATGGTATCGCAATGCGGATCAAAAATTATGGCTGTACAAGATTGGAAAAAAAGAAGTGGCAGCATCGAAAATTCTGGATGCAATCGGAGCAGACCATGTGCCTTACCTGGATGCTTCAAACGAGCTCCGTCAAAAGGCAGAGGAAGAACAAATTCGAAAAATATACGAAAGGAACGAAAAATTGGTGAAATGCCCTATAATCACAAGCGAACAAAGATCCATTGTCACCTGGTATGATTACGAAGAGCATTGTGATGACGAACACGTAAATCCATATACACAGATCAAACGAAACCCCAAATACCACGAAATGCAGGTTTGCGATTATCTGCTGGGCAATGCAGACCGGCACGGAGAAAACTGGGGCTTTTACATCGATGCAGACACAGGAAAACTGGGAGATTTGCACCCGCTGTTCGATCACGACCACGCCTTTTCCGAAGACGCAAGGATCGTAGCACAAACCACCGAACACAACATGTCCTTAAAACAAGCTGCCATTCAGTCGCTTCCGTATGCTGGGCGGCTCAACCTGAACGCGATCCGCACGATGCAACATCCGGAAGAAATAACAGAAGAGCAGTGGATGGGCGTACAGCAGAGGGCGAAAGTTCTCATTGGGGAAAGAGTAAGGCAACGCGAAGAAGAGCGATAATGCTCCGTTAAACACAATCAAGAAAAATAAGGCATTCTACTTTGAAAGAAGGGCTATCGATGAAATATATTTACACTGCAACCTTTACCCCCTCTGATGACGGTAAAAGGTTTTTTGCCCGTGTCCCTGATCTTCCGGGATGTATAACAACCGGAAACAGCCTCAGCGATGCCATTGATCAGATTACAGACGCTGCCAGCGGCTGGCTTGTGGTTGCGGAGGATCATGGAGATACAATTAATCCGCCATCACCACAGGATATGCTTGATGTGCCTGATGGAACGATCAAATCGCTTATACAGATTGACACCTTGCAATATCGTGCCCAAACCGACGATCAGTCTGTCCGCAAAATTCCGCGGCACAAAGAGATTAACGAAAAACTTGCTCAGGCTATGCTTACAAAGTGGAACGCATGAAGAGGGATTGATTATGAAAGATGCTTATCCAACAATCATCACGCAAACCAACAACGGCGGCATGCTTGTTGAGGTTCCGGATTTGGATATTTTAACAGAGGGTAAAGATTACAACGATGCAATATCCATGGCAAGAGATGCCATCGGTGTAACAGGAATATCGATGCAGGATGCCGGAGAAGAAATTCCGAGCGCTTCGCCGGTTGAAAAGATAGATCCGTCAAAAGGAACCTTTGCTTCGGATGGAAAAAGTATTGTGACTCTGGTAGATATCGATTTTGACGAATACCGTCGAGTGACGAAATAAGGCATCACACCCCAAAAGGCTGCCACACGAAAAAACAGTGCGGCAGCCTATTTGGATGCTTTTGCGAATCAGGCAAGCTCTTTTGCTTCGTCCATCAGACGTTTTGCGTCATCTTCCGAGATCTGATGTTTCTTCATGATCCGCTGCAAGATCTCTTCTTCAGAAGCACCGAAGTCTCTCATCGTGCCAACTGCGCCAAGAATAATTCCTTCTTCCAGACCTTTCTTTTCCCCTTCTGAAAAAATATAGCTGCTGTAGTTACACATACTGCTCACCTCCTTACGGATTGCCTCTGTGGCTGGTATGTCATAGTTTTCTTCCAGGTCCTGTATTTTGTCTTGCGGACTGATTTTCTTCGATAAAAGCGTGGACAGCATTTCTATAATGGAAGACGAATCATTACCACACGGAGGAGATCAGTTCGTGGATTCTTTAGATGCTTTTGCAAATCAGACAAGCTCTTTTTTCTTATCCATCAGACGTTTTGCTTCATCTTCTGAGATCTGATATTTCTTCATGATTCGCTGCAGGATCTTTTCTTCAGAAATACCATCATCTCTCATCGCGTCAATTGCGCCAAGAATCATTCCTTTGTCTAATCCCTCTGAAAAAATATAGCTGCTGTAGTTACACATACTGCTCACCTCCTTACGGATTGCCTCTGTGGCTGGTATGTCA
Source organism: Bilifractor sp. LCP19S3_H10 (assembly GCF_052119185.1). NCBI lineage: Bacteria > Bacillati > Bacillota > Clostridia > Lachnospirales > Lachnospiraceae > Bilifractor > Bilifractor sp. LCP19S3_H10. The sequence continues at coordinate 133,761 of NZ_JBQKFT010000002.1, forward strand.
TAGTTTTCTTCCAGATCCTGTATTTTGTCTTCCGGGCTGATTGTCTTCGATAAAAGCGTGGACAGCATTTCTGTAATTCTGGTTGCCTGGTTCTGTACTTTCTCCTGTTCCTCATCTTTCGGAAGACGGATCATTACCACGCGGAGCAGGTCAGTTCTCGGATTCTTTGGATAGTTTCCGACCTGCCGTACCTTCTGTATCTGGTATTCCGAAATCGTGTTTGCGTCTTTCTGCGAACAGTTCATACAGATCCAGATGGAATATACCTTCCGCAGCTTTTCGTAATGGCTGTTCCTGGCCTCCCTGCCCATCTGTTCCGAAATCATCCGACAGCAGTAGGCGATACCACGTGTCTCCATGTCGTAAGGCTTGTACTGGTTCGCCTGCGCTTCGACATCGATCATGACGTCGTATGTCACGCCTTCCTCTGTTCCTGGTATGGCGGCATCGAACCGGATATCGTATATGGTAAGACCTTCCCCGGTCTCCCCGTAATCCTTTGGTTCCCCGGTGATCATGTCGTTGGTGCTTCCGGGATCTACCGCAATGGATGAGATGTGCGGCGTGTCGATCATTTTCTGGATTTCATCCATGGAAAACTTTTCAAAGTCGGATACCGCGTTTTTCAGGATAAATGCCAGGATTGGCCGTTGGGAGAGGATTTTCTTAACCGCCATATCCAGTGCCGGATTCCGGCTTGTATCGTATAAAACCCTTCCAAGCTGATTTGCTGTTTTTTCCATTGAACCCCTCCTTATCTAGTTATTTTAGCATTAAATATTGCTTCCCGCAATTTCCATTCAAGAAAAAACCTTTCCGGAATTCCTGTCTTCAAAATTTAAAATGATTAACGGTCACGCCCCGGCAGGTCTTCCTCTGTCCGCGGGTTCATAGCTGCGAAAAACATACCATGATACCACGACCCGTATCAGCCTGCGCCATCCGGCACGATTTTCTGTTTGTTTTCGCGTCTACATCCATTGTAATCCGTATCGGACAGAGCCTTGTCTATCTGTACGAATACACCTCGATGATGTATAATTATTTAAATGTGTAAGTGATTAAAGGATGCCGAGCCGTGGCGAACATGTCCGGAAAATACACCGCCGACTGTGAGGCCGGGCAGAAGAAGATCGAGATGATGGCGTTGGAGCGCGAGACAACGATTGCCGCGATCATCCACGAGTGGGTACAGGAGCATCTTGGAGAAGGGGAGAAATAAATGGCGAAAAGTATTGAGGAAAAAGTCGAAGAGCACTTCAAGGCGCTTCTGGATGACTATGAAATAAGGCATTTCGGCAAAACTGAGGAGATTAACAGCTCGATCACCAAGGCACTCAGGGAAGCGGATTCCAAATCTGGCGGCTCAGGCGTGAACTACCCGGATATTCAGCTTCTTTTGCAAAACAAGACTCGTCGGGACATTCCTGTGATGATTGAGGCAAAAGGAACGAAGGGAAAGCTGGAAAAGCTGACGCCCAGTGGCGACATTGAGCTGGTAAGCGGCGGCAAGAACCCAAACCGTGCTGTGCAGCAGTTCGCTGTAAACGGTGCTTTGCATTACGGTCTGGCAATTTTGGATGAAGGTACATACAGCGAGGTCATCATTGTCGGCATCAACGGAACGACGCTTGAAGAAGGCTGCGTGAAAGATCCGGAAGTCAAGGCTTATTATGTATCCCAAAAGAATGACAGGGTTCCGAAGGAGCTGGCCGGCTTCGATTTTGTGCAGATGAAACAGTCGAACATTGATACGTTTTTTGCCGAGCTTGACAAGCTCTCGCTGACAGAGGCGGAAAAGGAAAAGCTCAAGCGTGACAAGGAGGAGCTGCTGGAGCAGAGCATCAAGAAAATCCATCAGAGGATTTACGACGATGTAAGCATCAAGACCCTGCTTGGCACGAACGAGAAGCTGTATCTGTTCTGCGGTCTCATCATGGCGGGACTTACGACGGAAGGTGTGAAACCGCTGGGAGTTGATGATTTTTATAGCAACGACGACCATGACGACAACGACGGGAACACCGTTCTGCGCAGGACGAGGGCGTTTCTGCATAAGAAGAACTGTTCAGCCGACAAGGTTGACATGGTACTGAATTATCTGAAGCCCGTGTTCGAGAAGCGTGACCTCTGGAAGCCAGTGAACGGCGAAAGCGTCATCAAATCCATTTACAGACAGGTCAAGGAAGATATCCTGCCGCTTCTCGAAAGCAACATCCACCTGGATTTCACGGGAAAGATCCTGAACAGCCTGAACGACTGGGTGGCTATCGAGAACGACAAGCTTAACGATGTGGTACTGACGCCTCGTTTCGTGACCACGCTGATGGCTCGAATCACGCGAACAGACATGAACTCGTTCGTGTGGGACACCTGTATGGGCTCGTCCGGTTTTCTCGTATCCGCCATGGAAATCATGATTGAAGATGCAAAGAAGCGCATCAAGGACACACAGGCGCTGAACAGCAAAATTGAAAACATCAAGCACAACCAGCTGCTGGGTTGTGAGATATTGGGTAATATATACATACTTGCGGTTTTGAATATGATTCTTATGGGAGACGGTTCCTCGCAGATTATCTGCGGTGATTCGCACATAGAAGGACCGAAGTTTATCAAGAGCCACAAAGACACGTTCCCGGCGAATGTCTTCCTGCTAAATCCTTCCTTTTCGGCTCCGGGCAAGGGGCTGATTTTCGTCGATGAGGCTTTGTCGCGCATGCAGACAGGATACGGAGCCGTTTTGATTCAAGAAAACGCCGGAAGCGGGCAGGGCGACGTGTACGCAAAGCGGATTCTGGAGAAGAACACGCTGATTGCGAGCATTCACATGCCCGGCGACCTTTTCAATGGTAAGTCATCCGTACAGACGGCAATTTATCTGTTTCAGGTTAACCGTCCGCACGAAGCGGATGATGTCGTGACGTTCATCGATTTTTCGGAGGACGGCTACACACGCCAGAACCGCAAGAAGTCCACGCAGAAGGTCAATCTGCGAAACACCGACCATGCACTGGAGCGCTATGACGAGGTAGCAGCGATCTGCCTCGGCAAAAAACCGAAGACGAGCTATTACACTGAGGCAAACGGTCGTGTTATCCGCGATACGATTTCCTTGAATGGGAACGACTGGACGTTCGGACAGCATAAGAGGATTGACACTACTCCCACGGAGGCAGATTTCAAGAAAACGGTTGCCGATTATCTTGTATGGAGGGTTGATGCGATTCTGAAAGGCGAGGTGAGTGCTGATGTTTAAAAAGTTCGCAATCGGAGCGCTGTTTAAGTGCGCCAAGGGTGATGTGGATTTGCAGCAAAAGGATATTAATGGCAAGGGATGCTATTTCATCAACAGCGGTATCGATCATCGCGGCATCAAAGGAAAGACAGACAGGCCTGCGAGGGTGTTCCCGCCAAATACCATCACGATAGATTTTTGGGGAAATGCTTATTATCGAGATTTTGAGTACAAGCTGGCGACGCATAACCATGTCTTCTCGTTTTCAGGGCCGGTCATCAAGAATAAGCTTGTCGGGCTGTATCTTGAAGGCGCGTTGTCTAAGTTACCAACCATATTTTCGTACAACAACATGGCGACGTGGAACAAATTAAAAGACATTGCAATTGAGCTGCCTGTTATCGAATCGCCGGACCCTGACCATGAGTACACGGTTGAGGACATCGACTTCGAATACATGCAGGAGCACATCACTGCACTTGAGCGGGAGCGCATCGCTGAGCTTGAGCGGGAGCACATCGCAGAGCTTGATGCCTATCTTGTAGCCTCCGGTATTGATGATTATGAGTTAACCGATGAGGATAAAGAAATACTCTCGATCTCTCTTCAAAACCCGCATCTGACAAAACAGGCGCTTCGGAAACTGATATCGAGCATGGGCAATTGACCTCCTCCCACGGTTAAAGCCGTGGGTTTTCTCGCCGTGTTTTTTGTAGCGCCTCACCTTTTGCCCATCTAACGGCAGATATTCCGACTTTCCGAAACCGCAACCCCTTGTAAAATCACTGTAAAAGGTCACAAAAATCCGCATCCGCTAATTGCCCATCTCCGATATTTGTGGCATAATAAGTGTGTATTTTTTGTGAAAAGTTATACTTCTAAAGCAGATGTTACCACGGCTGACCCAATGCCTGTGTATGGAAAAGAGTCAGACCCAAGGATTCCCGAGGTTCCATTCGCCGAGGGATAGATGCCTTATGGATGGGCTTCTGGTGCTGGAATCGCTGAGGTTTCATTTGCCGATGAACAACGAAGGTGTCAGGAAACATTTTTCAATTAACCGAATGCTGAATCAAGGGTTTGAAATCCCTTCCATTGAGCCTCCGGTCAATGAGAGGGGTAATTCATGCGACAATTTAAAGATTATACACCGGAAGAACGTCAAAACTATATCACGCTTTCCACTGGAGAATATTACCCTGATATCTTGCAAGATGCGTGCCGATTATATACGCCGGTTCTTGAAACATTTTCGCAAATATTAAAGCGGTCGGAAAGTTCCACTGCTCTATTTTACAATATTTGTGACACTCCAAATTCGTGGATGAGAACACAGCTTTGTCGCGTTTTCAGAAAATATGTTTCTCCTGAAACGCCCGTCGAAATGTTAAAGAAAAAAAGACAGGCAGAAAAAATATGCAAAGAATTCGGCAGAGAGTTCAGACCTATTCAGAAGGTTCAAGAAAAATTTGATTCGCGTCCGCTACCGGATGAAGCAATTTGTGCTGTATTGTGGGAATACAAAGACCGTGGAAAAAAGGATATGATCTCACGGAAAAATTATTCGATATGCTTCAAGGAAAATTTCCGGATCTTTATATCTGGGGACCGAAACGTGCTGGATCTGACGTGAAAGCAACGGAAATATGGCAGGATTATCCAAACCCAGAAAGACCTCTTGATTTTGTCATCTCGTCAAACGACAAGAAAACAATATATGCTGTCGGTCTGGCGAGATACGACAGTGATCGAGGCGGATCACAAGAAGACGATAGACCTGGCGGATACAAAAATTGTGCCGATGAGGTGCTGTCGTATGTACATGATCACAATTTGAAAACAAAAGTCATCTTCATAAATGATGGCCCGGGACTTCTTTTGGGAACAATGTGGCGTGATTATTCAGCCATTGAAGACAGATATCCCGGCGAAGTAAAAGTTCTAACCTTACGAATGATCGATGAACGATTAACCCGAAGTTGGTTGGTAGGTGCTGAATAGTGTCAACGGGAATCACAACAAAGAATAAGCCAAAAAGAAAGAAAATACCTGTTCGCCTTGAATACGATGGTAAAATAGAAACATCCAAAGTATTAAACAGGAAATATTCATCATTTACCTTTGCGGCCGATATTAACGGTTCTGCCCAGGGAAATGTCTTTTATTACGGCGACAATCTTGATGTTCTTCTTTTTTTACTGCATTCCGGCTATAAAGAGAAAATTAATCTGATATATATAGACCCACCGTTTGCAACAGATTCCTCTTTTGTAAACCGAAAGCAAAAACAAGCCTATCAGGATTCGCTTATTGGCGGCGAATATGTTGAATTTCTCCGAGAGCGTTTACTGGTTATGCGCGAACTGTTATCGGATACGGGATCGATATACCTTCATCTGGATCACAAAATGGCCTTCAATATGAAGATCATCATGGATGAAATATTCGGGGAAGAAAATTGTCGTGCCTTTATCACACGAAAGAAATGCAGTACAAAAAACTATACAAAAAACACGTATGGAAATATTTCTGACTATATCATGTTTTATTCGAAGACATCGGACTATACATGGAATCGGCCGTATGACCCATGGGATTATGATCGTATGGTTGAACAGTATCCATGCGTAGATGAAAAAACGGGAAAACGCTATAAAAAAGTTCCTGTTCACGCTCCCGGTGTTCGATACGGCGAAACGGGTAAAGAATGGCATGGCATGAAGCCGCCTGCCGGCAAACATTGGCAATACACACCGGAAAAATTAGATGCTATGGACAAGGCAGGAGAAATATATTGGAGCCCTACCGGGAATCCACGTCGTAAGGTGTTTTGTGATCCTGACAAAGGGATTCCCATTCAGGATATTTGGCTGAACTATCGGGATTCCATCAATCAAGCGGACAAAACAACAGGTTACCCAACAGAGAAAAACCTGTCTATGCTGAAAATGATTGTCGCTGCTTCTTCAAATCCCGGCGATCTTGTGCTAGATTGTTTTGCCGGCAGTGGTACAACTCTGGCTGCTGCCTTTGAAGCTAATAGAGCATGGATCGGTGTTGACAATAGCGAAGAAAGTCTAAAAGCGATATTAAAACGTTTTACGAACGGCCTTGATGTATATGGTGACTATGTGAATAAGGCACAGTACAAACAGGCAAGTCCTGAATCAAAGGAAAAATGTTCCTTTGCCATATATGCCGATGAAGATAAAAAAGACCAGGTTATTGCCTTATGTTCAGAAAAAAGGGATGCGGCAATTCGCTACGCATAACGTGCATCCGATTTCAAAAAAAGAAAAAGGAAGGATAGCCGGGTTACAGAAAAAATCAAGCCACGATAATGCTCATAAGAAAGAAAAATAACACACCATTTTTTTCGCGCAAAAAACGAAGAAAAATTTTAATTTCGTCCATATAGGGGATAGAACAAAGAAATCGGTTATCAGGGGATCTCCACAAGATCCCGGATCATTACCTTCTCAGGAAGGAAAAAGGAGAATATCTATGAAGAAGAAATCAGTCCAGGCGGTCATCGCCGCCGCAGCAATCGCGACAACCATGAGTTCTGTGAACGTCACCGCGTTCGCGGACACAACGGGAAGCCCAGACACCTCCGACAAGAACACAACGGAGGAAGCTTCCACCGCAGAAGCACCGGTGTCTCACGCGAAGACCTTCGAGGAAGCCATCGAGAAGAAGGAGACGGCCGACAAGACCGCACAGGCGGCGAAAGCGGCAAGCGAAAAGGCGGAAGCGGAGAGGAAGGCAGCCGAGCAGGCTGTCGCTGACGCGAAAGCAAAGGTAAAAGAGGCAGAAGAAAATGCGAAGAAAGCAGACGAGGATGCGGCTGACACCTTCCAGAATGCTGTGCCAAATGCAGAGCAGGAAGCAAAGGAAGCACAGCAGACCGTCGATACAGACACAACGGCCGTGGCCGACGCAGAAAGCGGAGTAACAGCGGCTGTTGACGATACCGCCGCAAAGCAGGACCTGATGGATACGGCAAAGCAGGCAGCAGATGCTGCGGACGTATCCGGAAAGAAGGAAGCCCTTGACGCGGCATCCGAGGCCGCGAAGCAGGCGGAGTCCGAGAAGGCGGACGCACAGAAGCAGGAGAACGATGCAAAGGACGCGCTGGATGCGGCAAACCAGGCATCGGCAGACGCAAAGCAGAAGGCGGAGGACGCGAAAGCGGCCCTGACACAGGCAGAGGCGGACAAGACAGCTGCAGACAAGGCCGTTTCGGACGCACAGGCTGCCTATGACGCGGCAAAGGCAAAGGCAGACCAGGAGAAGACTGCCATAGAGTCCGGAAATGAGAAGGACACCCCGGAATACAAGGACCTGACAGATGCCCAGGCGGAGCAGGCAGACGCAGCCGGAAAAGCGGACGCGGCGGCAAAGACACTGGAAGAGGCACAGGCCGCTTACGATAACGCAAAGGCAGCCGCAGAAGCGGCACAGCAGGCTTATGACAGCCAGAACGCCACGGTAGCGGAAAAGCAAAGCGCACTGAATAGTGCGAATCAGGCTGCCTCTGACGCAAAAACAGCGTATGACACCGCAGTACAGAACAAGACAGACGCGGACGCGGCAGTAACATCCGCACAGCAGACGCTGACAAATGCACAGAGCCAGAAGGCAAACGCGGACGCGGCTCTTACCGCTGCACAGGCAGATCTTCCTTCCAGACAGGCCGCCCTTGATGAAGCCAATAAAGCTCTTGCATCCGCACAGGCGGATCTCAATGCGACAGACGAGGCGAAGACAGCTGCAGAGGCCGCTGTAAACAATGCGCAGGCAGCTGTGGACGCACAGAATGCGACAATCGCCTCCTGTAAGACAGAAGCCGACAATGCCGCGGCAGCCGTAACGGTAGCCCAGACGGCTTATGACAACGCGGTTGCTGCGCAGACACAGGCCGCATCCGACCTTGCCAATAAACAGGCTGCCTATGACACAGCCTCCAAGGCGGCAGATACCGCGGCATCCGAGCTTACCGCTGCACAGGCCGAATATAATAACAAAATCATAACTTATCATGATGAAGCAGAACGGCTTGACGATGCGTACCAGAATCTTAACGACAAACAGAATGCCGCTAAGACTGCTAAGACTACACTGGATACCGCATCTGCTGATTTTACAGCTGCGGAGAAGACCCTTGCCGACTGCAGGGACAAGCAGGCAGGTGCGCAGACAGCATACGACAATGCGGCACAGGCATATTCACAGGCGGAAGCAGCATATGAGGCAGCTGTGGCCGGCAGCAATGCCAAGCAGGCGGCCTATGAACAGGCACAGAAAAATACCGAAACTGCGAAAACAAATGTGATAAGTGCGCAGAATGCAGAGAATGACGCACAGAAAGCGTATGACACGGCAAGAAGCACGCTGAGGTTCTATCAGTACCTGATGAAACAGGGAGACGAGAATGCGGAAAGGGCGGCATCCATCACAGACGGAACCGACGAATGGTATAAAAACAATCCGGACAAGCAGTATTATAACGGCTATACAAATCTCGGGAAGGAAAAAGACGCAACAAACCTGGAGAATTTTAAGAAAAGCCTGGATTTCATTGATGAGTGCAATGAGCTCCGCAACATCGAGACAAACGGCGGAACGATTGATGCTTCGCATACAGGATGGGCTTATAACAAAAATCAGCCATATGTAGTGCAGGGAGACAACGTAGAGCGGATGCAGCTCAAGGTAAACTCGCTTCTGATGGCGGTAGCAGCAATCCATGCGAACTGGAATACAACGAATGACTTGACGCATTTGGGAGATATGGATACTCCTATGGGATTTGGGGAAAATCTTGCAGCGGGATATAAAGATCCGTTTGACGGATGGTATATTGACGAGCGAGATAATAAACTATATCCAGAAAGAACAGACACCTCTGACCACAATTACGGTCATTACACAAACATGACCCTTGATTACTGGGAATACACAGGATTCGCCGTTGCATATGCAAAGTATGCTCCAGTTCACGCACAGGTTTTTTCTATTGGTGAATTAACAAAACTTCCTGATGGAACAACATGGGGCGATGTAGGTATGAACGGCTATACTACAACCGAATACCGTGACCTTCTCACCACTTTTGAGAACAGTGCGGACCATCAGGCAGAGCTTTCCAAAACGGAACAGGATCTTGCGACCGCCAAGGCGAATCTGACAGCCGCCAATGCTGCTCTTGAGAATGCAAAGAAAGCAGAACAGGCAGCCAAAGATGCCCTGGATGATCCGGCAGAGTCGGTGGATACGCTGAAGACAAAAGCTGACACAGCTAAGTCGGCAATGGCTTCTGCCAAGACCGCACTGGATACTGCTGCCGCAAATACTGAAAAGGCACAGTCCGATGTGGATGCCAAGACAAACGTAAAAGCAAATGCGCAGACAGCATACGATAATGCCATGTCAGAAGAAACCGCTGCACAGAAAGCTTTGGACAATCAGACGAACATCGAACATCATGCATCTGTTGCGGCACACGAGGCCGGACAGATTGTAGCCGCAAAGAAAAATGCAAAGGATTCTGCGGATAAGACAAAGGCAGATGCTTCCGCAGCCCTGGATGCAGCGAAAACCGCAAAGGATACCGCTGACGCCAACGTGATATCCACAAAGGATGCGCTGTCCAAAGCGCAGTCCGCGTCCGTAACAAAGGCGGATGCATTAAAAGACGCAAAGGCAGCCCTTCCTGCCAAGGAAACAGCCCTGGAAGACACGCAGAAGACCCTGAAGGATAAGACGGATAAATATAATGCGGCGAAGACTGTTTACGATCAGAAGGCTGCAGAACAGAAGCAGGCAAGTGATGCTGTGACAAATCATGACAAGGCGGTTGCGGATGCAAAGACCGCGGTACAGAATGCAGAGAAAGCGGTTGCTTCTGCAAAGGACAATCTGGCTTCTGCACAGAAGAACGAAAAAGCGGCTTCCGATAAAGTAACCGCCGCAGAAAAAGAGAAAGCGGAAAAGGCTGCTGCTGTAAAACCTGCGGAAGATTCTCTTGCAGAGGAAAAGGCTAAACTGGCCAAAGCAGAGGCATTACTGGCAACAGCGAACACAGCAAAAGCAGATGCAGAGAAGAAGCGGAATGCCGCAGCAAACAGCAAATCTTCTGCAGACGCCGTAAAGGCAGACGCAGATCAGGCAGTAAAGAACGCGGAGGATGCCCTCAAGAAGGTCAAAGACAACATCCAGAAGGCATATGAAGCCCTTGTGGCCGACGCAAACAGAAAGGCAGATGCTCTGAAGCTTGCACAGGCTGACCAGGGTGCAAAGGCAGACGCGGTTAAAGATGCCTCCGACAAGGTAACTGCCACAGAAAAGGCATCGGCTGATGCGGACAAGGCAGCAGCAGAAGCCAAGAACAAGCTGGCGAAGGCTGCGGAGAAGACCGACAAGGCGATGGCGAAGCTGGATGCCGCAAAGAAAGCCGAGAGCGACGCACAGGAAGCGTATGATGGTGCGGAAGCCAAACAGCAGGCCTACAAGAATGCGTCTGACGCATATCAGAAGGCTGTTAAGGCGGAAGAGAAAGCAAAGAAGGCACTTGCGGATGCCAAGAAAGCGCTCTCCGATGCACAGGATGCCCTTGTAAAGGCAAAGGACAAGGCAGAGAGGGCAAAGAAGCTTCCGGCATACAACGGTGTGGATACGGAAACAGTAGCTGACGCGGATTTCGCCTTCCTGAATGACGCGGTACAGGCGGTGAAAGATGCGCAGGAAGCGATTGCGAAAGCGCAGGATGAGACAGAAGCCGCAAAGGCAGAGGCCGAAACTAAGGCGGAAGCCGCCAAGGAGGCCGGAAATGCATATACCACAGCACTTGCGGATCAGGTTATTGCCATTGACGATTTCAATTCCCTGATGCCGAAGTACACAATTATTTCCGGAAATGGAGACTCCTGGACAAAGGGTTCTTCCAATCCGCTCGTACTGATCAGCGACGGGGAAATGAAATGGTTCACCGGACTGATGATCGACGGACAGCTGGTAGATCCGTCCAATTACACAGTAAGAAAGGGTTCCACAGAGGTTTACCTGAACCCGTCTTACCTGAAGACGCTGGGGAGTGGAAAGCATACCGTAAGGTTCCTGTACCAGTACGGGCTGACCGCTGACGGAACGTTCCAGACAGTGGAAGAGAAGAAGGCGGTTGTTCCGCAGAATGTCAAGAATAATGCTGCAGGAACGGCAACCAACGCGACAGTCGGAAGCAAAAAGGCCAATGTGCAGGACGGCAGTGCGAAGGGGAACGGAAGCGCTTCCACAACCATCGCTGACGGAGCACAGACCGGGGATACCAGCAACCAGGCGACAGCCGCGGCTGCCATGGCAGGATCCGGACTGATGGCCGCCTTCCTTGCGATCTTCGACCGGAAAAGAAGACACGCGTAAGCGGATCTGAAGGGACATGACAACTGATGGGGCGGGGCTCAAAAGCCCCGCCTTTGTTGATATCACAGGTCAAATGTGACAAGGAGACAGTAAAAATGGCAAATTACGACACAGAACGAGAGGGTCAGATTGATTTTTTCCAGACATTTCTACCAATGATAAACCCTTCCTTATCGTTAAATGATATTTTGGCAGATGATAATGACGGCGTCTTAAATGGAAATTTGCTTGAATTTAAACTGCGCGTAAACGATTTAAACGTTGTGCTGTTGCAGTGCGTAAAGTACCTTTCGGCGTTGCGCATCAAAGGTAAGCCCGTTCCTGCGAACATCATCATCGTGGATTTGAACAGCGAAATGGCGTATCTGTACAAGTCCGATGATTACCTTTCGGATATCGAGAAGGTATATTCAGGCGGTGCATCGAAGGCCAACACCGGGTTTGCCGGTCGTGCATATAACGAGAAGTATGCCTATGGCACAGACCAGGTTGCAGTGACACACCTGATTAAACGCCTGAAGGAAACTGAGTTCACTCGTATACATATCGACGAAAACTGTATCGTCGGTTGGGCGAAGGCGTTCTATAAGGCGGTGCCGACTGCGCGAAAAGAGGATTTCATCGGAGACGATAGCGGTAAGCATAAGACAATTGGCGAAATTCGCAACCCGTCGGTATTTACCGAGTACATCTACCCGTACAAAGGGACGTCGAACGTCAAGTTCCAGTACCTAATGGACAAGCTTAACGATACGCTTCAAAAGAGGAATTTGGGCGCGTTCTACACGCCTGAAATATACGCCGCAAAATCCCATGAGCTGTTGCGCATGGCGATTGCACGCGTTCCAAAAGGAAACGACTATGTGATTATTGACCGCTGCGCAGGCACTGGTAATTTGGAAAAAGGACTGACGGACGAGGAGCTGTCACATTGTATCCTGTCTACGGTGGAATACTACGAGTACAAGGTAATGCAGGAAATCCTCGGTTCGAAGGTGCGTCACATTATCCCTCCCATCGAGGCGAACGATACATTCAGCGCTGGTCTGGTGCGTGGCGCAGATGCACTGAGTGAGGAGTACGTCAACAATCCGATTATCAAACAATATATTAATGACCCAAATTGCACGATTATCCTGTTCGAAAATCCCCCGTATGCGGAAACAACGAGCATGGAGCACCAAAAAACCAATACCGGACATAAATCTTCTGTCTGGAAATCAAGTTTTGCAGTCGACCAAATGAGGAAGCAGGTCACAGGAACTGCATTAAATGATCTTGGTAACGTATTCATTTGGTCAGCATTCGAATATTACTTACGTCAGGCAACAGATAGTTATATTGTGTTCTCACCAGTAAAATACTGGAAAGTCCAACATCTGATCAACAAAAAGATATATGGCGGTTTTTGCTGTAACCGACGTCATTTCCATACGAATATAGATGCATGTATCATGGTTGCGTTATGGTCAGAAGAAGACGATGACATGGATTCCTTTACATTGCCCGGATACGACATTGGTGAAGAAAATGAATTACTACCCAATGGCGATTTGCGAATAAACCGCATCCATACGATGTACAGCAGTCAATATTATGATAAACGGACATTCCCGGATGATATGGAAAATGGCGTCCTTCTACAGCACAATGGAATGGAAGTTGGAAGTCAAAAGTGCCGAATCAAACCTGTCTACAACTCAAATATTCTTGGGTATATGGTAGCAGACGGCCCGGGGTTCGACAACCCGGACCTGCATTCGTGCCTTCTTCGAGCAGGTATTTATAATGGAAATGGTTTTTTTCTGCGAAAAGATAATTATCTGGAAAAATTGCCGATGTTCTGCGCCTCTCGTTATATCACATATAACCGTGAGTGGACGGAACGTGCCCGTATCATGAAGTCGGGAGACGGTGCCGACCGATTTAACGCTGACGTGGCATCCGGTAAGCTCGATCAGTGGCTGCGTAAGTGCCTGTTGTTCACTTGTATGGAAATGCAAAATCATATGCGTACGTTTACGGGCAGCGACGGTCGTTTCTATCGCAATGAGCTATGCATGGATACGACAAATGGCCCAACTGTTGCGTCCGTGGATTTACAGAAACTCGTTTGCGGCCCTGCCGAGCAACGCATGATCAGCCAGTGGAAGACTCTAATGGACGCGGTGAAGCAGACTGACGAATACAACCCGAAGCTAACTTATGGCGTGTATCAGATTTTCGCAGAAATAGACACGTCATATAAGGATGATGATGGTAATACAGTCTGGAACAACATTGAGGTACATTCGGCGCTGCAAACATTAAAATCTCTGGTAAAAGAATATTATAACAACGAAATTGTGCAGAAACTGTTTGAATACGATTTTTTAAAATGAATCTGTTGATGAATTATAAAAATGAGGGGAAAATTTTGATGACCTATCGAACGGATATAGACCGGCTGTGTGCGGAAACTCTGGATACCCTTGGCGAACGGTACATGTATCGTCCGCAACATTTTAAACTGCCGGACGGATCGCAGTTCGTCCCGGATTTTTACCTGTATGAAAAGCAAATGTTCCTTTACACGCTGTCGGAAAATCCGTCGGAATCCCTGTATCGGATTCAGGCATTTGCAAAGGCAAATCCATATCAGGAGCATATGATTGTACAGAACGGGAAAGAATCCAATGTCTGGTTCGTGCCTGTGGAGACAGGGAAATAATGGAAATCATGGGGCGAAGAAGTTTCAGCGCGTAAGACGTCAATTACCCCGACCCGTAAAGGGATCGGGGTAATTGATGAGTTTGTAATCAGTATCAGACAAAAGCTTTGTCCATCTGGACAAATGTGTCTTGACAATGTAGAATTATACAAATAGTTATAAATGATTAAAGGAAGCTGATCCATGGCAAACATGTCCAGAAAACACACTGCCGACTGTGAGGCCGGGCAGAAGAAGATCGAGAAGACTGTTGTCACCGACACGACGGCGGACGAGAAGCGCACGACGCTCTCGCTGTCGCTCACGGTAAGCGACAAGAAGGCACTCAAGATAATGGCTGCGGAGCGCGAGACAGCAATTGCCGCAATCATCCACTAGTGGGTGCAGGAGCATCTTGAGGAGGGGAGAAGTAGATGGCAAAGATGCTGCAAATCTTTTTTCTTTTTCAGATGATCGGCCATTTAATGACCGAGTAGTTCACAGGAGCAGGGATATTACAACAAACGAGGTAACGAGTAATGGCGAAGACTTTGACTGAGGATGCAGTGCGCGATAAAGCACGTGACATTCTTGGACTTAAAGATAAAAAAGGCGTGCGCTCTGGGGTTGGACAGTTAACGACGTTCAATCAGCTTGGATTTTCGGGTGTGGCAGATAAGCCAGACGGTTGGTATTTGCCGGAAAATCATGCAGATACAGCCATAGTGCTTGAAACAAAGGCGTCTAAAATTGTCCTTGGCAAGGCGCAGGTAAACGAGGTGCTGAAGAATGTTCGCATTGTACAAACGCAGTACGAAAAGGTTGTCGGTGTTCTGTACAACGGCGAGGACGTGCGCGTGTTCAAGGGAACCGAGGAATATGAGGGTGATGGAGCAAAGGAGCTTCACAACGTCGAGTATTACACGGATTTGTTCAAGGTGGACCATATTGACAAGGAACACATCTACGAGCTGACGGCGAAGATTAATAACTGCCTGCATTTCGAGTTCGGCATCAAGAACCTGTATCATCGCATGATTTTCACGGCGTGCGCCCTTGTAGCGAAGCGTTACGACGCCTTGATGGTCAAGGGTATGGATTATTCGATGTTCACGAATGCTATTCAGTCATCTATCGGTAAGGCATTGATTCGCGATAAGCAGCAGAATCAGAAGCTTGAGCTGCTTCTCGATGTGTTTTCTGAGATTCGCATGAATCTCAACGTGAACAGCGAGGATGAGAAAGAGCAAAAGCACGTTAAGGACTTGATTGGGCAGTTTATTGAGTGGATAACGGAAATCTCTGATTGTCTTAATTCTGACGCATGGCGTGGTGAGGATGTCATGGGCATTTTCTTCAACGAGTTCAATCGTTACAAGAAGAAATCAGAAGCTGGACAGGTATTTACGCCTGAGCACATCACGGATTTCATGTACCGAATTCTTGAGGTTAACAAGGACGACAGGGTACTGGATAACGTTCCAGCACACACACAGTGCGCGTTTATTTTGCCTGACAAAAAACTGGAAAAGGCATCGAAGACACAGATAAAGCGGATTCTGAAGAATCACCGCCTGCGCAAGGTCATCAAGTTGCCAGAAGGCTTGTTCTTCGGCGTGGACGTGACCACGAGCATCTTCGTGTTCGAGGCGGGTGTAGCGCAGGATGGTAAGGAGTTTTTTGCTTGCTACATGGAGTCCGATGGGTTGGCAACGGTCAAGAACAAGGGACGCCATGACGTTTACGGAAAGTGGGCGGATATCGAGGCACATTGGGTCGATGTGATCGAGAAGCAGTCCGGCGACGATACTTGCCAGTGGCTGAACCCAGCCGAGCACCTGTCCTACCAGATGCCGCAGAAGCCGTTCGAGATATTCGAGGAGGACTTCAGGAAGACCGTTATGGACTACCTGATGTTCCAGAAAGGCATTGATGCCAAGGCGTTTGGTGAAAAACTGCTCGATACGGCTATGTATTCGAGCCGCGTTAGTGCCGGAGAATCGGAAGTGACCATAAGCCTGAAGAAGGGCGGTGAAAGCAATGGCGAAGATTGATACGAGTGGATGGAAAGAGTTTGAAATAGGCAAATTGTTTCCAAAGATTATAAAACCGCCTGTACTTCATAAACGACAGGTCATTGAAGATGAAAACGGGATTCCTTATGTCGTAAGAACGAAGTTCGATAATGGGATTAAGTGTCGTGTGCAACGCAGTGATGAAATGAAACCTAGCCCGGCGGGAGTTATATCATTTGGCGCTGAAAATGCAACGTTCTTTTATCAGCGTGAAGAATTTGTATCTGGCCGTGATATCTATTACATAGATACTCAAGATTTAAGTGATGGGGCATGCATGTTTTTGACTGCATGCTTACAGCCAATTGCCCGTAAGTATTCGTATAACTATGGGTTGTTTCCTGATTTATTGAAATCGGAGCAAATTAAACTTCCAACCGATTCTCATGGATGCCCCGATTGGGCATACATGGATTCCTTCATGGCAGAGGTCATGAAGGAATCTGAGGCTTGTCTTGAGAATCTGAGGCTTGCCTTGAGAATCTGAGGTTTGCCGATGAGAAGAAGACGGCTATCGATATATTGGGGCGGAAAGAGTTTGAGATCAGTCTATGCGTGTCAACTGTTGAACTCGCCGTGTACCGAACGGTATGCATGATGGTATGAGAGGACGACGGCTAATCACCGCCTCCTACTCGATTTTGGCAAAAGAAGTTTCACCGCACAAGGCGTGAAAAAAGGCTACTGCACTAAGAAAACAGTGTGGCAGCCTTTTTGAATGCTTTTATAAATCAGACAAGCTCTTTTTCCTCATCCATCAGACGATTTGCGTCATCTTCTGAGATCTGATATTTCTTCATGATCCGCTGCAGGATCTTTTCTTCAGAAAACCCGTAGTCTCTCATGGTATCAATCTCGTCGATAATGATTCCTTTTTCCAGACCTTTCTTTTCCCCTTCTGAAAAAACATAGCTGCTGTAGTTACACATACTGCTCACCTCCTTGCGGATTGCCTCTGTGACGGGTATGCCATAATTCTCTTCCAAATCCTGTATTTTGTCTTCAGGACTGATTTTCCTCGATAAAAGCGTGGACAGCATTTCTGTAATTCTTGTTGTCTGGTTCTATACTTTCTCCTGTTCCTCATTTTTCGGAAGACGGATCATTACTACGTGGAGGAGGTCAGTTTTCGGATTCTTTGGATGTTTTGTGATCCAGAAGGTTGAGGAGTTCTCTCGGTGTTACCACAAAAGGTTTCTTGGGAAAGTGTCTGATGTTTCCAGTAACCAGATAAGCACCGTCATCCCTTTTTTCCAGTACTACCTCATAAAAAGGGATATCCTTCATGTCGGGGAGCGTAATCCCGGAAGGGGACGGATCCACCAGGATCCCATATTTTTCTACCGATGTAAGAAGATAGTCAATAAGTTTCTCTTCGAAACCAAACTTACGGCGGCATAAAACATTCCGGTATTCTTCCGTAATAACGTTACTGTAGATAGGAATAATTTCGCCCCGGAGCATCCTGGAAACTACTTGCACAGTGGCAGCGTCATCCTTACTGGAGAGCAGGGCAGATACCAGGACGTTGGTGTCAATCACAGCATAGCAAATCATGCCTTCTCCTCCCGGCGTGCAAGACGGATTTCCTTATTGATCTCGTCCAACGACAGATCGGATACACCGTTTGCCATCGCCTGTGCCCGCAGCGCCATAAACGCCTGCATTGCCCCTTCTCTTGTAACGGAAGGTTCTGAAGCGGTTATCTCAAAGGGGATTTTCCGTTCCCGAACAACAGCCCTTGCAAAAATATTAATCGCCGTTGTTGCTGTCATACCAAAATCCTGGCAAAGACGATCAAACTGTTTTTTTAACGTTTCATCCATACGAACACTGAATGTTGCTTGTGCCATAATATGCGCCTCCTTTTTATATATATATAATATGCGAAAAGGTTTAAAAAGTCAATAATATGCAACCCAATAGGTTCGAAAATGCAGCCAAATAGGTTCGAGTAGTCAGTTACTCCGACACATTAAAACCGAAATCCTGGTCTTGAACGATTTCTTCCAAATTCGATAAGAAGGGGTATTTAAGTCCCAAAAACGAAAAAATAAAAAGAAAAACAGCTATATATACAACAGTAGAGTTTTTGCGACTTACAGAGGTCGGAAAATACTGTGTACCAGAGGTTTCAAACCTTTTGCGAAGGAGAATGTCGATGAGGAAGAAAGTATTAAGTTTAGTCCTGAGTGCCGGGATGCTGATCGGAATGGTCCCGAATTCTGTTATGGCGGATACGGCGTTCCAGTCGGAGGACACTGTTGCCGCCGGACAGACGGAAGAAGAGAAAACCGTGGAGGCGGCGGAGAAGGCAGCCCTTGCTTTTGCCACCCTTCCGGTAGAAAAAGAGGAGGACGGAAAAACAAGCCGTCTGATTGTCTCCGCAAAATCCGGAGACTGGGACGGGAAAAAACTGGGAACGGACAGCTACGCGGATTACGACGGGCTGATCGTGGCGCAGTATGATTCCGTAAAAACAGCGGAAGGATACAAGGCAAAGCTGGAATCACTGGACGGTGTGGAGGCTGTCGAGTACGACCAGGCTATGGCCCTTAGTGACGATACCGCCTTTACTGCCGACCCGGCGGATTCCGCGTCTGAATCGGATGCTTCCAGTGACACAGATACATCCGGGGAACAGGGCAAAGATTCCGTGACAAACACGGAACCGGATACCAGCGCAGAGTCGGACACGGACACAAAATCCGGGAACGAACCGGTGTCTTCCTCTTCGCCGGCTGAAAAATCGGGCAGCCGATATCTGTTTGAAGAGGCGCGTGAAGACGGGAAGAAAGTCATTGCGATCATTGATTCCGGTGCCCCGGAGGGCCTGGTGAAAAAACAGTCATGGCTCATTGACGAGTCAGAGGACAAAAATAAGAAAGAGACAGGAGAGGACAGAAACGGCCATGGGACGGAAATGGTACAGATCATCAGCAACCTGTCGCAGGATTCCTCCTATCTTTATTCCATCAAGGCATTTGACAAAGATGGCAACGGATACCTGTCCTCTGTCCTGATGGCGCTGAAGCTTGCAAAGGCCGAACAGGCAGATCTTATCAATATCTCCGCCAATACCAAAGCAAAGTCAGATTCCGCCATCCTCCAGACCGTGATTAATGACGCGGCAAGGGAAAGCCAGATCGTGGTATCCGCCGGAAATAACGCGGACGACGCCTCCGGCTATCTTCCTGCCGGCATGGATTCCGTCGTTACGGCGGGAGCCTGTGACACAGACGGATACCTGACGGATACGTCCAACTATGGGGATAAGGTCAACTACTATGTGACAACAGATTCTACTTCCAAGGCGGCTGCCACAGTAACCGGATACCTCTCGGCAGGCAATACCTTTGGGGAAGAGGTGAAGACATCTGCAGAGAAACGGCCGGCATCAGAGACGGAGAACAAGGAAACGGCTTCCTCAATCTCTTCCGGAAATGCCTCCGGCAGTTCCAGCGTATCAGGCAGTTCCGGCACGCAGCCACAGGAAGACGGTTCCTCCGATTCCGGCACAGGCTCAAAGGCCCGTCCGTTTTCTGCTGCCCGCCATGCCCCGAAATTAAACGCGAACGAAGCGAATCCATCTGATGACCGCGTAATTACAGCGGAATTCAAGGATACGCCGAACAAGGTGATCATCAAAAAAGTGGATAATAAAGGAAAACTTTTGGATGGCGGCGAGTTTACCTTTACCGATCCGAATGGAAAGAAGATCGTGAAGACAACCGCCACGGGTACGGATATCGATGCCTCCATGCAGGGAGCTGTCGTCCTGGAAGGATTGATCCCTGGCACATGGACTTACCAAGAAACCAAAGCGCCGGATGGGTATCAAATCGATGGTAATGTATATACTTTGACGGTAACACATAATGGTTTGATTAATGGAGAGACAGAGCTTGTCGATGAGATTGTTAACAGTCCTCATGAAGAACAGTATCGTCTAAAAATAAAAAAGCAGACATCTAACGGTCAAAAAGTTCCAAATGTAACATTTAGTGTTACAGATGATGTTAATGGAACATATATGGTAACGACAAACAAATACGGTTACGCCGATACTAAATATTATCCGTGGAATCAAACCGTCACCATTAAATATCATGAAGTAAGTGTTCCGGCAGATTCCGGTATCATCCTCGATCCTTCTGTACATACCATTACTGCGAAAAACGGCGTGGTAACTTCTACAGGAAATAGCACCGTCCTCGTCACCGACAAGACGAACCAGTTCCAGATCAAAAAAACGGGGACAAATGGCAAAGCCCTGCAGGGTGTGCTCTTTACCCTTACCGGCGTGGACGCATCGGGAAAGACCATATACGACAAAAGACTGATCACGGGGGAAGACGGAAAAACGGATATCGTCTCCCGCCTTCAGGCAGGAACTTACACGTATCAGGAAATCTCCGTCCCGGCAGGATACAAGCTGGATACCACCGCACATACCTTCACGGTAGATCAGAACTTCTATATCCACCTGAATCAGAACGGCAATGAGAGTATTTACCCCAGCACGACACTCGGTGACGTGGCGGTTGCCACGGTAACGAATACGAGGAACGGGTTCCGGATTCGGAAGACCGTCTCAGACGGAAGCAGCAGAAAAGGCTTCCCGTTCCGCGTATGGTCGGAGAGCAAGAACGCATTTACAACAGGGAAGGACGATACGGAAACACCCGCCTCATCCATGACGCTGACGACGGACGACAACGGTTATATCGATCTGGCAGGCCTTGCCCCAGATACCTACTACTATCAGGAGCAGCCGCATGACGGATATGTCATCGACAGCCGGGTGCATGGGTTCACCATTGACACAGACGGCAATATTTCCGCCACCTTCTACCTGGCAACAACGACCGGATCCGACGGGAAGGCAGTGGAAGGAAAGACCCCGGAGACAGCCGCCGGGAAAGGGACGGAAGCGGATCCTGCATCTGTCACCATTTCCAATACGCCGAACCGATTCACGCTGAAGAAAGTGGATGAGAACGGAAACGCGTTAAGCGGCGTGACCTTCCGCTTTACCTACGCAGGGACAGGGACGAACCCGTTCGCGGGCGGCTCTGATAAGACCACCGACGGGAGCGGACAGATCACCTTTACCAAGATGCCCGCAGGAAAATATACCTTCACGGAAATAAAACCGAAAGACAATACCTGGATCGCGGATGAATCGGGCAGCGACCCGTACAGCGAGACCGGGAAAATCTATTCCTTCGACGTACAGAAGGACGGAACGGTTGTTTCCTCCGACGCCTCTTTGAAGATAGACGGCAACGGAACGGGGAATATGAGTATCACCCGCATAAACAAGAAACACGGGAAGTTCAACCTCCAAATCACCAAATCGGATAAGACGGACGGCTCCAAACTGACCGGAGCATCCTTCGACCTGATGGAGAATATTTCCGCCACGGGAGTTGCTTCCTATCGAAAGGTCGGAACCTTGACAGGGGACGGCAAGGGCGTTTATACACTGCAAAACATCCAGATTACCAACGAGAACAGAGGACGGTTCTCCCTTGTCGAGACAAAGGCCCCGGACGGCTACGTGATTGACAGCGAATACGCAGCCCCCGGCAAAAACTTTACGGTGACGGACGATCAGGCGGACGGCAGCTACACCATGCAGATGTCTGTCACGGATACGCCGGTCACAGTCCAGTTTGTCAAGAAGGACAAGGAGGGCAACAAGCTCCCCGACGCCGTATTCAGGGTCTGGAAACAGGGTGACGCCGCGCATGGAAGCTTTGTGCGCGGCATCGAGGTCAAGAGCGACGCGGACGGAATCGTGAAGCTCACCAGATACACGCTCGGCGTACCGCTCTCCAAGGGGACCTGGTACTACCAGGAATCCAAGGCGCCCGCCGGATTTGACCTGGATACCCATACCTATTCCTTTGAGGTGACGGATACCGGCGTCAATAACAAGGCGGCCGCAGCACTTTCCGACGTCGTGGATACTCCGACACGGACCTATCCGGTGCAGATCGTCCTTACCAAGACGAATACCGCGAAAGAGACATTGGACGGCGCGGCTTTTACCGTACAGCAGTGGAGCAGGACGAAGAACGCCTACGTGGATGCCACGACACTGGCGCAGCGGGCTGACAAGAAGTACCAGAGCGTCAGCGAACTGTATATTACCGACGACAACCAGGGAAAATTCCGCGTCATCGAGACGAAGGCGCCGGAAGGGTATTCCCCGGTCGATCCTTCCACAGGAAAGAACTGGCAATATGATTTCATGGTGACGAAGACAGAACAGGCTTCCGCCTCCCAGAGCGCGGCAAAGAGCCTTGTAAAGGAAATCAATGCCGTAAACTATCCGACAGAGATAAAGGTCCACAAAGTAGACCAGGCGGACAAGCCGCTGGCAGGGGCCGTGTTCACCCTGACAAGGGGATCGGACGGGGCCGGCGACTACATCCATAACGGGACGTATCCGGACTCCTATACCGCCACCAGCGGGGCAGACGGCTACGCGGTCTTTGAAAAGATTTACCCCGGCTCCTACACGCTGGAGGAGACATCCGCTCCGGAAGGCTACGCGAAAGACACAACCACCTACAACATCGTGGTGGACGAGAACGGATACATCAACTTCAAGGGCGGGACAGAAAAGCTGCGGGAAGTAGACATCACCATGAAGAATCTCAGCAATGAGCTGGTGATCACCAAGGTGGACGGCGACAACCATCTGGCACGCCTTGCCGGTATCCCGTTCTCCATCTGGTATGGGACGGACACGGCACACGCGGTGACAGAGACGACGGATAAAAACGGCGAGATCCACAAGACCGCGCTGAAGGCCGGCCCATGGCATTTCCGTGAGCTTAAGGATAAAAACGGAAACGACATCTCCAGGACAAGCCAGATTCACTCGATAACGGTTTACCGGGACGGCAGAATGTACCGCTCCGAAGGCATGGAAGAAAAGCAGAAACTCGGCGTGACCGTCCTCAACGGGGAGAATCAGCAGGGAACGGTACGCATCCGGAAGATCAAAGCCGGGACGGATCCGTCAAACAAGGCCAACTGGATCACGGACGCCGTGTTTACCGTGACGGAACTGAATGTGCAGACCCAGCAGTTCGAGACGCGTAATGACATGCGGTTTGCGTGGAACGCCGCGTCAGGATATTACGAGCTGCAGCAGGACAAGAATTACCAGGAAAACCCCACTTCGATTAAAAACCCGAACTGGCAGACCGCTCCGCTGACATGGACCAAAGCAAACGGGGGCCAGTGGATGATCGCGGAAGCAGGCGCTGGAAGCGTGTATAAATCAGACGGCTGGAAATCCTATATTGACCTGACCGAAAAGCTGAACTGGACCTATGACCTCTATTCGCAGAACGGGAAGATCGTATCCGGAAAAACAGGGGATGAAAACATTGTAGAAAACAAGAAAAACCACCTGACGCTTAAAAAAGTAGATGCAGTAACCGGGAAGGCTGTTCCGAATTTCGGCTTTACCATTACCAACCCGGACGACGCCTCAGATGTGCACCATGTAACGACAGGGGCGGACGGGACAGCCGAGCTGACAGGGGAACTGAAAAACGGTGTGACGTATTTCATCAAGGAAGATCCCGCCATCGACAAAAACAAGACCTACCACATGGAGGAGCATCAGGATACGCTGGCGGTAGCGACGGACGGTTCCATGAACGGTGAGATGGATTACGTCTATACGGCCTATGATTACAGCCACGCGGCAAAAGTCGTGATCCAGAAGACAAGCACGGAAGACACAAACAAACGCCTGAAGAACACGAAGTTTGCCGTATACCAGTGGAACAAGAACCTGAATAACGGCAAAGGCGCTTACGAACCGACGCCGTACCGGGAACCGGTATGGTCGATGGGCGAACTGACGCATAAGGATGTGGACTGGACCTATGACGAGACGACCGGACAGTACACGGGCAGATGGCTGAAAAAAGATGATACAAACCTCGGCAAATTCCTGATCCGCGAAATTCAGAACGAACAGGGGTACACCGGAACCTGGAGCGCTGAAATTACGATTGACGACAAGGGTGCGGCTGACCAGACCTTCACCTTCAGTATGGACAACAAGAAAGCGGTATATAACGAGCCGGTCGGCATCCTCCATACCGGGGCATCCGACAATGAGACGGACAGCTCCGTACAGATACCGGACGACGAGGCATCCATCACCGACCGCGTATATTTCCACAACCTCGATGCCGGAAGAACCTATACCATCAAGGGATGGATCATGGACCAGGACGAGAACAAAGAGTATACGGACACGGATGGGAATAAGTCGCAGGCATACGTCACCTTTACGATCAGCAGCGACGGAAAGTCCCTGACCGTGGACGGCGATACGGCATACACCTATTCCCTCCGGGGCGGAAAGGCCGTCAAAGGTCTTACCTATAAACAGGGAGAGAACTGGCAGCTCGGCGAATACAAAGACCGCAAATATAAAGAAGACGGGCTGACAGAAGGAAGTGTCAGGAAGACGGACGATTCCTCCCCATACGGCAACGTGACACCGTTCGGCGTGGTGGACGGATGGATTGACGTCCCCTTCTATATGAATTCCTCAGACCAGGGCGGAACGAATCTGGTAGTTTATGAAGAGCTGTACAGCCCGACACGCAATTACAAATCGGACGGATCCGCCTACTATACGGATGAGGACGGACACGAAGTGACGATCGGAAAAGGCGGCCACCTGGTATACCGCGACGAAAATGCGGACGGTTCCTATAAGAAGGACGCAAACGGAAACTATGTGGAAATCCCGATGGAAGGTTATGGAAAGCTGCAGGCAGATCATAAGAACCTGAACGATGATGACCAGACCATCAACATCATCGTACCGGAACTTCACACGACGCTGGGGGACATTACCACCGCCTCCGACCATGAAAAGGCACAGTCTGCCGGATATTCCAAAGACAGCGAGATCGGCGGCACCTGGGATCATATCGGAAAGGTATATGATAAGGAAGTCCTTCGGGATACGGTAGGTGTCATCGGACTGTCCGGGAAAAACACCTACTTCCTGAAAGGAACACTGGTCTATAAGGAAGATTATACCGATTCCAAGGGAACCACCCATAAGGCGGGCGAAACCGTAAAGGACGCGTCCGGAAAAGAAGTGACAATCTCCCGCGTGGAAGTGCGAGACCCGAAGACAAGCACGCTTTATACCGGCTCTTACGGAAACAGCACCGTTCTGCCGCAGACAAAGACGGTCGCAAAGACCAACGGTGAGACGGTCACGGGCGTAGCGTTTACCCCGACAGAAGGAACGCTGGTTCATGAGAACGGAGAGTATCTGGACGACGCCGGAAACCATGTGACAGGCATTACCAAGAAAGTCCTGAATTACTTCAATGTCGAGTTTGACCTTGACAGCACGAACCTTGAAAACGCAAAAGTCGTGGCACAGGAAACGCTCTACGTGGTACGCAAAAGCGGAGAGGTCATCGCGCTTACCACGCATGACAATTTGGAAGACGCGAAGCAGTCCGTCTACTACCAGACCATTAAGACGTCCGCGGCGGATTCCTCCAAGACCGGTTCCAAGGTAAGAAGCGGAAACCAGACCGACAAGGAAGTTGCGAGAAGGAACGGCAAAGACGTGATCTGGGATACCGTCACCATCAAGAACCTGAAGCTTGGAAACATCAAGATGGAAGAGCAGACAAACGAGAAGGGCAACCCGATTTACCAGAAAGGCACGGCCGCAGGAGTTAAGATTGACGGATCTTCCACATATGACAAGTATCCGGTCGTGGATATTACGGCAGAAGGGAACAGTAAGTACCAGGTACACGGCGTGCTGATGAGCCGGACCCAGAAGACACCGATCCTCGTGAAAGGAAAACGGATCGAGACAACCGTAAGCCTGGAGCTTGCCCCGGTTACAACAACCGGGACACTGACAGACGCTCAGGCAAAATCCCTGGTGACAGTAACCGGGACTACATCGGTCAACGCGCCGGAGATTGTCAGCGTGACAGCGCACTACAGCGACACGCTAATGGCCATCGACACGAAAGACGAAAACGGAAAAGTGTACAAAAAAGCGGATGAAAACGGACGTTTGAAACCGACGAAGAAAACGGCGACCATCAACCTTCCGGAAACGGTGGATCTTGTGATCCGGATTCCGGTCGAGATTGACGACGTGCAGTATCTGGAAGGCCAGAAGACGGTCGTCTTCGAGGATCTGTTGCACACGAACACAACCTACGACAGCACGGTAAAAGCGGATTACGGAAAGGAGACCACACATACGGTCGCTTACCACAGGGACTACAACGATGATTTCCAGACCATCTTCTTCCAGATGTTTACGGACACGCTGTTTACCGGCGGTCCGGGCGTAAAACTCTTCTACCTGACCGATATCGGCCTGATCGCGGCAGTCACCGCATGGCTGGTATACCGGAGGAAAAAGAAAAAAGCGCTCCGAAAAGCGGAAGAAAAGTAAAAAAAAGGTAAAAAACGGTACAAAAACCGGATGCTGAGAAAAAAGCATCCGGTTTTTGCATTTTTTTGAAAAAAGCAAACGAAAAACAGTCATATATAAATGGACGCAAAAAAACTTGTTTTGATCAAACCAATGGGAAAGGAGAAAAAATATGAACAAGTTTGCAAAAAAAGCCGCAGTCAGCGCACTGGCCGCGGGACTTGCGATGTCGATGCCGGCAGCCGGCATGGTATCCGCTTTCGCGGATGACAGCACAGACACGCAGGGGACAGAGAGCACATCCACCGATTCCGCAAAGCAGGATCTGGATGAGGCACAGCAGAAGTATGTAGAGGCGGAAAACAACCTGTCTTCGGCAAAGAAGGGCACGGCTGCCGCACAGAAGGCAGCAACCGACGCACAGACCGCAAAGGACACCGCCGATGCGGCCGAGGCGGACGCAGAGGCAAAAGCAGACGCCGCAAAGAAGGCGGATGATGCCGCAAAAGCGGACAAAGATGCCGCAGACGCGGCACAGGCGGACGCACAGACAAAAGCGGATACCGCCGCACAGACTTACGCGGACAAGAAAGACGCATACGAGGCAGCAGAAGCTTCGGCAAAGACGGCATCCCTTGCCGTGCAGAATGATGACGGCGTGAACTCCGCAGCCGCGAAACAGGCGGCGGTAGACCAGGACGTTTTCAACCGCGCCAAGGCTGCCACCGCTGTCGCACAGGCAGATAAGACCGCCGCGGATAACGCTCTTGCCGACGCGAACAACGCCGCTTCTGCCGCAGAGACCGCAAGCGAAAATGCGGAAGCTGCACAAAGCGCTGCCGATACCGCGCTTGCGAGCGCCAAGGAAAACTATGAAAATGCAGTGGCAGACCGGGACGCAAAGAAAGCGGCTTATGAGAGCGCATCTGACAGCCTTTCCAAGGCACAGAAGGCGTATGACGATGCCAGCAACATGCTGAAGGCGCAGGACGAGACCGTCGCCCATGCCCAGGAAGAGCTGACAAAGGCCCAGGAAGCACTTGACGAGGCATCTTCCGCCAAAGATGACGCAGATGCTGCTCTTGCTGTCGCAAAACAGGCAACTGCGGATGCGCAGCAGAAAGTGACGGATGCGAAAACAGCAGACAGCGGCAAGGATTCCGATCTGACCGCGAGAAAGAGCGCGATGGAAAAAGCGGAAAAGGACTATACCGCGGC
Organism: Bilifractor sp. LCP19S3_H10; assembly: GCF_052119185.1. NCBI lineage: Bacteria > Bacillati > Bacillota > Clostridia > Lachnospirales > Lachnospiraceae > Bilifractor > Bilifractor sp. LCP19S3_H10. The sequence goes on from NZ_JBQKFT010000002.1 coordinate 161,876, forward strand.
AGAGACTGCGGCCCAAAAAGCCCAGAGCGCTTATGATACCGCAAAGAAGAACAAGGAAGACGCGGCAAAGACCCTGCAGGGCGCACAGGACGCCAAAGCTCTTGCCAACGCGAAAGTAGCGGATCTGAACACCAAGCTTTCCAGTCTGAAAGACGAGGTAGACAAGGACAGCGGCGTTTATGCGGATATCGCAAAGAAACAGAGTAACCTTAAGGAAGCGAACGCGACTCTTACGCAGGCAAAGCAGGACGAGGCAAATGCCCTGACAGCCTATAACAACGCACAGGCGGCTGCCCAGAAGGCGAAGAATGAGCTGGATACCGCAAGGACCGCATCCGGCACCGGCACAAAGGATCTGGACGCAGCGCTGAAAAAGGCGGAAGCAGCGAAGACATCCGCGGATGCCGCTCTTGCCAAAGCCCAGAAGGCACAGACAAGCGCACAGGCGCTGTTTGACAAGGCGAACGCCGACCTGAAGAGCGCACAAGACGCATACAATAAGAAGAAAAACGCCGTCAACAAATACAAGCTCAAAAAGGCACAGACCGCTTACAACACCAGGAACACAGCGCTCACAAGCGCCAATAACGCGCTGAAGAACGCACAGGATGCCGAGAAGAAGGCTGCAGATGCATTAACGGCTGCAAAAACGGCTGCAAATGGCGGATCCGGCAGCTATGCCTCCCTTGAAACCGCAAGCAAAAATGCGGATGCGGCACAGGCAGACGCACGGAAAGCATATCAGGTAGCAGTGAACAAGAGAGATGCGGCGGAAAAGGAAGTGGCTGCCGCACAGGCTGCTTACGATGCTGCTGCCGCGATCAAAAACGGAAGCGCAACAAGCACCGGAACGACCACAACCGAAGCGACCCTGAATGCAGACCTCACGACTGCCAAGGCTGCCCTTGACAAGGCATCAACGGCTCTCGATCAGGCAGCAGCAGCGAAGAAGACCGCAGATGATGCTTTCACAGCGGCAAACGGCACTTCCATTCAGGCAGAGCAGACGCTGGCAGAAAAGAAGACAGCTCTCGACAAGGCAAAAGAGGATTACGCATCCGCTACCAGGGAAAAGAACAATTCCGCTTCCGGTCTTGCGTCCGCAAAGGATGCTCTTGCCAAGGCAGAAGAGGCACAGGCTGCATCCCAGAAGGCAGATGACGAGGCAGCCGCAAAGGTTTCCTCTGCTCAGAAGTTTACAGATGAGAAGCAGGCGGAGCTTGATCATGCCAACAACATGACCGACACCCAGAAGCAGAACGTAAAAGACAAGGCAGAGGCGGCAAAGAACTCCCTCGACCAGAACCAGAAGGATACCGATACCGCACAGGCGAACCTCACCGCAGCCCAGAAGGCGGCTGACGATACCAAGGCTGCCTACGATGCTGCTGTCCTCTATCAGAGGGCAATGGCAGACGCGGCAAGCAAGGCTGCACAGGCAAAAGAGGACGCAGACAAGGCAGCAGAAGCGGCACAGCAGAAGGCAGACGCAGCAGCAGACGCCCTGAGTGAGGCACAGGCAAACCAGGCGGCTGCACAGTCCACTGCTGACGCAAGCGAGAAGGCATATGGCACCGCAGGATCCAGCCTGCAGGGCAAGGTAGATGCGTCGAACGCGGCACAGGAAGCCATGGCTTCCGCTTATGCCGAGATGAAGGACGCAGAGCTTGCGAGCAAGCAGGCAGCAAGGGCCCTTGCAGAGGCAAAGGGCAAAGCGTCGAACGCGGCAGCTGCCCTTACCGCAGCAGAGGCAGAGCTTACCGCTGCCAACAGCGTTCTGGATGCCGCAAAGACAGCTGCGGCAAATGCGGCATCCGCTCTTGCGGACGCAGAGAAGGCACTGGCAGACGCAAAGGCAAAACAGCAGGATGCAGAATCCGCCCTGTCTGACGCAAAGACCGCTCTGGATGACGCAAGGACCGCTTATTACGGGGGATCCCCGGACAGCGGCATCAGCGTAGGGTAAAATCAGCCGAAATACCAGCCCCTTTCCGGGCCCTTCCGGAAGGGGCACCAAAAATATATAAAGGAGAAAGAGAATGCATAAGATGAATGGCACATTCAAGAAAGCGGCAGCACTCGGCGCGGCGGCTCTCCTGACGCTTGGAAGCAGCGTCCCCGCATTTGCGGCGACTTCCACAGCGACCACAGGGGTCCGTTTCACCGATTCTGTCATCGACACGAACGCCAAAGGTTCGATCACGCTTTATAAGATTATTGAGAACAATGGACAAGTTGCCCAGGCGGACGGCACCCAGCAGGCCATCAACACGAATGCCAATGACAGCCAGTCCATGACCGTGACCACACCGAACCGTCCCGAAGGCGCGGACGCAAACGGCGGCACGGAGGAGTTTAACAATACCAATTCCGACCACGTGTATTCCGATACCCAGCAGGGGACGTTTAACGGCTCCGAAAACGGAAAGAGCAACGGCAACAGTGTTCTGGAAGGCGGACAGAGCGCGTCCGGACATACCGATTCCGGCAGAGACAATGAGACCTATGACGGCGATGAGTCCAGCCAGAGCCTGGTTGTTCCGGATGTCGGTTTTTCCTACCGCAAGATCGCTGACATCGTGACCGTGGCAGGAAAGGTAAACCGTCAGAAGGCAGACGGAAATGACGAGACCACCGATACCGAGACCAGAACACAGGATGATTCCTATACCGGCGTCGGCCTGTATTACACCAACCTGGACCAGAGCTTTTTGGACCTTGGTGCCGATTTCGGCATCACCCCGGAGGCAACCTCTCTGACCGACGCGGACGGCGTTCCGATTGACAATGACATGGGCAACAGCGCATACTACACCGCGGCATCCCTGGAAAATTACATCGCGAAGATTGAAAACCTCGGAACCGGTGTCGCGACAACCTACGCAGACGAAACCGGTGCTTCCGCTCTGACAGGCCTGACACGGTACGGCGATACCAAGGCCACAGACCACGCGGTACAGTCCGAGGACAAGGCATATGGAAACTTCGCACTGACGGATGCAGAAGGCAAAGCTACGGTAACAGAACTCCCGCTTGGCCTGTACCTGATCGGAGAGACAGATATCACCCATCATGACGGACTCGATGACGCAACCGGTGAGGAGCTTGGACGCGACGAGGATACCAACGACGCCGAGTTCCCGATCCTGAAGAACCGCGCAGAGCCGTTCCTGGTATCGGTTCCGGCAACCAACGTGTCCACGCTGACACAGAAGGATGAGACCGGCAAGACCGTATCCCATAACCCGGGAACCGTATGGGTTTATGACCAGTACGTATATCCGAAGGATTCCACTGTGAATGTTTCCAAGGCCATCCTTGATCCGGACGAGTCCGGCGAAAGGAATGAGAAGACACTGAGAACCCGTGAGGACTACCAGATCGGTGATACCATCAATCAGGTGATCTGGGCAGACGCCCCGGTACCGCAGCCGGCATACGACATTACCGCAGACACCGACCCGGATACCGCCAATACCCCGAACAGCCAGAGGGCTTATCAGAGATACCGCATCTCCGATAAGATGGAAAGCTCCCTTTCCTTCGACGGTGTTACAAAGGTTGCGATCATCAACAAGGTTGCCAACCCGAAGACCGATCTTGACCTGACATCCGCAGACGGATACAAAGAGCTCTCCGAGGGCACCGATTATATCGTTACCGCGGCAACTGCCAAGGGCGAGGCGGACAAGGCTGCTTACAAGCAGAGCGATTACGCGACCAGAAGCCTTCATGATTTCACCGTTGCGCTGACCGCGGACGGACTTACCAAGCTGAACACGATCCAGCAGGACTCCCAGGTTGTCGTCTTCTTTGACGCTACCCTGAACAAGGATGCCATGATCGGACCGACAGACGGCGCACAGGATACCACAACCAACGCGAACGTGGAGCAGGATGCCAACATGAACCAGCCGACCCTCGATTTCAAGGATTCCGCATGGCCGGAGAGCGAGGTAAAGGGCAACAAGGTTTACGTGTTTACCCATGAGCTGGATATCAAGAAGGACGGACTTTCCGATCCGACAAAGGCAGAATTCGTCGTAACCCGTAAAAATGACGCGAAAGCGGCTGCAGACAATGTGACAAACACAAAGAACGTTACCGAAGGCCCGACCGTTGCAAACGGCGCAAACCTGACCGAGTTCGGGCGCGACAGCATTGATACCACACAGCTTGCACATACCAATGCTTATTATAAGAACGCTCCGACCGAAATGACCGGTCATCTGGCATTCGTCAAAGAGGCAGACGGTGTTTACCACCTGTATGACAACGCACTCGATGATGTCAACAACGAGTATTCCGCAAAAAAGAACGCGGGAGCCGTAGGAAAGACAGACGACGCTTCTTATGACACGCTGGCAGAAGGAACCGGAAATGTCGGCGATGTCGTAACCGTTCTGCATCCGGACGGAAACGGAAAGCTTCTGGTAAAGGGACTTGACGCAGAGGCGAATACCTATACCCTCAAGGAGATTGCAACCGAGAACGGACACAACCTCCTGAGCAGTACCTTTGATGTGAACCTTGCCGAGGTAGACAAGACGGCGCAGGCCGGATCTGACAGCTACAACGATGAGGATGTATGGAAAGACGGACGTCTGGTTTCCGTAAATCCCAACATGGATGATGAGGACAGCAGAGCAAAGATCAAGAATGCCTCCTGCGTGAGCATCGGGGATTCGATTGCACCGCTTTCCGTGAACCAGAGAAACAACGGTATCGTTGAGCTGGAAGTAGACAACTACAAAGCCATTACCCTCCGTACCGGTGGTACCGGCAGAATGATGATTTACCTGATTGCCGGCGCAGGCGTGGTGGCACTGGTGATCTATGCCGCAAAGAGCAAAAAGAAAGCACAGAAAACAGCATAAACCGTTTTTTAGAAAAGACGGATATCAATGACCGGAGGCTCTGCCCGCACCGCAGCTGCGGGCGGGCGGGCTTCTTTTATTATTTGTTTCTACCATTTGTTTCGGTCGGGCCTCGTATGAGGCACGTGGATGGAAATTGATGAAGGAATATTTTGGATGAATAAACACGACACGATACGCTATTTCATCATCTGGTTCGGGATTGTGGCAATCGCCCTGCTGGTTTGCATGCCTCATATTATGAGCGCATATAGCGAGATGAAGATGACGACGGTAATCAAGGGATACGACAGTTCGGTCTCCGATCTGTCCGAATCTGAGATCGCGAAGATGAAAGACGCGGCGGAAGCCTACAACGAAAAAATCTATGAGCAGCAGAAGTACACGCCATTCCGTTATCAGGGAGCGGGTCCGGGGAAGAAGGATAAGGAATATTACAGCCTGCTGAACCCGAATAAGGAATACGATATGATGTGCACCATGTCGATCCCTAAAATCAGCCTGAACCTTCCTGTCGCACACGGGACGAATGGAGATAATCTCTACTACGAGTTAGGGCACATGTACGGGACTTCTCTCCCATGGGGCGGGGACAATACGCACAGCGTCATTGCCGGGCATTCCGGGCTAAAAAGTGCCGATTTGTTCACCAATATTCATAAACTAAAAAAGGGAGATAAATTTTACATTTACATCCTGGACGAGATCCATGAATACACCGTGGACCAAATCCTGACGGTCCTGCCGTCAGACGAATCGCAGTACCTCCAGGTAGAGGACGGGAAAGACCTCTGTACCCTGTACACCTGCACGCCGATCGGTGTGAACGACCACAGGCTTCTGGTCAGGGGCACAAGGACCGGGACGCAGAAGATAAACGCCGGAAGCGGCGGTTCCATATCAGACAATCACTTTGAAAAAGAGGCCCTGATCAAGCTCCTGTTATGGCTCATGCTCCCGATGGCTCTGTTCCTTGCGGGGGTCATCCGGCTCATTTATTTGGAGAAAAAGGCGAAACAACAAAACTTGGAAGGAGAAGCAGAATGCGAAACTGGAAAAAAATAGAGACATTGGGGTTGGCAGGCCTGATGGTTCTCGGGATACTGTCTTCGGCCGTACCTGCCATGGCGGATACCGTCACCATGCATACCGTGCAGGCATCCGACGGCACTGCCATCCATTATTCAGAAAATAATTTTGACCCGTCAAAAACGGGATCGCTGACGATTTATAAATATGAAGATAATGAAGGCGTGATGGACGAAGGAGACGGACAGTACCACAGCCTGGAGGATCTGAACACCGCGTTCGGGCTGTCGGAAGGGCAGAAGCTTCGTCCGATGTCCGGGGTACAGTTTACCGCAACAAAGATTGCGGATATTTCGGAAATCGCTGGGACAACCGATACAAGGATCGCCTATACCGGTGTGGACGCCGCATTTACGGCGCTCCTCAAGTCCTACGGAATCAACCTGAACGTGTCGCGTCTTTCCCTGCCATCTGGTGAAAACGTGTCCAGCTGCACCTTTAAGGATATGGAAAATGCCCTGAAGGCGATGAATGCTTCCACGGGGACGACAGACAAAGAAGTGCCGGGCGAGACAGCCCTGATCCGTTACGGAAAGGATCATCCGACAAAGCAGTTCCCGCTGACAGACGGCAAGGGCAAAACGTCCCTGACGGATCTGCCGCTCGGATTGTATCTGATTACGGAAACCGATTACCGTCCCTCTGCAAAGGCCGTTTTGGAATCACAGCAGGGAGCGGAGGACGTACAGGGGGATACCACACAGAACCATCAGGATGTCGAGAATTTTTCTTCCCCCTATCTGGTATCTGTCCCAATGACCAACATTTCCACGCTTGACGGAAAGGAAGCGGGAACCGTATGGCAGTATGACATCACATCCTATCCGAAGAACCAGACGACCTCCATCACAAAAAAGATTGTTTCTTCGGATCCGGAGGACAAGCTGCTGCTGGAAGATTATGAGGACTACGACATCGGGGATACCGTCCGACAGGTCATTTACGCGGACGCCCCGGCAAACCTGACGCTGGATTACCACGATCTCGGGTATAACTCACAGGCGGAATTGGATGCTGCGGTGAAAGCCGGAACAGAAGATGAACGGTCTTTGTATCAGGCAAGGCCGTATACAACCTTTGCGATTTCCGACTCCATGACGGAAGGACTGAAATTCGGCAGTGTGGAACGGGTGTTTCTCACGCCGTATGTCGGAAGCCCCTCCACAGAAATGGGGTTTGAACAGTATACCTCAACGGAACAGGGGAAAAAGCAGGAGCTCCAGGTGAATCAGGATTACGTGGTTATCAAAAAACCGATAACCGGGAACGCGGTCTCGGATTCCGGAAGCTTCACCGTTCCGGCGGATAATAAGGCGTCCAGTACCGAATTTACCGTTCAGCTGACCGATAAAGGCATTGCAAAGCTGAACGCTCTGACGGATAAGATGAGAAGCCAGGTGGTGGTTTATTTCACCAGTATGGTGACACCGAAAGCCAGAATCGGCACGGATTTCAAAAACACCAACCAGGCTACGCTCACCTGGAAGCACAGCAACACGTCAACCCATACCAAGAAATCCAATGAAACCCGTATTTTCACCTATGAACTGGATCTGACAAAGACCCCGGGAAGCGGGACATCCGGCAATGCCAACAAGAGCAGCTTCGACCCGTCCCAGGCCGCCTTTACGGTAAGACAGATGGTTACGTCTGGCCACGGATACGCGGGTGAGAAGGGATATCTGCAGAAAGGACACACGGCAGATACGGCGGGACAGGTACAAGGACTTCTGGCCAATGCGAATAATCTCGGACATCTGGACGGAAAGACGGGCGGGGATACGGATTACGTGCGGTTTGTAAAGGAAAGTGACGGCGTTTACCACGTATATTCCAAAACGTCGGATTCTTCTAATACGCCAGTAACTACCATCCATCCGGCAAAATCCGGAAAGCTTCAGATCAAGGGGCTGGATTCGGAGACCTACCGTTTTCAGGAGACCGATACCGACACAAGGTTCAGTCTGTTTTCGCAGACCTTTGATATCACGCTTTCGCCGCTTTCCCAGACCGATCAGGAAGGCACGCAGAAGGGCGGGGGCAACGGGCTGACGCAGGAGCAGATCCAAAGCTCCAGCACGGCAACCAATTACCTGGCAGCTAACGGCCTTGCCGTGAACCATGTGAACGGACAGCTGGCACAGGCGACCGTCACGACCGGGAATACCCGGAATGTCACCATGAAGCTTGGCGGAACCTACAACAACGAACAGTCGTATACAGGGGCTTCCGCAAAAGGGAAAAACAATGGTGTGGCATCTTTGACGGTGAAAAATGATAAAACCATTACTCTGCTGACAGGAGGAACGGGAAGATATATCGTTTATGCGTCTGCGGCAATCGGCTGTCTGATTCTGGCGGTATATACGGCAAAGACAAAGAGAAAAAAGTCATAACACTGTCTTCAAGAGGAGTTTTTGCAAAAAAGAGCAGAAAAAATTAAGAAGAAGTAAAAAGGAAAGTGCCGGCTCGTGAGGGCTGGCATTTTCTTTGGCAAAAAAATAACGCTTGATGTATTATTGTTGACAATATAGGATTGATCCTATATCACATTGATACGAGGTGAATATCAAGAAGACACAGAACCCCCGCCGAAAGAAATCGAACAGGCAAAGAAATATCGCGCAGACTATCTGCGCAGGAAGGAGAGCAGCAAATGAGTGTAAAATTTGATGATTTTCTTCAGGAGCAGCTTCAGGATCCCGAATTCAAAAAAGAATATGAAGCTCTACAGCCTGAACATGCAATCATACAAGCCATCATCGATGCCCGGCAACAGTCTGGATTAACGCAGAAAGAATTGTCAGAACGAACCGGTATTGCGCAAGGTGATATCAGCAAGCTGGAAAGAGGAAATGCCAATCCATCTATCCGCACACTGCAGCGTCTTGCCGCCGGTATGGGAATGAAACTGCGATTAGAATTCCTTCCGTACGTGGCCGGTGCGGTATTAAAGAGATGACGATAGTGATCTGCGGTATATCGAGAAAGAAATTAAACACAATCAGGAGAGATAAAGCACTCTCCTCTGAAAGGAGGGCTATAGATGAAATATATTTACACTGCAACCTTTACCCCCTCTGATGACGGTAAAAAGTTTTTTGCCCGTGTCCCTGATCTTCCGGGATGTATTACAACCGGAAACAGCCTCAGCGATGCCATTGATCAGATTACAGACGCCGCAAGTGGCTGGCTTGTGGTTGCAGAGGATAATGGAGATACAATTAATCCGCCATCGCCACAGGACATGCTTGATGTATCTAATGGAACGATAAAATCGCATATACAGATTGATACCTTGCAATATCGCGCCCAAACCGACGATCGGTCTGTCCGCAAAATTCCAAGAGACCAAGAGATTAACGAAAAACTTGCTCAGGCTATACTTAGAAAGTGGAACGCATGAGGAGGGATTGATTATGAAAGATGCTTATCCAACAATCATTACACAAACCAACAATGGCGGCATGCTCGTTGAAGTTCCAGATTTGGATATTTTAACAGAGGGTAAAGATTACAACGATGCAATATACATGGCAAGAGATGCCATTGGTGTAACAGGAATGTCTATGCAGGATGCCGGAGAAGAAATTCCGAGCGCTTCGCCAGTTGAAAAGATAGATCCATCAAAAGGAACATTTGCTTCAGATGGAAAAAGTATTGTGACTCTGGTAGATATCGATTTTGATGAATACCGTCGGTCTGTCGATCAAAAAATGGTGCGTCGAAGCGTCACATTGCCGAATTGGCTGAATGTTCTGGCTGAAAAAGCACATATTAACGTTTCCGGAGTTTTACAAGAAGCATTAAAGGCCAAACTCGGAGTCACGAAATGAGACATCACACCCCCAAAGGCTGCTGCACTAAAAAAAACAGTGCGGCAGCCTTTTGGATGCTTTTGCAAATCAGACAAGCTCTTTTTCCTCATCCATCAGACGTTTTGCGTCATCTTCCGAGATCTGATATTTCTTCATAATTCGTCGCATAATTTTTTCTTCCGAAACACCATCATCTCTCATCGTGTCAATTGCGCCTAGAATGATTCCTTTGTCTCGACCTTCAGTAAAAACATAACTGCTATAGTTACACATACTGCTCGCCTCCTTGCGAATTGCCTCTGTGTCTGGTATGTCATAATTTTCTTCCAAATCCTGTATTTTGTCTTGCGGGCTTATTTTCTTCGATAAAAGCGTGGACAGCATTTCTGTGATTCTTGAAGAGACCTGATTCTCCGGCTAAAAAAGTCGAGTTTGCGTTTGAAAGGCATGGTGGAAATCATGACGTTTATCGCAGGGGAAACCAAATCGAGAAATTTCCACGACACAAAGAGACAAACGAGAAACTAAGGGGAAAAGTATTGTTACTCTTGTCGATATTGACTTTATGCATATCAACGATCCATTGATAAAATGGTGCGTTGAAGCGTTACCTTGCCAAATAGGCTGAATGCGCTGGCCGAGAGAGCGCATATTAACGTTTCTGGAGTCCTGCAGGAAGCGTTAAAAGCCAAACTTGGAATGATTTGCTTATTGCGATAAACGGCTTTATAATTCTAACCTGTAATACTTCCTTCAAAACTTGAATACTTTTCAAAAGGCGGTTCTTTATGATACAAATTTCTCAGCTGAAGCTTCCTGTCTCTCACACAGAAGTTCAACTTCTCCACAAAATAGAAAAAGTGCTGCATGTCCGTTCCACGGATATCACGGAGTGGAAAATCCTGAAAAAATCCATTGATGCCAGGGACAAAAGCAGGCTTCTCTTTGTATACACCATCGGAGTCCGGCTGTCTTCGGAAAAAACGGAGAGGTCGATCCTGATCCGGGGCGGCAAAAATCATATCTCCGCATATTCGGCTCCGGAATATCATTTCCCGGAAACAGGATCCCGCGAGCTTTCTGCTCCTCCTGTCATTGTCGGGAGCGGTCCGTCCGGTCTGTTCTGTGCCTGGGAACTTGCGATGCATGGATATCGCCCGGTCCTGCTGGAACGAGGGGAGAGTGCTTCACAGCGGCGAAATGCGGTGGAGCGTTTCTGGAATACAGGAGAACTGGATCCGAACAGCAATGTACAGTTCGGAGAGGGCGGCGCAGGTACTTTTTCCGACGGAAAGCTGAATACCGGGGTCAAGGATAAATTCGGACGAAATCATGAGGTTCTGAGAATTTTCGTACAGGCCGGTGCGCCGGAAAATATTCTCTATGACAGCAAGCCGCACCTTGGCACCGATCTGCTTGTTCGTATTGTCGAAACCCTCCGGAATCAGATCATCGCAGCGGGAGGTGAAGTACATTTTCAGACCAGGGTAACGGACCTTCTGACACGTACCGACCCGCTGACGGGAGAGGAGCATATGACAGGGGTTCGCACAGCGTCTGGAAAAGAATTTTTCTCTGACAATGTCGTACTGGCCATCGGCCATTCCGCCCGGGACACCTTCGAGATGCTCTCCGGCCAGAAACTTCTCATGGAGCCGAAGCCCTTTGCGGTAGGCGTGCGTGTCGAGCATCTGCAGAGCATGATTAACCGGGATCAATACGGACCGGACGCTCCTTCCTTTCTGGGCGCCGCTCCCTACAAGCTGACCGGAACCGCTGAAAACGGCAGAGGTGTGTATTCCTTCTGCATGTGTCCCGGAGGATATGTTGTGAACGCATCCTCGGAACCGGAGAGACTGGCGGTGAATGGAATGAGCTATCACGCCCGGGATTCGCGCAACGCGAACAGTGCCATAGTGGTTTCTGTGACCCCCGGGGATTTCCTGCCGTACCATCAGGAGGGAAGGCCGGACGTCCTCAACGGAATGTATTTTCAACGGAAACTGGAGTCTCTTGCCTGGCGGGAAGGACAGGGACGGATTCCAATTCAGCGTTTCGAGGATTTCCGGAAAAACCGCACGGGAGGTATCGGAACCGTGGAGCCCTGTTCAAAGGGCCGATTCCAATGTGCCAATATCCGTAATGTCCTGCCGGAATATATCTCGGAATCTCTGGAACAGGGAATCCAGAGCTTTGACCGCAGAATTCCGGGATTTGGCGGAGACGACACCCTTTTGTCAGGTGTCGAAAGCCGCACTTCTTCACCGATCCGTATCGTCCGCGACGAGTCGCTCCAGAGCACGATCCGGGGGCTTTACCCCTGTGGTGAGGGAGCGGGATACGCCGGTGGAATTACCTCTGCGGCTATGGATGGTCTGAAAGTCGCCGAGAGAATTTCTTCTATATATAAAGTGCTCTGAATATAGGTAAAGTACTCTGAATATAGGAAACTCTGACACATGCAATATATCTTGCAACAGAAGAAATTCTGTACGAATGACACTGCGTACCGGAACTGTTCATTCGTGATTTTGCAGATTCACATGGTTTTCATAATGTGTTAAAATTATATTTCACAGGATTATCTCTTGTCTTTCTTCAGGAAATGGCCATACGATAAGTCGTGCCACATACTGTATAAAGCCAGGAGGACAGGAAAATGGAGAAAAATTCAAAATCTATACCCCGCATGAAGATTGAGCCTGTTGCCCGGATGAAGGAACTCCCGGATCAGTCACGTCCCTATGAGAAAGCGCTCCGGTTGGGGACCGGTGCGCTGACTGATGCGGAGCTTCTGTCGATCATTCTCCGGTCCGGTACGAAGGGGAAGAACTCCCTCCAGCTTGCGGAAGAGATCCTGGATCTGTGCAAGTTCCGGAACGGACTGCTCGGGATCTATCATCTAACGCTTCAGGATCTGATGTCGCTGGATGGAATCGGTGAGGTGAAGGCGCTGCAGATTTTATGTGTTCGCGAGCTCTCCAGGCGGATTGCGCAGATGAACACCTCTTCGTCTCTCTGTTTTGACCGTCCCGATACGGTCGCGCAGTATTTTATGGAAGAAATGCGTCATCAGGAGACGGAGAAGGTTATCTGCGTCATGCTGGACAGCAGGATGCAGCAGATTGCCTCTCCGGAGATTTCCTCCGGCACGGCGAACATGTCTCTGGTATCTCCGAGGGAGATCCTGCAGAAGGCATTGTCCTACCATGCGCTGCATCTGATACTGATTCATAATCATCCGAGCGGAAATCCATCCCCGAGCCACGAGGATTATCAGGTCACCCGGAATCTCTATCGGGCTGGCGAAATCGTCGGGATCGATCTGTCGGATCACATTATCATCGGAGACAGGACCTATTTCAGCTTCCGTGACGACGGATTCTTTGACACGCTTGCCTCTCAGGAGGAAACGCAGACAGACACCGGTGATTAATGTGGCCGGGGCGTACAGCACAGGCAGTACAGGAGTTTTATATGTCATTTAATCATGTGTATGGCGTGGATATGGGCACCGGAACGGTGAAGATCTACGACAGGAACAAGGATTCCATCACCAAGGAAGTGAATATGATAGCGGTCCGGAACGGGGACACCGTGATAGCGGTCGGAAATGACGCCTATGCCATGTATGAGAAGACTCCTGAAAATATCGAGATCATCTCACCGATGAGCAATGGACGGATCAATGACGTTCTGATGATGGAAGCTGTGCTGCACACGATGCTCGGACGGACCGGCGGATACGCCGGATATCGTCCGGTTCTGTATTTTTCCGTTCCCGTCGATATGACTGAGATCGAGCGCCGGGCATATTCCACGATTGCGCGGAAGGGCCGGTTCCGCCGAAGTCAGGTTTATCTTGTGGAAAAACCGATCGCAGACGCACTGGCCCTGGGCATCCCGCTGCATCACACCAGAGGATCGATGATTATCAACATCGGGGCTCAGAGCACCGAAGTCTCCTTCATCGCCGATGAGAGGGTGATCATCAGCAGAATGATTGCCATCGGCGGACAGGCATTCACCTCCGCTATCGTAGAGGGCATCCGACGAAAGAACAGCTTCATCGTCAGTCACCACACAGCACAGCGTCTGAAGCTGACGCTGACAAATCTGGAAAAAGACATCAATGAGGGATGTAAGGTAAACGGTATTGATCTGGACAGTGGTCTTCCGCGAAACGGTGTCGTGACGAGCTACAATGTTACCGCCAGTGTCACCGCAGAGATGCAGAAGATTGCCGCGGAAATCCGCCGGATTATGGAGCGGATACCGCCGCAGATCCGCACAAATGTTCTGAAGGAAGGGATTTATATCACCGGAGGCAGCGCGCACATTGCCGGCATGGTGCCGTTTCTGGAGGAAGCGCTCGACTGTCCGGTTATCCTGTCGAAATATTATGATCTCAGCACCGTATGCGGTCTGAAGGAGCTCATCACTCATCCTGAAATGCAGCACTGGGCATATCTGCCGGGAAAGAAGTCATATTCATGAAAAAAAAAGGTACACATATTAAAAGCAGATATCTGCTTGTCATTCTTACCATCATCTGCGTTGCGCTTGCCATGCTGACCGGCAGTCAGGTCATATCCATATCACCGCTGCGGAACGCCGCCGGAACTTTTCTGGTTCCGCTGCAGACCGGGATCAATAAGGTCGGAGACTGGCTGAACGGACAGAGAATCGGGCAGAAGAATGCCAGACAGCTGGCTAAGGAAAACAAAGAGCTGAAGAGCAAGGTGGCAGATCTGGAAGAGGAGAATACGGTTCTTACCGAGAACACCAAAGAACTGGAGGATCTCCGGAAGCTCTATGATCTGGATCAGGATTATAATGACTACGACAAAATTGCCGCGTCCGTCATCGCCAAGGGCACAGGAAACTGGTATAACACCTTTACCGTGAACCGCGGCACGGACGATGGCGTTGCCGTCAATATGAATGTCATCTCCGACGGCGGTCTTGTGGGTATCGTCACCGAGACCGGTAAAAACTGGTCGACCGTCCGTTCCATCATCGACGACGATAACAACGTCAGCGCCATGCTTCTCGATTCCTCGGAGAACTGCATTGTCACAGGCAGTCTGTCACTGATTGAATCCGGTAAGCTTGCGCTGAGCGAGCTCAGAACAGATGCCAAGGTATCCACCGGAGAACGTGTCGTCACCTCCAACATCAGTGACAAATACCTTCCCGGGATTCTGATCGGGTATGTGGATTCCGTACAGGATGACTCCAACCTGCTCACGAAGACGGGCTACATTATTCCTGCAGTGAATTTTCAGTCCGTGAACACCGTACTCATCATCAAACAGCTGAAGGAGACCGCTGATCAATGAAGAAAAATATCTGTATTTTTCTGATAATTGCCGCAACCATAGTGGTGCAGTCTTCGTTGGGTCTGCTCCTGCCGGCAATTCTGTCTGCGCCGAATCTGGCGCTGATCCTCACATGCTCCATGGGTTTCATGCGGGGAAAGAAATCCGGCATGTTGACAGGCTTTTTTTCCGGACTGATTCTGGATCTTTTTTTCGGCGAAATATTCGGATTCACCGCGCTTATTCTTCTTTACATCGGATATTTTAACGGATTTCTGTTCAAGGTATTTTTTGATGAGGACATCCGGATTCCTCTTGTCGCAGTGGGAATCAGCGATATCGTTTACGGTCTTGCCTGTTACCTGATCCGTTTTCTGAATGGTACGAGCCTTTCGCTCGGATCCTGTATGATACATACAATTCTGCCGGAGGCAGTATGCACCATGCTCTTTACCATTCCGCTTTATTTTCTGTACCACTGGCTGAACAGAAAGATCACCGCAAATGAACTGGAGGAAGAACAATCACCTTGGCTAAGAAGATAAAAAAAGCATTCATCCGTTTTTTCAGCAGAAGAGGACTGATCCTTGTTCTGCTTTTCGCTGTTCTGGCTCTGATCCTTCTGGTGAGGCTGTTTCATCTTCAGATTATACGCGGAAAGGATTACGCGAACAGCTTCACGGTCATGACGACCGCTACGCGCACGCTGAAGAGCACCCGCGGTAATATCTATGACGCAAACGGGAAGGTTCTTGCGTCCAATGAACTGGCAAATAATGTCACGATAGAGGATAACGGGTCGTATGATACCACCCGGCAGAAGAATTTGTCTCTGAACGGAGAGATCTACCGCCTGACGAAGATGATCCGTTCCAACGGCGACACCCCTTCCCATGATTTCCATATTGTCATCGGATCGGACGGAAATTACGCCTTTGATACCGACAATACCACGACAATCCAGCGTTTCCGTGCGGACATCTACGGATATCAGACAACGGATGAACTGAAGGCAGGCGAGGCGGATGCATCCCCGGATAAAATTGTCCAGGATCTTAGCGGTTCAAAATACTATGGACTCACGGATTCGGATGAGCCGTATACGGCGGAGGAGCTTGCCGAATACGGCCTCCCTGAAAAACTCACAAAGGAAGAGGCGCTGGATATTATTGTGGTCCGCTACCAGCTCAGTCTGGTCAGCTACCAGCGCTATGTCGCAGTGACTGTCGCGACCAATGTCTCCGACAGTACTGTTGCGGCAGTGAAGGAAAACGCGGATTCTCTGCAGGGCGTGGAAATCGCGGAGGATTATATCCGTGTCTACAGCGGCGGTGAAGCGATGGCTCCGGTCGTCGGCTACACGGGAAAGATCTCCTCGGACGAACTGGAAGATTACGGCTCCGGCGATACACGCTACAACAGCAACTCCATTGTAGGAAAAGCCGGAATCGAGAAGGCAATGGAGAGCACCCTGCAGGGAACCGATGGCTCCGAGGAGGTTACGATCAATAACCTCGGAAAGGTAGTCTCGGAGAATAAAGACTCCCTGGTGCAGCCTGCCAAGGGCAATGACGTTTACCTCACCATCGACAGCGAGCTTCAGAAGGCAGCCTATCAGATCCTGGAAGAAAGAATCGCCGGTATTCTTCTGACCAATATGACGGATGCAAAGTCCGTGGACGCGGCAAGCCTCGCAGACAATGATACCATCTCCATCGCCAGTTACGACTGCTACAATGCCCTGATTGAAAACAGTATTATTGATATTGATAAATTCTCAGACGACGATGCTACAGAGGCGGAGAAGAAGGCACAGACCGCGCTGGATACCAGCCAGACCAACACGGTGAACTGGATCACCGGTCAGCTGAGCAGCGACAGTGCTTCCAGGTATTCGGATCTGTCTGCTGAGCAGAAAGCTGTGTTCGATTATGTGATATCCGATTTTCTCACAACGGAGTACGGAATTCTGGACAGTTCTTCCATGAAAACAGACGATGCCACCTACCAGGCATATTTCAAGGACGGCTCCATAAGCCCCCGTGCTTTTCTCCAGTATGCGGCAAATAACAGCTGGATCAATGTAGCCAAGCTCAGCGACAAGGATTCTTCGTATCTGACCTCAGATGAAATCTATCAGGCAGTCCTTGATTTCATCACCAGTCACATCACCGGAGAAAAAGCGTTCCACAAGCTTCTCTACAAATATCTGCTTCAGGATGACGCGCTGGAGCCGAAGGTGATCATGCAAATCCTTTATGATCAGGGAATTCTCTCAAAGGATGACGCTGACTATGCTTCCTTTGAGAGCGGAGCGACCAGCGCGTACCAGCTGCTGTACAACAAAATCTACAGCCTGGAAATTACGCCCGCCATGCTTGCCCTGGATCCGTGTTCCGGTTCCATTGTCATCACGGATCCGGATACCGGTCAGGTTCGTGCCTGTGTCTCTTATCCGGGCTATGACAACAACCGACTTGCAAATGACATGGACACCGATTACTACAACAAGCTGAATACCGATCTTTCCACTCCTTTTTATAATAAGGCGACGCAGCAGCTCACCGCTCCGGGATCTACCTTTAAGCCGGTCATGGCAGCCGCAGGTCTTACCGAAGGGGTCATTGACGGTTCAACATTGATTGACTGTACCGGCGTCTTTGGAAAGGATATTCCGTTCCTGTCTGACTCGGACCGGGTGGCCTGCTGGAACAGCAACGGCCACGGCTACCTGAATGTGGTCGGCGGAATTACAAATTCCTGTAACGTCTTTTTCTGTACCGTTGGCTTTGATCTGGGTCTTGACAGCAATCAGAACTATGATCAGGATACCGCTCTCGCAAAGGAGCAGAAGTACGCCGCGATGTTCGGTCTTAATGAGGGAACGGGGATTGAAATTTCCGAATCGGATCCTCATGTGTCCGACAGTCTTCCGATTCCGTCCTCCATCGGACAGGGAACGCATCAGTACACGACGACTCAGCTCGCCAGATACGCGGCGACCATCGCAGACAGAGGCGTATGCCGGGATCTGACCTTGATTGACAAGACTGCGGACTCGGAAGGAAATACGCTGAAGCAGAACGAGACAAAAACACTCAGCACGGCAGATTCCATCAGCAGCACGACATGGGATCTGATCGATGAAGGAATGGCAGGGGTTGTATCAAATGACGCGACGGTATGGCCGGGATTTTCCAGTACCATTACCGTGTACGCGAAGACAGGAACCGCACAGGAATCCATGCTGCGCGCGGATCACGGTCTGGTCATCGGATTCACAAGCGGCGCAGAGGACAGCACTTCCTATGACGATGTGGCTTTCGCCGTCCGGATCGCGAATGGTTACGGCTCCACAAACGCAAGCCTTGTCGCAAGGGATGCCCTCAGGTATTACTTCAATCTGGATTCCGAGGAAAATATCATCATGAAACACGCAAATACAGATTCGATCACAAAGAAGATTGTTGCTGACTGAGTTTTTTCAACAATTTGCAAAATTCGCCCGGGATGTGATTTGAGTACGGAGAAAATCGCTGCCGACTGAGCCGGCGCACAGATAAAGGGAAAATATCGAATGCTGAAGTTATATAAACTGAAAGATTACAATTTCATGCTGATGCTTCTGCTGATTATCATCAGTTCGATCGGTGTGGTCCTCGTCGGATCCGCCGATCCGACCCTCAGAAGCAGACAGCTTATGGGCTTTCTGATGGGGCTTGCGCTGATGATCGTGATATCTCTGATCGATTACAGCTGGATTCTCCATTTTTACTGGATCATCTACATTATTAACATTCTGTTGCTGATCATGGTCCGCCTGTTCGGTACAACAGCGCTGGGAGCGGCACGCTGGATCAACATCGGAGGATTCCAGTTCCAGCCGACCGAGCTGTGCAAGATCATGATGATTCTGTTTTTTTCCATGTACTTTATGAACCATGAAGAAAACCTGAACTCCTGGAAGACAGTTTTCCGGTCAATCATTCTTCTTGCATTCCCGCTGTTCCTCATCCTGAGCCAGCCGGACCTGAAGAATACCATCACAATGACCATTGTATTCGCACTGATGTATTTCGGAGCAGGTCTCAGCTACAAGAAGATCGGCATTATCCTCGCAGTAATCGTACCGGTTGTACTGGTAATGTTTCTCCTGATCGTCAAAACGGATCTCCACATCGTCGACGATTATCAGAAGGATCGTATCATGACCTTCCTCAGCTCCGATGACAGCGAGGAGTATTCCGACTCCAAGATGCAGCAGCAGAATTCCATCATGGCAATCGGTTCCGGCCAGGTCACCGGGAAAGGGCTGAACAACACGGATCTTTCCGCGAACAGCGGCAATTTCATATCCGAGATTCAGAACGACTTCATCTTCGCGGTTGCAGGAGAGGAGCTGGGCTTCATCGGAAGCGCCATTATTGTCATCCTCTTGTTCCTGATCATTCTGCTTTGCTTTCTGGCGGGCAGAGCGGCAAAAGATCTCTCCGGCACCCTGGTCTGCTACGGTATGGGATGCCTGATCGCGATACAGAGCTTTATTAACATCTGCGTCGCAACAGGACTTCTCCCGAATACCGGAACGCCGCTTCCTTTTGTGAGCTACGGCCTGACCTCTCTGATCAGTCTTTACATCGGAATGGGTGTGGTGATGAATATCAGTCTGCAGCGCAAGAAATATTTTGACTATGGAGGAAAATATGTCTACACAGGAGAAACATTCAAACCGGACTTCTTCGAATCCGGAACCGGAAAGAAGGCATAAGAGAAAATACAGCCGGAATGCGAGGCGCAGACGGCAGCGTCTCCTGCATCGTATCGCGGCAATTTTCATCGCGGCGATCCTTGTGCTGGCAGCTGTTCTAATTCATCTGATCTTCACGCGGAGCACGACGCTCGACACATCCGAGGCCTATAATCTCTCTGCCCAGAATGGGGCCGAGGAGCTTTCTCCCTTCACCCTTCAAAGTACATCGAATTACACGGAGAGCGAGGGAATTGTCTGTTCCGAATCCGAAGTCGGATCCGGAAGTCTCAGCCTCACTGAGGATGATGAACGGGCGCTTCTGTTTAATCTCGAGGATCACACCAGTCTCTATGCAAAGGGCATCTACGATAAAATTTATCCTGCCAGCCTGACGAAGATCATGACCGCTCTCGTGACGTTTGAGAGTGGCACAGACCTTACGCAGCAGGTCACGATGACGGATGCGGATTTTCAGCTCGGTGAGGACGCGCAGTCCAGTCAGCTTGAAGTCGGAGACAAGGTTGCGCTCGAAGATCTGCTGAACCTGCTTCTGGTATACTCCGCGAATGACGCGGCCATGGCGATTGCCCGAACGGTCGGCGGCAGCGTGGATAAATTCGTGGAGATGATGAATTCGGAAGCTCAGAAGCTCGGGATGACGGGAACCCATTTTGTCAATCCCTCCGGACTCCACGACGACAGCCACTACACAACACCATATGACATTTATCTGATGCTGAACCGTGTCTATCAGGATTATCCTGATTTTTCAAAGATCGCATCACAGTCCCAGTACCAGACAAGCGTCACCGGAACCGAGGGAGAGAGCACCTTCCTGTCCATCACAACCGATGAATATCTCGACGGAACCTATTCTCTGCCTTCCAATGTACAGATTCTTGCGAGCAAGACCGGTACAACAGATCAGGCCGGGTCATGCCTTGCTCTCGTCGTACAGAACGGTTACGGCGTTCCCTTTATCGCAATCGTCACCGGTGCCGATACGAAGGATACTCTGTACAACGATATGAGCAAGCTGCTCAGTCTGACGAATTCGGACGCCTCCTCCGATGCGGGATCTTTCTCCTCCGGCACGGATGCCTCCGGGACGGATTCCTCCTCTTCCGGAGCGAAATCCTCATCCTCCGGAACGGATGTCTCTTCTTCCGGAGCCGAAAAGGTGTCTTCGTCCTCCAATACGGAGGAGAGTGTTTCCTCAGTCTCCGGTTCCTGATGAAAATAAGGAAAGTGTCTTGCCTTTTTTGTATAAATACACTATAATTAAACCATCAACCCGAAACGATTTTAGTCAAAAAGACAATTAAATCGTGCCAGTCTGTGTCGGTTATGCAGCTTTTCGGGGAATTATGCTATACCAATGTATTTTACATTACGATACTGCTCAAGGAGGAATCAGCCATGGTTCAATTAATTGTAGGCAAAAAGGGAAAAGGAAAAACCAAATATATTCTGGACAAGGTGAATACAGCAGTCAGGTCGGCGAGCGGAGATATCGTATATCTCGACAAGAGCGCAAAGCATATGCTTGAGCTGAACAACAAGATCCGCCTGATTGATGTATCCGTTTATCCGTTAAAGGACTACAATGAATTTGTCGGTTTTATCTGCGGAATCATCTCTCAGAATCGTGATATCGAGCAGATGTATCTCGATGGCTTCCTGAAGCTGACGAAGCTTGAAGACAACAAGGATAAGGTAGACGACTGCATCGAACAGCTCGAGCAGATCAGCACAATGTTCCATGTTGACTTTGTCATCAGCATGTCCATGGACAAGGAAGAACTGAGCGCAGATATGCAGGAAAAGATCCTCCTTGCTCTGTAATATCCGTACATGTATCGAATTCAGCCTATAGTTTTTGGTTCCGAACGGGACTTCAGAAAGCTGCCGCACCTGCTGCGGCAGCTTTCTTTATGCCTCCCTGCGGGCAGCTTTCTTTATGCCTCCCTGCGGGCAGCTTTCTTTTGCTTGTAATAAATTTCGGATAATGCTAGAATAAGGAGTCAAAGCGTATGCAGGAGGCAACTGTGGCAAAAAAGAATAATAGAAAACACGGAATAAATTTCAATATCGGCACCGTGATCTTCGGAGCGCTCTTCCTGTATCTGATCATCACGATCTTTATCTATGCGACCTCAAAGCACATTTCCTCATATATGGTAACTTCCGGCACTCTTTCAAATAACGAATCCTATTCAGCGCTTGCGCTTCGGTCGGAAGAGCTGGTTGATGCTTCGGCCTCAGGGT
The DNA here is from genome assembly GCF_052119185.1 of Bilifractor sp. LCP19S3_H10. Taxonomy (NCBI): domain Bacteria; kingdom Bacillati; phylum Bacillota; class Clostridia; order Lachnospirales; family Lachnospiraceae; genus Bilifractor; species Bilifractor sp. LCP19S3_H10. Next base: position 183,999 of record NZ_JBQKFT010000002.1, read on the forward strand.
ATGTCAGCTATTATACGCAGGACAGTGCCCGGGCATCCAAGAATGACATTGTGTGCAGTATCGGCTCCAGCCCGGATTCCTCCTCTACGGTCAAGCTGGCAGACTCCGACGTCAGCAAAATCCGGCAGCTTGCCTCGGAGTTTACGGGGGCATATAATGAGGACAATTTCGGAACCGTCTATGACTTTCAGTATTCCCTGAACTCTACCGTCATCAACGACAGTGATCCATCCTCTGTCAACGGAACTGCCTGTCAGGCAGATAACGACGGTGTCATTACCTATACGACAGACGGATATGAGACGCTGACACCGCAGGACGTCACCCTGGATGATTTTAATATCAAATCCTATGAGAGCACACAGCTCCGGACCAGCGACAAGGTTTCGAAGGGAGATCCGATCTTTCGCATTGCGACCGATGACACCTGGTATCTTGTCTTTCCTTTAACTGACAGGCAATATGCCGCCCTTTCCACAAAGTCAACAGTCCGGGTGAAGTTCAGCAAAGACGGGAATTCCGAGAACGGAGATCTCACTCTGTTTGACAAGGACGGCACGCATTTTGCAAAAATCACTCTGTACAGTGGTATGGTACGGTACGCAGATGACCGGTTCCTGAATATTGAACTTGTGACAAATACGGACACCGGACTGAAAATTCCCCTTTCTTCCATCGTCACTAAGGAATTTTACACGATTCCGGTAGATTATTTGACGACAGGAGGCGATGACGATTCCGACGGTTTCATGAAACAGACAAAGGGCAGCGGAGACAGTTCCTCCACAGAATTTGTGGAAGCCGATCTGTATGAGAGCACCACGGATGATTCCGGGCAGAAGGTTTATTATGTGGATGAAGCGGATTTCCAGCCTGGAGATCTCATCCTCAAGCCCGATTCCAGCGACACCTATACCATCGGGGCCACTGCGTCCCTGGAGGGGGTTTACTGTATCAACCGCGGTTACGCACAGTTCCGCAAGATCGACATTATCGATCAGAATGATGAATACTGTCTGGTAGAGGAGGGCACAAACTACGGAATCTCCCAGTATGATTATATTGTCAGAGACGGAAGTACCGTGAACGAGGCGGAGATTCTCCGATAAGGGCAATGCGTCATACAGATCCATATTCTCGTAAAGGCATTGCGTCATACAAGTCCATATAAGTATAGGGATTGCGAGAGTGCAAAGCACGGCGCAATCCTTAGCTTTTACTTACCGTTTGTGATATCATATGATGCTTTACAGGAAACGCCCTTGCCTTTCAAGCGGGGTGTCATATATATACAGAAATGTGAGGTGTTGAAGATGCTTTTGGAAAATTATAAAGCTGTTCGCAGGAACATCGATGAGGCCTGCGCCCGCGCGGGCAGGAATCCGGAGGATGTCACGCTGATCGCAGTCAGCAAGACAAAGCCGGAGGAGAACATCGAGGAGCTTTACCGCGCCGGGGTACGTGACTTCGGTGAGAATTATATTCAGGAACTCCGCCAAAAGCATGATGACCTTCCAAAGGATATTCACTGGCATATGATCGGTCATCTGCAGAGAAACAAGGTCAAGTACATCGCGGAATACGTCACGATGATACATGCCGTCGATACCTATGAGCTTGCTCAGACTATCGAGAAGGAAGCAGTTAAGCACAGCCGCCGGATTCCGATCCTGATCGAGGTCAATGTTGCGGAGGAAGACACAAAATTCGGCGTTTCCTGCGAGGAAGCCCCGGAGCTTGTGAAAAAAATTGCAGAAACGCTTCCACATATCATTGTAAGCGGTCTTATGACCAGCGCTCCCTTTGTGCAGAACCCGGAGGACAACCGTCCGGTCTTCCGCAAATTGAGACAATTAAGTGTTGACATCAACAATGAAAACACTGATAATGAGAATGTTGAAATGAAGACTCTGAGTATGGGGATGACCAATGATTATATTGTCGCTGTCGAAGAGGGTGCCACACTTGTCCGTGTAGGTACCGCCATTTTCGGCGCACGCGATTATACGCACAAACAGTGAGGTGCATTTTCCATTTCCGCATTGCACTGCGACAGATTTCATCATTGTGAAATAAACAGCCATGCCCCGCAGGCGGGGTGCCACAATAGGTATAAGTCTCCGCGTTACGTTAGCTGCTCCGCAGCTTCCGCGCCGCCCCTGAGTCTGTAAGAAATTGTTAGGAGAGAATGATAAGATGGGATTTTTTGATAAGTTCCTTGATGCGGTACGTCTGAATGACGATTATGATGATGACGATGAATTCTTCGATGACGACGATGAAGATTATGATGATGAGCCGGAAGAAGAACCGGCGCCGAAGAAAAAGCATTTTGGAAGCCGCAAGAGCGTAAATGCAGCACGCGAGGCAGAGGAGGAGCCGGTTCGCAAGGCACAGCCGGAGACCTCAGGAAGATATACCACGGCAGCCCGCATGCAGACGAGACCTGCAGCACAGTCGTCACAGAAAGTAACGCCGATGCACCGTGCCGCATCGTCCGCCCGCGGCGGCATGGAAGTCTGTGTGATCAAACCGGCAAAGGTCGAGGACTACAGGGAGATTGCAGACACCTTGCTTTCCGGCTGTACCGTTGTACTGAATCTGGAGGGACTTGATGTCGAGCTCGCGCAGAGAATTATTGATTTTTCCTCCGGTTCCTGTTATGCAATCGGCGGAGGACTGCAGAAGGTTTCCAGTTACATCTTCATTCTGACTCCTTCTACCGTCGAGATTTCCGGAGACATTCAGGACCTTCTGAACGGCGCGATGCCGACGATGCGCACTGCGTTCTGACAGAGCTTTTCATCGCGATGGCTTTCCGGACATCCGGTTCTGATCGAATGATGACGGAGCAGCATTCCGGGTAATCCGGTTTTGATCGGGCGATTACCGGTCAGTTTACCGGGATTCCGTATCTGTTCAAATGATTACAGTAACGGCCATACGATACATCGTGCCACACACTGTATTAGCTGCGGATTGCTCCGTGCTTCGCACTCCCGCAATCCTACAGGTATGAATGACCTTGCAGGCATCAGTTAGAAGCGATTCTTACTGATGCTTTTCTCTTATCAGAAAATACCGTAAAGTCCCTCTTGCTTCAGCAGTGGGATACAGGCGACAAAGGGTTGAGAAGGAGATTATTATGGAATCATTAATTGTAGAGAGAAAAAGCTCAGGCATGGAGTTTTCCTATCGGATTGTGTGGGAGAGCAGCTTTCAGACCCTTGCAGATGAAATCCGCCGGATCAGCGGTTTCCGGGCAAAAAAAATCTGTGTGGTATCCGACAGCAATGTGGCGCCTCTGTATGCCGGGGAGGTTGAGAAGGCACTTGCTCCGCTTGGCCTTACGGTTGAAACCTACGTTTTTCCGGCCGGGGAGGAGCACAAGTGTCTGGATACGGTAAACGGCCTCTATCGTTTTCTGATCGGGCACAAGTTTCAGCGAAACGACATCCTCGCCGCGCTTGGCGGCGGCGTCGCCGGTGATCTGACCGGTTTTGCGGCAGCCACCTATCTGCGCGGCATCGACTTCATCCAGATTCCGACCACCCTGCTCGCGCAGGTGGACAGCAGTGTCGGAGGAAAAACAGGTGTCGATTTTGAACAGTATAAAAATATGGTAGGCGCATTTCTTCAGCCGCGCCTTGTCTACATGAATATGAAGACACTGAAGACACTTCCGCAGGATCAGTTTGCATCCGGCATGGGTGAGGTTCTGAAGACCGGTGCGATCCGCGACAGAAATCTGCTCACCTGGATCGATTCCCACGAGGCAGAGATCCTCCGGAGAGATCCGGATGCTCTGGCGACTGTGATCCGCGCCTGCTGCAGGGTAAAGGCGTCCATTGTCGAAGATGATCCAAAGGATAAGGGACTCCGTGCCATCCTCAACTTCGGCCATACGCTCGGCCATGCCATTGAGAAATGCAAGAACTTCGAACTTCTTCACGGTCAGTGTGTCGGGATTGGCTCCATCGGAGCATCGTGGCTGTCTATGAAGCGTGGCATGATCTCAGAGGAAGATTACCGGTGGCTGCAGAAGCTTCACCGGGATTTCGGGATTCCCACCTCTGTCAGCGGCCTGACCGTTGATGAAATCGTCCGGACTACCCGATCCGACAAGAAAATGGAAGAGGGGCATATCCGCTTTATTCTTCTTGACGGTATCGGCAACGCGGTAATTGACAGCAGCGTCACGGACGAGGAGCTGCGCGAAGCAGCATCTGTACTTATTAAATAAACGTCCCTGTTCCACAAGCAGGGCACCACATACTGTATATGCTTCGGATTGCTCCGTGCTGCGCACTCCCGCAAGCGAGGCACCACATGCTGTATTATGAAAGGAACTGTAGTTTACCCATGAGCAATACTGCTGAAAAAAAACGAACCAGTCCGCTTCTCCTGCTGATTGCGGGCGCAATCCTTGTGATTTTCGATCAGTTTACTAAGTACCTCGCCGTCAGCCATCTCGCCGGAAGAGAGGCACGTGTTCTGATTCCCGGTATTCTTGAACTCCGCTACCTTGAGAATAACGGAGCAGCATTCAGCATGCTTCAGAATCAGCAGTGGTTCTTTTATATTCTGACCGCAGTCTTTCTGATTTTCGCCATCTGGCTGATGAGGAGGATCCCACAGAATACATCTGCATTCAATCCTCTTCTGTGGAGCCTTGCCATTCTCTGCGCAGGGGCGGTCGGCAATCTGATCGACCGGATCATGCACCGATATGTGGTCGACTTTATTTATTTCTCCGTCATTAATTTTCCCATCTTTAATGTTGCGGATATCTACGTCACCGTATCTGTGATTCTGTTGATTATTCTGGTTCTGTTTCACTATAAGGACACGGATCTGCAGAAGATCTTCGGGCGAAAGAACAACGCGAATCAAAAAGAGGACGCACAATGAAAGAAATCTCGTTTGCCGTCGAGCCGGAAGACCAGGATAAAAGAATTGATATCTATCTGACCGAACAGCTTGAAACCATGTCACGCTCCCATATTCAGAAGCTTCTGAAGAATGAGAGCGTTTTTGTCGCAGCCCGGACGGTCAGAGCCAATTACAAAATCCAGGCTGGAGACCGGATTCACCTGACAATTCCCGACAATCAGGAGCCGTCTGTCCTGCCCGAGAATATCCCTCTCGACATTCTCTATGAAGATGATTGTCTCCTCGTCGTCAATAAGCCGAAGAATATGGTCGTTCATCCCGCCGCGGGGCATTATGAGCACACTCTGGTAAATGCTCTGCTGTATCACTGCGGAGACAGTCTGTCCGGGATCAACGGTGTCCTCCGGCCGGGCATCGTTCACCGGATCGACAAGGATACGACCGGAGCGCTTGTCGTCTGCAAAAATGATATTGCTCATCAAAGCCTTGCCGCTCAGCTTGCCGTTCACAGCATCACCCGCAGATACCGCGCGATTGTTCACGGAAACCTGACGGAAGACGAAATTACAATCGAGGGCAATATCGGACGCCATCCGGTTGACCGCAAGAAGATGTGCGTAGTCCCGGACGGCAGGGGAAAGCCTGCCGTTACCCATGTCCGCGTGCTTCAGCGGCTGAACGGCTACACTTACATTGAATGCCGCCTGGAAACCGGGAGAACCCATCAGATCCGCGTACATATGGCACATATCGGTCACCCGCTCCTGGGCGATGAACTCTACGGGCCAAAGAGATGCCCCGTGAAGGGACTGCAGGGCCAGACGCTTCATGCCATGATTCTCGGTTTTCAGCATCCGGTCACCGGCGAATATATGGAATTCACCGCGCCGCTGCCGGATTATTTCAATAAGCTCCTGATAAAACTGGCCTGAATTTTGTCCTCCGCTTTTATTCTGATTATATTTGTGCAAACTGACAGTTATTTTGTGAAAGTATACAAAAACATATCCTTTTCGCATAAATTTGTGTGTGATTTTTTGAGGGTTCATGTTATAATGAGCTTAGAAAATTTCTTGCTACAGCACGATGCAGGAAGGAGGACTTGTTATGAAGACCATCATTACAATCGGACGTGAATTTGGAAGCGGCGGACATCTGATCGGCAAATTGCTTGCAGAAGATCTGAAGATCCCGTTTTACGACAAGGAGCTTCTCGACCAGGCCGCCAAGCACAGCGGACTCGCCAAGGAAATTTTTGAAAATCAGGATGAGAAACCGACCAGCAGTTTTCTGTATTCTCTGGTAATGGATACCTATTCCTTCGGTTACACATCGAATGTCATGAACGATATGCCATTGAATCAGAAGGTATTCCTGGCACAGTTTGACACCGTGAAGAAGCTTGCGCAGGAGGGACCATGTGTTATCATCGGAAGATGCGCGGATTACGCGCTCGAGGATAACCCGAATCTTCTGAGCGTATTCATTCACGCGGATCTCGATGTCCGGGTGAGAAGGATTTCCAATCTGTATGATCTGACGGACAATAAGGCCAGAGACCGGATCCGGAAGAACGACAAGAGCCGTTCCAGCTACTACAACTACTATACCAGCAAGGAATGGGGATCTGTAGACAGCTACCATCTCTGTCTGGACAGTTCGAAGTTCGGAATCGACGGCTGCGTGGAGATTATCAAGAACGCGATTGCTCACAAGGAGAGCGGATATCACCACGGCATTACCGATAAGAACTGATTTCGGCAAATACGGGGGGACTGAACACTGTGATTGCAGCCGGTTCTGGAAGGTGAAGGCTGAGAGAAAGGACGGGGCTGCCGCGCGAAAATGTGCGGCAGCCCCGTCCGGTTTATTTACGCGAACAGTGAGCCGCAGCCGAATGCGAAGTATTCGTGTGCGGCGAGCGTCGCAATAGCGAGATAAAACTCGCGCAGCGTGTTTTATCTCGTTTGTTGTGTTTCTCAATTGCTTTTTCTGTTACGTTTTTTCGTTCCTGTTTCTTTTTTCGGTTATCTCTTTTTCTGCGGCTGGTCCTCTCTCGGGATACCGGAGTATCCGTCGTACGGACGGTCGGAGAAACGGTACATGGAGGAGCGGAGCTCATTGGTCTGATCGTAGCGCTTGCCGCCCCAGTAAGGTCTTCCGTTCATCTCGGTCTTCGGTCCGAAATGAACATCCCTCATGATATACTTCAGGAACTCTTCAAAGCCGGTGCGGTCAACAATGTAGCCGATATGCTCCTTATTCTCAACCGCGCCTCTGTCCTGATAGGCATCCAGATAATCATAGGTGTTCTTGATAATCTTGAGAATGCTTTCCTCATCCGCCCATTTCAGAAAATCGACACCCAGCCGCGGGTTCTTCTTTCCGGTACGTCCGAGAAGCGATACGCGGAAATAATGTTCTTTGCTTCGCGTCCATGCACGGGTAGGGCAGTAGATGACACAGACACCGCATCCGATACATTTGTCTGTATCGCGGACAATTTTGCCGTTTACGACAGAGAGTGCTCCTACGCTTCGTCTGCTGCAGTACTTCACACACTGTTCACAGCCGATACAGCGGTCAGGGTTGTACTGAGGCTCTGTCTGTCCGATAATACCAAAATCATTCAGTCTGACATGAGCACAGTCGTTGGAGCAGCCGGTGCAGGCAATCTTCACGTGATGATCGTTCGGATAGATCAGCTTGTCGATTTTCGCTGCAAGTTCCTTGGTGTCGTAGCATCCGAAGGGACACAGAGATTTGCCCGGGCACGCGACGACATTTCTGGTTCCGGAGGAGGGGTAGCCCTCGCCCGGCTTGTTCGGTGCCTGTGTCACTCCGCTCGCGTCGATGATAGACTGCAGCGCCTTATTCACCTCTTCGACATCTTCAATCGGAATTCCCGGAATCTCAAAGCCCTGACGGTTTGTCAGATTTACTTCTCCGGTGCCGTACTTAACCGCGATCTCAACAACCTTCGCGAGAGAGGCCGCATCGATTCTTCCTCCCGGCACACGCACACGGGAGGCGACTTCTCCTCTGACCTTCGACTGACGGAAGTTGTTCTTTTTTAATTTCTTTACATTACAATCGTAACCCATAGATATCTCCCTTCTCAGTCAAGCATATTCTTGCTCTCGGTATAGTTGAAAACCGGACCGTCCAGGCAGACGTACTTCTCGCCGATTCTGCAGTGGCCGCACTTTCCGAGGCCGCAGCACATCTTTCTTTCCTGAGACACCCAGATGTTCTCCTCACGGAACCCCTTCTCGAGAAGCCCCATGACGGAGAAACGCATCATCGGCGGCGGACCGACCACGATCGCCGCGGCCTTCTCCACATCGCGGATTTTCACATCCGGGATGTATTTGGTCACAAGACCAATCTTTCCGTCGTATCCCTCCGGTGCGCCGTCAACGGTGAGCCAGAGATCCAGGCGCTCATCCCATATCTTCAGGTCATCCCGGAACAGCATGTCGTCCGGGCTCTTGAATCCAACGATGACGTGCTTGTCCGCAGCATCCGGTTCGTCCGCGAATGCGCTCACAACACCGCGAACCGGTGATACGCCGGTCCCTCCGGCAATTACCAGAACTTCCTTATTCCGGTAAAGGTCCATATCAAAACCGTTTCCATACGGACCGCGAAGCAGGAGAGTCTGTCCTTTATATTTCTCAAAGACTTCATCTGTAACTCTGCCGACCTTGCGGAGCGTCAGATCGATATAATCCTTACCGATGCCGCTGACAGAAATCGGTGCCTCTCCGAACTTCGGAACAGATACCTCAAAAAACTGACCGGGCTTTACCTCTCCCGAATAGCTGAGACGGAAGGTATATTCCTTCTTTGTGTGCCGGATTACATCCAGAATCTCAGACGTGAAGGGAATGTATGGATTTTTTTCATTTGCTGCCATTTGCACCTGCCTCCTTTCCCGCTGCATCCGCAGATTCCGCAGCAAGTTCATTCACTCTCTGATTCACCTTATTGATGATTTTGGAGAAGGAGATGTACTCCGGACAGACAGCATCACAGCGGCCGCAGCCGACGCACATATCATAGCCGAAGCGTTTCCGGAAGTCATAGATTTTGTGAAGCACCTTAAACCGCATCCGTTCTCCCTGCGTTCGTCTGTACTGACCGCCGCCGGCTACGTTCGTATAACCGTCAATCATGCAGGACGCATTTACACGGCGTCTCTCGCCGACCTTCCCGTTGTCGGTGTAGTAGATGTCCTGCATGGTGAAGCAGGTGCATGTAGGACATACAAGGGTACACCGGCCGCAGCCGATACATCTCGCCGTGTATTCATCCCAGATCGGATCCTTGTAGATACTGTTCGGGATTTCATCGGGAATTTCCACCCTGGTCCGGTTCTCGACGGGATAGGAAGGCGTGACCTCTGCCTTCACACCGCCGGCCTCTTCAAAAACAGACTCCAGGGAAGTGTCCGGCACATCACAGAGAAATCCATCCGACGTCTGCTCTACAGAAAACAGATATCCCTCTGTTGCCCGGTTGGTACCCATGCTGGCCGAAAAGCCGTCCGGATCATCCGCCTCATCACCGGCGATCAGCGCAAACTTTACATGATCACGAATGTTCTCATAGAAATAATCCTTCGGTCCATTGCCAAGATAGATCTGATCCAGCCGTTTTACCGCGTGAATATCGTAGCTTCGAAGAAAAACAATCACATCCCGGGTATCCCGGTCCGCTTCCTTCACAACATTCTCCGTAAAGAAGAAGAGCGTCTCAGACAGCGGCGTCAGGATCTCCTTGAAAGAGTAGTCCGACTTCTTCTGAAGCTCGATTTCCGACGCATCCGTAATGAATTCATAGCGGATGACATCCGTGTCCGTGAATCTTCCCTCCCCGACCTTACGGACAGGCGCAAAGATTCGATAATTTTTGCCGAGATTCTTCACCACCCGAGAGAATCCGGCTTCATCTAGCGTGTATCCCATGTAAATACCTCCTCGTATATATACAGGACATCTACTTCCACACTGTTAAATATAACAAATACTATGAAAAAAGAATACCGATTTCATTATAGTTAAAAATTTAACAATGCGTATCTGACTCATCATTTCAATTATATCACTCCCGCAGATTCATCTGGTTGCACACGCAACGTTAATGATCAATTCTTTGTAAACGCAGACCGGATGACTCCGACAGACCGGTTGCGAAAAGAGAGACTGCGTCCTATAATTTTGCTTAAAGTTACGTCTGGCCTGATCTGCCGGACAGTCAATGGATACGGAGGAACAGCATGCGGTTAAAAGAAGAAGAAATCGCAGAGATATGCGAGGCAGAGATACCTCTTTTCGCGGGACTCGATTCCGGAAAGATCGGAGCGCTGGCCGATCATCTGGACAGTCATATTTCCGGCTTTAAAAAGGGATCGCATATAATTATGGAAGAGGAAAATGTAAAGTTTATCGGTATTGTTTTGTCCGGAAGAGTGGATATGATCCGGGAGGATGTCCTGGGCAATAAAATTTTCATCATCTATATGAGAAAAGGTGAACTTTTCGGAGAGACCTTCAACATCATGAAGCAGACTGCCTCGAGGGTCACTTTCTGTGCGGCGGAAGATACCCGTGTGGTTTTCCTGTCCCTGAACCGGATCCTTCATCCCTGCAGCAATCAGTGCGTCTTTCATGTGAATCTTGCGGATAATCTGTATGATCTTCTCGGGCATAAAAATATGCAGCTGATAGAAAAAATAGAGATCGTATCCAAACCGGACCTGAGGAGCAAGATTCTAAGCTATCTGTCGCTGCAGGCAGAGAAGCAGAACACCCGCTACATCGAAATCCCGCTGAACCGCGAGGAAATGGCGGAGTATCTGTGTGCGAACCGAAGCTCACTCAGCCGTGAGCTTGCTTTGCTGAAGCAGGATGGCATTCTCGATTTTCACAAGAATACCTTTATTCTGCTCCGCAATCCGCTTCACGCATTTCCCGCACAATATCAATGAAAGCCTTTCATAAGAAAATTGTGCGCAGCTGCAGACATTCTGTTATAATATTAATTCAATCGGATTTCTGATCCGATGAATTCACAGAATAACCATATTTATTCTATATTATATACACCATCATTCAAATATACACCGGGAGTGGAAAACAATCATGGAAAAAATAAAAGTCGGCATGCTTGGAATCGGCAACATCGGCAAGGGAACCTACAAGGCACTTGCCATGAATCAGAAGAAGATCGCGGATACAACCGGACTGGATATTGAAATCGTGAAGATTCTGAACCGTCACCCTGAAAAGGACCGCGGAATCGACATCCCCCGCGAGAAATATACAACGAATGTAGATGACATCCTGAACGATCCGGAGATCAGCATCGTCGTGGAACTGATCGGAGGTATTGAGCCAGCCACCACGTTTATGGCACGGGCACTCGAGAACGGCAAGAGCGTTGTCACCGCAAACAAGGCGGCAATTGCCGCAAATGGCCGCATGCTTGCGCAGCTCGCACAGGAACACCATGTTCTGCTCCGTTTCGAAGCGGCTGTGGCAGGCGGAATTCCGATCCTGACCTCCCTGACGACTGCCCTTCTGTCCAACGAATTCAGCTCCGTTCACGGCATCCTGAATGGAACGACAAACTATATCCTGACGCAGATGGAAGAAAATGGCAAGGATTACGCCGATATTCTTCGGGACGCACAGGCGAAGGGCTTCGCGGAGGCAGACCCGACCGCTGATGTGGAGGGAATCGATGCGGCGAATAAGCTCTCGATTCTGATATCTCTGGTATTCGGTCTGGGTGTAGGACCGGATCAGATTCCTACACAGGGCATCACCCACGTTGGATCGGATGACATCGCCTTTGCAAAGGAATCCGGATATAAGATCAAGCTGCTTGCGAGTGCCCGTGAGGAGAACGGAGAGGTTTCCGCCAGCGTGGAGCCGTCGCTCGTTCCGGTCAGCCATCCTCTGGCGAATGTCCGCAATGAATTCAATGCCGTGTTTATCACCGGCAACGCGGTTGACAATCTGATGTTCTATGGCAGAGGGGCCGGTCCGCTTCCGACCGGAAGCGCTGTCATGGGAGATGTGATCGGCGTGGCCCGCAAGTGGGAGAAGGATTCCGCCTACGATATCGTTCCGCAGCTGCGCTACGACGCCGACCTGAAATTCATCGGTGAGGGCAGCAACAAATACTATGTGCGGATGATGGCTGAGGATATCCCCGGCGTCATGGGCAGAATCACTACAATCCTCGGAGCGCACGGAATCAGCATCGAGACAGCCCTGCAGCGGCCGGGCAGAAATAACGGCGACACGCGAACCTCGTCGGCTCCCATCGTCCCGCTGATTTTTATCTTTGCCAATGTAGAGAAGACAATCGTCAGCGACGCGCTCGATGATCTTCTGGAAAATCACTGCGTGAAATCCGTCGAAACCGTGATGCGCGTAGAAGAATAGTCCTCCGGATTGTTTTTTTGTACGCAGAAGAGTAAGTCCTACGGATTTTTTACGATTATTTGTATCAGAAAAGCAAATTGCAAAAAGGATATCCACTATGTTTGAAGATGATTATGTAACCCGGCAGAACCGGGAGATCCTGAATACGCTGCGAAAAATTGTGTTTGGCGAGGCCGACCGGACTCCGTATAACACTGCAGCCCGGGAGAGCGGAAGAGAGGTGCAGAATGTCAACGAACAGATGGACGACACCTCCGAAGCTCTCTTCGAACTACAGTCCATGGTAGATGACGGAGACATCAATGACGCTGAAAACAAGGTCTATGATCTGATCGAAACCGGCGACCGGGGGAATATGCGCACGGCGCTCTATTTCTACGCGTACCTGAATGACAAATCCGACGATTTTCTGGAAAGACACCAGTACAGCCGTCAGGAAGTCACCGATGGCATCCGGAATGTATGCGAAACCTACGGACTCGGCAGCCTGGTACAGGTATTCTGACCCGAAGACGGTTACAAGGTGGTTTATTATTTAGGGGAGGAGACTTTGAAATGGCACTCTGTGTATCGATCCTTTCACTGGTGTGCTTTTGTATACTGAGTGTTCTGGAACTTCGATTCCACCAGACGGATAAGGAGCATTTCTTCAAGCCGCTGCTGATGCCGGTGCTGATTGTATTTTATCTGTCATCCGTCTCCGTGTCGGGAAGGGAAATCCGGTATCTTCTGATTCCGGCTCTGATCGGAGGATTTCTTGGAGATACGTTTCTTCTCCGGGAGGAGTACTTTATTCCGGGTCTGCTGTCCTTTCTGGCAGGCCATGTCTTCTATATTATTGATTTCTGGAGAAACATCAAGGTATCCTGGCTGCGGCCCATCCCGGTCAGTGTCATCTTCATGATCTATTTTCTCTATATGATCCTTGTCGTTCAGAAACTTTTTCCCGGCATGGACCCTAGGGCAAAGGCGCCGGTTAGCCTCTACATCGGTGTTATTCTGGCCATGAGTTTCAGTTCTTACCTGATGTATATGACAGGGAAAACCTCCGGAAGAATGATCACCTGGGCAGGAACCATGCTCTTTATCGTTTCCGACACCATCCTTTCATTCCAGGTATTTCATAAGAAGAGCGGCACATGGGTTATGCCGACATACCTTGCCGCACAGTTCCTCATCGTACTGGGTGCACTTATGTAGGCGCAGTTTCTCATCGCGCCGGGTGCGCTTATGCAGGCGCAGTTCCTCATCGTACCGGGTGCTCTTATGCAGGATGTGCCACAGATTCCGGTCACGGCATTTACCCGCAGCAGAAAAAACTGGTCGAAAAATACATTGTGCAAAATCTGACACAAAATTATCTTTTCTTGTAATGTTTTTTTTACCATATACGGGTATAATCCTGTTTTGAGATCAGAAATACCATCCGGCTAAGTTTTATCATGTCCGGAGAAACCAACAGTTTACAACAAATCCTAATCCCCCGCATGCGGGGCACCACAATATGTATAAGTATCCGCGTCACGACAGCTGCTCTGCAGCTTACGTGCCGCTGACAGGAGTGTGATATTTTTGAATAAAACTTCAAGTAACAGAAACAATCAGAAAACAAGAAATCTTTCCGTCAGCACAATTATACTGATCGTGTTGCTGGCGGTTATCATCATCGGCATTATATCGGTATTTGCGATTTATCAGCACGCGAAGCATACAGACACTTTCATGAAGAACACCACCTTCAACGGTGCTGATATCTCCGGTATGACGCCCTCACAGGTTGCTGATCAGATCATTCAGAACAGTCAGCCGGTGACGATCGATATTACCGAAAACGACCAGACGGTGCTGACCGGAGATCTTTCCGACTACGGATACAGTCTGGACAAAAACTCAATGACAGCCTCTCTTGAAAAGGCAAGAGAAGCACAGACAGAGAGCATCAGCGCATATCTGCAGAACACAGCCGGAGGAGATAACATCTCCGCAGACAACGTATATTCATTCGATGAGGCCACTTTTGACTCTTTTGTACAGAGCTCAAAGTTCAGTGTCGCCCGCGTAAAATCAGTTGAGGCTGCGGTTAATCTGGATTCTTCCACCAACACCTACGTTGTCACACAGCCGGTGCAGGGAAATGAAGTGGATGACACTAAACTCCAGAAGGCAGTCCGGGACGCAATTGAAAGCGCATCCGAAAACGGTACACTCACCGGCACTCTGAAGATCGCAATTCCCGAAGACTGTTACACTTCAGAGACAGTGAATATGGATACCACAGATCTGCAGAAGGAAGCTGATGACAAGAATAAGGAGCTGAAGCTTCAGGCTTACAAGGACATGGTGATCACCTACCAGTTCGGGGATCAGAGCGAGACGCTTACATACGATACCTTCAAGGACTGGCTCACCATTGCAGACGACGGAAGCTGCACCGTGGACAAGGACAAGGCCGCTGCATGGGTGAGTGATCTTGCGAATAAATACAATACCCGTCATATTGAAAAAACCTTCAAGACCACGGGCGGTCTGACCATTGACTTCCCGGCCGGAAAGGTGGAATACGGGTACACCGTTGATGAGGATTCCGAAACCGCGGAACTCATCAAGGATCTTCAGGCAGGCCAGTCCGTCAGCCGTGAGCCGATATACGTTCAGACCAATGACTATGGAAACCCGTACTACTACAAGAGAAACGGAACGGATGATCTGGCCGGAACCTATGTGGAAGTCGACCTGACGAAGCAGCACCTCTGGTATTACAAGGATGGCTCCCTGCTTCTGGAGAGTGATCTTGTAAGCGGTGACCTTTCGAAAAATCAGGGCACCATGACCGGCATCTTCCCTGTCGCATACAAGGAAAGTCCTTCCACTCTGGTGGGCGCAAACTACTCCACAAAGGTTCAGTACTGGATGCCGTTCTATGAGGGTGAAGGTCTTCACGATGCGTGGTGGCGCACCGCATTCGGCGGTGAAATCTACAAAACCAACGGATCAAACGGATGTCTGAATCTTCCGTCGAATGTAGCACAGTCCATCTATGAAAACATCGACGCAGGTGTTCCGATCGTGATCTACTATGAACCCGGCACAGAACCCGCAGATTCAACCTATGCGTCAGACTCTACGACAATGGCGGACAATGCAGCCGCAGCCGGCTGATATGAATTTAAGAACGAGAGCGCAGATTGTGACCTTCCTGTACTGGTCTGTAAAATCCTGAGTAAGCGGCGCTTTATTAAAAATTTATTTTTTATTATTCAAAAAAGATATATAATAAGGGATTGAAAAGACAAATCGTTAATGGATCAGTATTTTACCGGAATCCGGAGGAAGGATAATCTTGCAGGAAGAAAATATCTCAAATATTGAAAAATATGGAAAACCGGTTCTCAACAGTCTGAAGTTCCGGGAAGCTCTGGAGCAGTGTCATCATCACAGCTCAACCGTGGGCATGCATTCTCTGAACGTCACCTTTGTTGCCCTCGGCATCGGATACATGCTGGCCAGGCTTCATATCCGCACGGACACCAGGGCACTGGTTGTCGGCTGCCTGTGCCATGATCTCGGCATCCTGGGTCGAGAACGCTTCACCTCAAGTTCATCTATGTGCAGACTTCATCCGATTGAATCCGCTAATCTTTCTGTTTTTTTCGCAGATCCGGAAGACAGGGACAAGGTCTATGATATCTGTATGCACCACATGTTTCCTCTGCTGGCTGCACCGCCAAGAACAAGGGAAGGATGGGTGATCACGGTTGCCGATAAGGTATCCGCCGTCGGTGAGAGGATGCTTCCCCCCATCCGCCGGATGTGGGAGAAGAGAAATCTCAAGGTAATACCTGATCCCTTCATTTTGAACATTGCCGCATAACCTGCCTTCAAGAATCTTCCTTATATACGTCCTGAATAATCTCAACGGCCGTCTTCTTATTCTCCGCATTGTCGGTGATATAGTGGGCGGCCGTTACGCTGATATCCGAGTGATTCAGTGCCTGCTGTGTAAGCTTGATATCGTGGGTGGCCTGATAGAGGTTGTCTCCGAAAGTCTTCCGGAGCGAATGGACATGAATATTCTTGTCCGGGACAACCGATTCCGTGTATTTTTTCACGATGCGCTGCACCGATCTCGGTGTGATTCTCCGCTTCTGATTGGAAAGAAAAAGCGCCGGATCGTCTGCATCCTCCGCCCGCTCATAGCGTATATAATCACGCAGAGCGCTTTCCGCATTCTCATTCAGGAAGACGATATCATCGATTCCTCCCTTGCGGTGGATCACAAGCTTATGTTCCTCCCACAGGACATCCGTGAGATCGATTCCCACACACTCTGAAAGCCGGATCCCCGTGTTCAGCATGAGAGTGAAGAGGGCAGTGTCGCGGTACTGATTTTCCCGGTTGCATTTTTTCTGATGCTCGGAGGCCAGTGAGCTTCCGGTCGTCACCCCGGCCATCACCTGATTTACTTCCTCCGTATTCATGAACTGCAGATCCCGCCTGGGATCTTTTTTTTGCTTCAGCTCAATGCTGTACTCAGAGAGCGGATTGTGCGCAATAAAGCCATATGATTTCAAAAATTTATAAAAGGAACGGAGCGCCGCAAGCTTTCTGGCCTTTCCTTCAGATTTTCCGGTGCGGAAGCTGCCGAAATAATCATCGAAATCAAAATTGTTCAGCTGTCCGAGTGTATCCGCCGAAAGATCCATGACATCAATACCTTGAGCATTTGCCGTATACGTCAGGAACCCGCGAATGTCATAGAGATAATTCAGAATTGTCCGCCGCGACTTGCTTCCCGCAGCAAGGTTGCTGATGTAGTTTTTCACATATTGAGGAAGCTCTGTCAACAGATCATTGATTTTCTCCATAGTGAGAATATCGACTTCTTCGTTGTATTTCATAAATGAAATCCTTTCGGCTTTGCGATGATGCGGCCTGACGGAGGCCGCACCGATAAAATGGGCGAAAAATCTGGATAAAGATGAGAATGAGAGAAGACAGACAGGGATATAAAGTGTCGTAAAATAACAATTTTACGACACTTTATATCCCTTTTCCGGAAATTAATACTCCTATATGTCCTTATGAGCAATGATCTGCCTCATCGAATTATCTGCGTTATCCAATGATTATCTGCGGTTTCTTTTTTCCCATTCTATCGATTATCTGCGGTTTCTTTTCTCCCGTTCTATGCGATCTCTTTCCTCTGCTGCGGCTGACCGGACATCTGCAGGTATTGCGTTTGATTTTACAATTCCAGGAAGAAGTTTTTCATAAGAAAGGTCGTTCCGGTCCTGCGCATGCAGATCATAATCGCATCTGTAATAAGAATGTCCGGTATAAATATCCAGCCCGTCCTTATCCTTGTCCACACGAATAATTGCGGATGTTGTCACGGGTGTTCCGTCGTTTACGTCATACTTACGGTACACATATCCGCGCACCCAGAAAAACTTTCCATTATAATGCAAGGACCAATCCTTCAGATCTGCCATATCTTATTTCCTCCGGCAAAAAATTCTTTTATTACAGCTTTAACGCAAACACATCATGCTGGCCGACCGGCATGAAGCCGCACATGTCAAATAATAGATGCAAAAAACGACCGGCATGAAGCCACACAAGTCAAATGATAGATGCAAAAGACGACCGCCACAAGGCCGCACATGTCAAATGATATGTGAAATATCCGATGTCATGATAGCTGCTGATATAGCTATCATTATACAGCCTTTTATCAGAGAAGCAACCGGTACCTGATTTACAATCTTATTCTGTATCTTTTGCCCATCCGAGCGTCGAACGGACTGCCTGCTTCCATCCCTTAAGCTCCCTTGTACGGGTCTCATCGTCCATCTGAGGCCGGAATTCACGGTCTATGGACCAGTTATGCATGACATCGTCTCTGCTGCTCCAGAAGCCTGTTGCGAGCCCTGCGAGGTAAGCGGCGCCCATGGCCGTCGTTTCCACGCATACCGGGCGTCTCACAGGCGTGTTGATGATATCGGACTGAAACTGCATCAGGAAATTATTCATGCTTGCGCCGCCGTCCACCTTCAGCGAAGACAGATGAATTCCCGAATCCAGCTCCATCGCGTGAAGCACATCACTGGTCTGGAAAGCCAGAGATTCCAGCGTTGCCCGGATGATATGATATTTGTTTACGCCGCGGGTCAGCCCTGTTATGGCGCCGCGGGCGTACGGATCCCAGTACGGAGCTCCGAGTCCGGTAAAAGCAGGAACCACATAGCAGCCATTCGTGTCCGGGACTCTTGTCGCAAAATATTCAGAATCCGGTGAGGAATCAACAATCTTCAGCTCATCCCGAAGCCATTGAATCGCAGCTCCTGCTACGTAGACAGATCCTTCAAGGGCATAATCCACTTTCCCGTCCAGCCCCCAGGCGACCGTCGTCAGAAGCCCGTTCTCGGAATATACCGGCTTATCCCCCACATTCATCAGCATAAAGCAGCCGGTACCATAGGTATTTTTTGCCTCACCGGGTTTGAAACAGGTCTGCCCGAACAGCGCAGCCTGCTGATCTCCCGCTGCTCCCGCAATCAGAACCGGTGCCCCGAAAAATTCCTTGTCCGCCTCTCCGTATATGCAGCTTGACGGTTTCGCCTCAGGAAGAATACTCATGGGGATGTCCAGAATGTCGCACAGCTCCTCATCCCACTTCAGCGTGTTGATATTAAACAGCAGCGTACGGGATGCGTTGGAATAATCGGTCACATGCACCTTTCCCTTGGTCAGCTTGTAGATCAGCCAGCTGTCCACGGTCCCGAAGCAGAGATCTCCCTTCTCCGCCATCTCCCGGGCACCTTCGACATGATCCAGAATCCAGCGGATTTTCGTACCGGAAAAATACGGATCGATAATGAGCCCCGTTTTCTTCTTGAATATATCAACAATTTCCGGGCGGTTCACTCTCAGATTTTCTGTGAAATCAGCGGTACGGCGGCACTGCCAGACAATTGCGTGGCTGATCGGCTGCCCGGTTCTGCGGTCCCACAAAATTGTTGTTTCACGCTGATTCGTAATGCCAATTGCCGCAATTTCCTCTGGCGCGGCATCAATCTTCCGCATCGCTTCACGCGCTACCTGCAGCTGACTCTGCCAGATCTCATTGGCATCATGCTCCACCCAGCCCGGCTGAGGGAAGTACTGCATGAATTCCTTCTGCGCCATACTGCAGATTTCACCTCTGCTGTTGAACAGAATACAACGGTTGCTTGTGGTACCCGAGTCCAGTGCCATCACATACTTTGCCATAATTGTAAAAACCTCCCTTGTCCGCTGCTTTGTGGAAGCAAACGAAAAAGTCAGTCAATAGACGATAGTCTTTTTCTATCGCTTTTCGACTGACTCCATCCAACTCCAGTGCGTATACTCTATAACTCTATAACTCTATAACTCTATAACTCTTTAGGTAAATCTCATAGATTCATTTCGGAAACAGTTATATTTTATTGCACTTTTACCAAATTAGCAAGCTGTTTTTTCAAGCTGTTTTTCAATTGGCAGCATCTTAACCTCTCTGACAAGCTTCTGCTCCGGAAGGATTATAGTACTGTGCAGTGATACATACTCACTTCTTCTTAATACTGCCAGCATCCGGCCTCAGCTATGAAGGCTTCCCTTCCTGGAAGTTCCACGGTTGCTGTTGTATTTGCCGGTACCTGGATTGTGTAATGATAATTTCCTTCTGCATCCTTTTCCCAGCGGCAGGAGACCAGCCCGTACACGCTGTCATAGCTGCTCTCCGCGAAGCTGCATCTCCCGCCCGGCTTGGGCGCAATCCGGAAGGAGTTTCTTCCGTTCACGGAAATTCCACACATCGTGCGGAACAGCCACGCACAAACTGCTCCCTTGGAATAATGGTTCAGGGATCCGATCCCTCCCTGCTTTGACGCAGGTCCTTCCCATGCCTCCCAGATGGTTGTGGCCCCATTCTTCGGCATAGAAAGCCATCCCGGAATATCTTCGTTCTCCAGAAGACGGTACGCATACTTGACATCAATCTCTGTAAGCACATCCAGAATTAACGGAGTAGAAAGGAATCCGGTTCCAAGTCTCCAGTCATAATGATCCAACGCTTTGATCAGCCGTTTCTTGGCAAATTCTGTCTGTTCTTCATTCAAAAGATTAAAAGCAAGAGGTCTGACGAGTTGTGCCTGGCGGTCCGTATCCAGACTGTATTTTCCTCCGCTGACCAGCTCCTGATATGCTCTGCGGCATCCATTGCTGCTGCGCATAAACTCTCCGGCATCTCTATCGTGTCCGAGTATCCTGGCAATGTTCGCCATCAGACGAAGTACATATGCGGTATAGGCAGTCGATACCTCCGGGTGGGGAACAGAGAAATCCTGCCACCGGAAAGCACATACATCCTCAGGCTCCGCCCATTCCCCATAGCTTTGTCCCTTATTAACCAGATATTTCCGGTTTTCCGGGGAAAGTCTGATCTTTTCTGCTAAAGGTGAGTGATTCACGCCCATCCGCTTCTCCATGAAACGGGCATACCTTGCCATGCCGTCATAGAACTCTTCCAGAATGCTTTTATCGCCGAACATCTTTGCATAACGGTAGGGCATCAGGATCCCGACATCGGCCCATCCCACCGATCCGTTCATCGATCGCATATAAAAATCAGCGCCTCCGTCGGGCACGATATGCGGCAGGCAGCCGTCTTTCTTCTGCCAGTCAAAGACATCATGCAGCCATTTTTTAGAGAAGCTGGCAAAGTCCATCATATACGCTGCGGTTTCAAAAAAAATCTGCGCATCTCCTGTCCAACCGTGACGTTCTCTGGTCGGACAATCAGTCGGAATATCCAGATGGTTGCTCTTGGCAGACCACATTGTTGCCTGATAAAAACGGTTCAACAGCAGATCTGAGCATTTAAATCTTCCGACCGTCTTCATATCGGAATAGACGGCAATGGAGACAATGTTCTCCGGATCCAGCTCCACATCGCCTTCCACCTCCGCGTATCGAAATCCGAAAACTGTAAAACGGGACTCATATTCATTCCATCCGTTTTTACAAGTAAATTCGATCTTCTGCAGGGGGGTAGTCCGTTTTTTTCTCGTGAGCTGAATATTGGCGAGCGTCAGATTTCCCTCCTCATCCAGCATTTCTCCAAAACGCCACACCATCCTCTGACCGTTCTGTGCGTGAACACGGAAAGAGATAATTCCGGCAAGATTCTGTCCAAAATCCAGGAGCTTCTTTCCGTTTGGCGCAGTCGTGATAAGTGGATGAAAGGTCTCATGTTTCGTAACCGGCACATTATTGGAGCAGGTCGGAAGTACCTCATGGCTTGTCAGCTTTGCATACCCAACATAGGAAGAATCTGCAAAAGCATCCATACGAGCATCCACAATTTCCCCATCCTTATTGTCTGCAAAACGGACCGGGCCCTGATCGGACCATTTCCAGCCTGCATCTGTTCCGATCACATCCGATGAGCCGTCCTCATAACAGATCTCCATCTGCGCCAGAAGCTTTGTCTCACTCCCGTACTGATTCTTCAATCCATAAGCACCGCAGCTTCCGCGATACCATCCGTCAGCCAGATCTACATCCAGGATATGAGAATCCACTGAAAGCATATCTGTGACATCATAAGTCTGATACTGCACACGCTTCCTGTAATCCGTATAACCGGGTGCCATATAAAAATCACCCACTTTTACGCCGTCAATCCTGGCCTCATAGAGACCGCAGGCAGTGATGTAGAGTCTTGCCTTCTTCACCGCCCGTCTGCAGGTAAATTCCTTTCGGAAGCAATCGACCGGATAACGTTCCTTCTTATTCACCTTATAATTTCCGGTGATCCATTTCGCCTTCCAACAGGTCGCTGAACCTAGACCGATTTCAAAAAAAGCCTCTTCGCTGATCTCTCCGGCTCTATCCTCCTCATCCCAAAGCTGCACCGTCCACAGGACAGAATCCCTGCTATGCAGTTGGTCGCCTTCCCAGGGAATCAAATGCATCCGGTCAGAGCAAACTTTTCCGGAATCCCATATAAGTCTCCCTTCTTTTTCTGCCCGAATCCGGTATGCTGTCTGTCTGCGTCCGCCCTCACAATTCCAGGATAAACGCGGACGACGGATATCAATGCCCATCGGATTCGTCAAGTATTCCGTTCTAAGTCTGATTGCTTTCATCCCCATTTCCCTCCAAAATTAAACCCTGTGTTCTTTTCTGATTAAAGCCATAAATGCTCCTGCTTTTCCATGATTTGCCTCTGCAAGGATCATATCCGCAATCTTCTTTGGAAAGGCTCCACCGGAATTGACAATCATTCCATGCAGAGAACAATCCACGCTAGATGATACCAGCATTCGGAATTCGGGATTGGAATAGTCCGGCTTCATTCCCATTTTCTTCGCAATCTGTTTTTCAATCATTTCACACATTTTACGCGCGATAAAGCTGAAGTCCTTCATCTCACTGAGTGTATTTCCGGATGTGAACTCTCCCTTCACAGGGGACCGATCCTCTTTAACCTCCCTTCCCAATAAAAGACTCCAGTCCTTCAGAGAAGGATGCCCTGCAGGCGCTTCATACCAGCTTCCCTTCAACCTATTCTCGGTGCGAAGGGTTACCCCTTCTATTATTAGACTCTTCTTCAGACGTATGTCTGCGGAAGACGCCCCTACCATAACCGTATAGTTCCCGGAAGGGATAATAAATTTATCCTGAAATACAGCAAAGCTCCTCGCATCCAGCATCATGGTCACCGTTTTTTCCTCACCCGGCTCCAGGTAAATCTTTTCAAATCCCTTTAATTCTTTGATTGCCCGAAAAATTCCATCCTGTGGATTTCCGATATAGAGCTGTACAATTTCCGCACCCGGATTCCTTCCTGTATTTTTGACGCTGACAGATACCTCGTATTGATATTCTGCTTTATCAGTCTCTAAAATCTTCAAATCGGAATAAACGAAATCTGTGTAGCTCAGCCCGAACCCAAACGGAAAATTCACACTCACCCCCGCTTTGTCATAATACCGGTAACCGACATAGATTCCCTCCCGATACTGGGCGTTCTTGCGAACCCCGGCATAGTAGCCGTAAGACGGCACATCCTTCAGGGAACGGACCCAGGTTTCTGTCAGTTTTCCGCTTGGATTTACCGCTCCGGTAAGAACATCATAGATAGCAGATCCTGAAGCCTGTCCTGACAACCCGGCATATACAATTCCCTCCGCCCGGTCCTGATACGGAATTTCCATCACGCTTCCACCCATCAGAACAAAAACCACGTGAGCGTGATGTAAGGTTGCTTCATCTATCATCCGCTTATGTCCGACCGGCAGATCCAGTGTATCACGGTCAAATCCTTCCGACTCATATTGAGAAGGCAGGCCGGCAAAGACGATAACCTTATCATACTTTCCGGCTGTCTGGTCAATCGCGTCAAGTGCACCTTCGAGCAGGTGTCCCTTTTCATCTACCACTTCCAGATAATCCGCTTCCGGCATCATGGGCAGAAACTGATCCTGCATTGTCGGATGGATATGACTGCTTCCGGCTCCCTGGTAACGTCCATCCTTCGCCATATGGCCAAGAATCAGAATCTTCTCACCGCCGTTCAACGGCAGAACATGGTTTTCGTTTTTTAACAGAACAATTCCTTCTTCAGCTGCTTTTCTGGCGAGCTCGTGGTGTTTTGTCTCATCAAAGCCCCGTGAGTTTTCTGTTTGCGTAATTGTCTCCTGATGCTGCTCCCGATTTTTCTGCATGTCGAACACCAGTTTTAGCACCCGTGCAGCACAGCGATCTACACTATCCTCACTAAGTCTCCCTTCACGAATCGCATGCATGGCTTCTTCATCTACCGATATCGCACCTCCGGGCATAGAAAGATCACACCCGGCAGAAAAACCGTTTGCTCTGTCATTCATTGCGCCCCAGTCGGTGACAACCATTCCCTTGAATTTCCACTCTTCCCGCAGAATTTCTGTCAGGAGATGATAATTGTCCGAGCTATAGACTCCATTGATTTTGTTATAGGAACACATGACAGTTTTAGGCTGCGCATTCCGGACCACTCTTTCAAAACCGGCCAGATAGATCTCACGGAGTGTACGCTCATCAATCTGAGAATCCGAAGAAAATCTCTTGTATTCCTGATTATTTGCTGCGAAATGCTTCAGGCTGCATCCCGTTCCGGTCGACTGCATACCCTCTACATAGGCGGCCCCCATTTCCCCGGCTGCAAATGGATCCTCTGAAAAATACTCAAAGTTTCTCCCACACAGCGGATTTCTCTTGATATTGATACCAGGACCCAGAACGACAGAGACATCATATGCACGTGCTTCTTCTCCGATCGCCTCAGCTACCTGACGAATCAGATCCCGGTTCCACGATTCCCCCAGCGTCACAGCTGTAGGAAAACAAGTGGCCGGTTCCGATTGATTGATACCGAGCATATCCGCTTTTTCACTCTGTTTTCGAAGACCGTGAGGACCGTCCGTCATCATAATAGATGGAATCCCGTATTGTTCAAATGCCTTTGTATGCCAGAAATCCTTGCCGGAACAGAGGGCAATCTTGTCTTCCAGAGACATCTCATCCAGAATCTGTCTTATTTTCAGGTTTCTCATTTCCTCTGTGTATTTGTCCATGTAATTATTACACCCTTTCCTGCGCTATCCTCAAACTTGCAGCATTCTTCTGACTAATTAAGCTTTGTTGTCCGGGTTCGAAAATTTCTGTTCCGAAATTATTTTACGTAAATTCTTATTTCACAGCTTTTTTCTTTCTCTCAGCAAGTTCTGTCACGATCTTCGGATAAATTTTCTCCAGGTCGTACATTTTAAACAGAATTGCCATTCCGATCAAAAGAGCCAGCGGAATATAGATAGAAAACGTAAAGATTCCTGCAGTAACCGCTGACGGCTGTTCTGCCGCTGCCGCGCCTGAAATAAATCCACACGCACCGAGGATCCACCCTATCAATGATCCTCCGATACCTGATCCGATTTTGGACCCGAAGGATGATGCTGAATTGCTCATCCCGACCAGCTTATGTCCGAACTTCCAGTCATTGTACTCAACACAGTTATTTACCAGTGCACTGGTCAGACACATGATTGGAATGTTCGCAAAGGTAACCATGCTTCCACCCACCAGACAGGAAATCAGGCTGTATGGGGTGAATACACGATAGATACAGCCGGCGATACCAATGATACAGCCGGTCAGGCAGGTCTTTGCCATTCCTAATTTCTTCGTCATCGGACCAACAAGTATAAAGCCCGCAAAGGTTGGAATCAGACCGACAGCACCCAAAAGTGCGACAATGTTGTCGTTGCCAAGGATATACTTTGCGTAAAAGGTTCCTCCGGAAGTAGAGAGTCCGTAGGAAATATTCATCAAAAGATTGGCGATCAACATAATCACCCAATATTTATTCTGGAATAAAAGCTTGATTGACTGTGCAAAATCTAGTTTGTCAGGGCCCTCTGTGCTCTCCGCATCTTCTTCCTTCCTACTCTCTCCGACCGTCTCTTTTGATGATCTGTATAAAACGACCATGCTGATGAAGGAAAGGATTGAAAAAACAGCTGCCACTTTGATCCATGCCGCCTGGGTCCCTCCCAGAAGATTCGTGATCGGTATCAGACCGATCGATATAATCATGCCGACCACATATCCGAAGACCGCGCGGTATATTCCCATCTTTCCACGCTCCTCGCTGCTCTCGGTGCGCATGGCAATCATAGCGCCGTAGGGGATGGCAATCGCTGTATAGATGACTGCGCTGCACAGGATGTTTGTGATCAGCACATAACCTGACTGAACACCCCTGGATGCCTTCGTGGGAACCGTGAAGAGCAAGACAATAATTGCCGCTATCGGAATCGCCATGATCCGAAACCATGGCCTGGCTTTTCCATCCCTGAAAGTAACATCATCCATAATCTTTCCCATGATCAAATCCGTAAACGCATCTATAATCTTAGCGATAACAAGCATGGTTGCCACCGCTGCCGCTGCAAGTCCCACTTTATCCGTATAGAAATACGTCAGTTGTCCCACCAGACAGGAAACCGCATTTAAAGGAAGCTGGCCGATTCCATCTCCCAGATAATCCTTAAAGCGCATAGTTTTCTGAATTCCCATCGCGTCCTTACCTAGTGCCATTTTCTTTCCCATAATCTCCTCCTGTAAAACATCGATATCCGAGCTGGCCGGGCCCCATAACGGTTCTTTTATAAACAGTCTAACAGGAAAATAGCCCTTTTTATTGTAAGATTGTGATGATATATTGTAAAATTAAGGCATTATCGGAAGAAACCTATTACGGATAAGAAGCAAATCATTGAAATATCGAAGAATCAAAATATAGCAGTCTGAATATCTTTAAACAAGAAAATCTACAGAAGATAAAAGAAAGGCTTCATTAATGAACATAGATTTTGAACAAAAGCTAAACATGATTTATCATGCCACCTATGTGCCGACCCACTATTACGTAAAGAGTAATCTGAAGGCTGTTTATCCTTCTCTCAGCCTTCCGGATGATTATCTGAAGCATTATAAGGACCAATTGCTCTCTTCACAAGATAATCTTCTTTATCTGACGACAAAAGAATTTGCCTATCTTGGCTTCTGCAGAAACCCGGAGACCGGTGAGTCTGTCGTTTTAGGTCCGGTCTGCTCAATACCCTTAGGTGACGAGGCAATTGATCATCTCATTTCCGCGTACAGCCTCCCGGTGCAGATGCGGCTTCAGATCATAGATTTTTTTCATCAGACGCCTCTTTTCTCTCTGGATCAGTTTCTGAATATCCTTGCATTAATCTATACAGAGATGACCGGAAACGACATTGACATCTTTGCTCGGTTTGGAATTGTAAATCATGAAAGGGAAGAAGAAATAGGAAATGTACACTCCAGGTTGCTCTATGAGCGCAAGGAGGAACAGCATTATCATGATACCTACTTTTTTGAGCAGTCCTACTATGGATTTGTCGAACGGGGAGATTTGAATGGCCTGAAGGATTTCATGAAAACGGTTCCACCGCTTGACGTCGGTTCTGTCGCTCAGGATTCCCTGCGGCAATCGAAGAATATCTTTATCATCACTATTGCGCTTATGACTCGTCACGCAATCTCCGGAGGTCTCGATATTGAAACTGCCTATCAGCTCTCCGATTCCTACATTCAGGAAGCGGAGCGTATGACAGATGCCACAGCTATCACGCTGTTAACCGCAACAGCGACAATGGATTTCACCAGAAGAGTTTCTGACGCGAAAATTCCCAGCGGTATGTCAACGGATGTCTTTCGCGCCATTCAGTTTATCTCGAATCATATCAATCGAAACATATCTGTCGGTGATATAGCAAAGGAACTGAAAATGGACCGAAGTACTCTCTCCAGAAAATTCAAAAAAGAACTTGGATTCCATATCAGTTCCTATATCATGCGGCGGAAACTGGAGGAGGCCAGAAGCCTTCTGCGCTACACCGATAAAACGATCAGTGAGATAAGCGAATATCTGTGCTTCTCCTCACAGTCCTATTTTCAAAATGTCTTTCGCAAAAAATACGGCTGCACACCCAGGGAATATCGAAAATCTGTCACGAAATCAGAAACGCACGCTCGTTAATTCATCCCTTTATATTCACGCGTGAGCCGAACAACAACCGGAGAAAGCAGAAGCACGGCAATCAGGTTTGGAAACGCCATGAGTGCGTTCGAGGCGTCCGCAATCGTCCAGGCAAGTCCCAGCTTTACATTTGCTCCGACCACGACGAAGATTACATAGATCGCCTGATATACCTTTGAACCGGTCGTTCCGAAGATAAATTCAAAACATCTGCTGCCGTAAAGGCTCCAGGAAAGCAATGTCGAATAGGCAAACATGGCAATACACACGGCGATTACAATGGCTGCCAGCTTTGTTCCAAGCACTGTTCCAAACGCCATAATGGTCAGATCTGTTCCTGCGGTCTTTCCATAAAAGGCTTCGGCCTTGCCGGATATCAGAATTGCAAGCGCTGTCAGCGTACAGATAACGATGGTATCCGCGAAAACCTCAAATACACCATACATTCCCTGCTGAACCGGATGCTCGACATCTGCAGCCGCATGCGCAATCGGTGCCGTTCCAAGTCCAGCCTCATTCGAGAAAATACCTCTTCCGAATCCGGCCTTCACTGCCTGCTGAACCGCTACACCTGCAAGCCCGCCGCTGATAGATTTCGGATCAAAGGCACCCCTGAAAATATCGGAAAATACAGATCCGATCATGCCGGCATTTCCCAGAACCACGACCAGTGCCGCCACAATGTATACAAGTGCCATCACCGGAACCAGTTTTTCGGTTACGCTTCCGATTCGCTGCATACCTCCGAACAATACGAGAATGGTCAGGACCGCTCCGATAATACCGATCACCATATAAAGCGCCTGAAGATCTCCCGCAGGAAGGTTCGGCTGGAAGGATGTGACAACTGCTCCGATCGAGGTAACGATGGTATTGATCTGGGTCATATTTCCTGTACCGATCGCGGCTATAGAGCCGAAAACACAGAACAAAACTGCCAGCCAGTGCCATCTGGCACCGAGCCCGTTCTGTATATAATACATCGGACCGCCCACAAAATCTCCGTTGCTGTTCTTCTTGCGGAAATGAACGGCGAGCAGGATCTCCGAGTATTTCGTACACATACCAAACAGAGCCGCTATCCACATCCAGAAGATGGCGCCCGGCCCGCCGATTGC
The DNA here is from genome assembly GCF_052119185.1 of Bilifractor sp. LCP19S3_H10. NCBI lineage: Bacteria > Bacillati > Bacillota > Clostridia > Lachnospirales > Lachnospiraceae > Bilifractor > Bilifractor sp. LCP19S3_H10. Next base: position 213,101 of record NZ_JBQKFT010000002.1, read on the forward strand.
GATCGCGCCCGCAACACCGGCGATATTTCCGGTTCCGACTGTTCCCGCCAACGCCGTACTCAGCGCCTGTACCGGTGTCAGACTTCCATCCTGATTCTCCTTGCGAACGAACAGCTGTCCGACAGTCTTCTTCATGATATATCCGAACTTGCGAAACTGCATGAAGCGAAGACGAATACTCAGGAAAACGCCTGTTCCAAGCAACAACGCCAGCATAGGAATGCCCCAGACCAGCGAGTCGAACTGATTGATGATTTCCGTAATGTTTTTCATTGCTTCCCCTTCATCGACAATCATATAAAACGACTACCGCATTTGAAATACCCGCCTCATTACCGGAGGCCTCTCTCACCTGCGATAGTCTTTCTGAAAATACTGATTCCAAATGATTAAGATAAAAACACTCCGCGATCCCGATGTCTGATTCCTCTGCTACAGCATATCCCAGATCACCGGACTGGTGGCGGAAACCGCGATGGCTCCGTGGTCCAGTGCGTTCATCACATCCTCCCGGTCGCTGATGAGCCCTCCGCAGATCAGCGGCAGATCCGCCGACTTCCGGATCTTGCTGATCACCTTCGGTGCCAGCGTTCCAGGAAGAATCTCAATCACATCCGGCTGTGATGAATAGCTCTGTCTGGTCAGCTTCCCGACGGTATCCATTGCCCTGCTGTCCAGAATAAAGACACGAAGAACCGCGGCAAGTCCCCGATCCTTGATACAGGAGATCAGACTGCTCCTTGTCGTGATGATACCCTGCGCCATGGTTTTCTTCCTCAGAAAATCAACGGCAGCCTCCCTCTGACTCAATCCGTCAATCAGATCCAGGTGGACAACCGGTGTCTTCCCGGCTTCTGCAATTTGCTCCGTGATTCCGGAGACGCTGCACACATCACCATAGAGAACAAATACAATTTCAACCTCTGTCTTCAGGCAGGCCTCAAGGCCTTCGTCATTTCTGACAGCCGCTACAATCGGGCTGTCCTCGAGTTTATCCAGAAATTCCTTATTCATGTCTCATTATAACGGCTGATGACCGTCTGTGCATCCAATGTAGTACTCCCGTCTGCCGTATACAGTCTCACTTCACTGAAAGAAGGCTTTTCAAGCATTCCGGCAAGCTCCCGCAGATCCATTGTCCGGAGGCTGTATTCGCTGCCGCGCGAAGAAACCGCGCGATCTGCTTCCATACGATCCGTATAAACAGGAATGCAGTGCGTCCGGCCGTCAGAAGCCCGATAGCAGACCATCCGCTTCTCATTTCCCTTGCAGATCGTATAATATTCTTTATCCTTATTCAGTGCTAACGCCGCGCTTTTCGTTTTCTGCATCCGATAGCTCTCCACCGAATTCAGGACACCGGATATGTCCTTGAATCCGCTGTAGAGATCTGTCTCAATCCCTGTTTTATATTTCTTCAGTATCCCGGAATCACGGAGAATATCCTCGTCCGTCTTGCCGCAGGATCGGATGCCCGTGAAATGATCCACTTCCTTTCCGGATGCCGCGTCATACAAGGCAACCGTCTGAAGCGTCCACATTTTTTCCGATTTCCAGATTGCCAGAACCTTTTTCAGATACTTTCCGGTCTCCTCACGGTCTTTGCCCAGCTCCGAAACAACTTCAGAACCGACAGCAGCAAGCCAGAACCGCGGTCCGTCACTGACATAGGCATACATTGCTTTTCCGCCCCTCGGGTCGTACTCTTTCTCAAATCTGAGAACCTTGTCCTCCTCGCTTTCCTCAGAGCTGCTGTATACCGCTGCAAAAAGGTGATAGCGTCTGCAGAACTCCTTCTCGCGGATCTTCTCGGAATCGGGATCCGGAAGGACCGCCGCGATATTACCGTTTTTCAGATAAAACCAGTCCGCATTCGGAAAGTTCTTTTCATTTATTGAAATCGAGTCGTTCATAATCTTATCCTTTTCTCCTTACATGGATTGCATATCGGAATTACCGCTTCCGAAGGCGGAATATTTCAGAATCCGGTCAGCCAAGAATCGAACCGTAGTTGTGAGCCGATTGAACTGCCGCGTTCCATTCCGGATGGAAGCCCGCAGTTCCCGGAACCGGATGTCCTTCCTTCCAGGTTCTTCCGGCAACCATAAAGGAAATGGCGTTCTTTCCTCCCGCCAGTCCCCACTGATTATCAGACGGAGTCATGTTGCTGCCGACAATCGTTTTCAGCACCGTCCCATTGGAAAGCGTAAAATCAATAAGATCTCCGACCTTACCAAAAGAGGGCATGCAGGAAATGACATATCTTCCGCTGATTCTTCCAAACCCCTCCGCGTCAAAATCTCCGTACTTTTCCTTCAGTCCTCTCTCAGTAGTTCCAGCCGCACAGAAACTGTCCCATGTACCATAACCATACTGACCGCCCGCGGACGTATCCGGAGTGATTGTCACAGAATCACCCGCCGTCAGGGTTGCCGGCTCATTCGTCTGGTCAGGAAGCACATGGGTACACCAGCACAAATCCGGCGTGTAGACGGTCGTCGCGATAATCCCGCGGCTTGAGCTGTAGGCCTCAATTGTTTTCCCGTCTCCGGCATATATTGCCACATGATAGATTTCGCCGGTCGCGGCATTCCGGTAGAAACAGAGATCCCCGGGAACCGCATCCTCCAGTGACACCCTGGCGCCTACCTGTGCCTGATCCTGGGCAACTCTCGGGAGCGATATCCCGAACTCACCGTAAAGCGTCTGCACAAATCCGGAACAGTCCGCGCCATCCGTCAGACTGGTTCCTCCCCATACATAATTGTTTCCGATGTAATAGGCGGCATTTTTGATAATTGAAGCACCGAGATCTTTTTTCTCGGACCAGGGGGTTACAGAAGAAAGGCTGTAATAGAACGCCCGGTTATCCTTCGGGCTGACCTTCTCTGTGGCCCCCGCGAAACTGCCTTCTCCTGCTGCCGCAACCTCAGCATTGACTTCTCTGCCGCCCCGGACACTGCTCCTCGGAACAAATCCCCGGCAGTCGCCGGATTCCACATAGAGCCAGTCACTCCCTGCGTTTTCAATCTTATACAGAAGACCGTTTGCCGGAATAGTGCCGACCACTGTGCTGTTCGCGTCCGGCTGTTCTGTAATATTCACTGCGGATAGCGTGAGCAGATCATACTTTTCAGCGATGGTTTCTCTCGTCGTTGTATTCGTGTGTGTGAACGCCTCATTGTCCCAGATCTCAACTGTCTTCGAGGCAAAATAAGGGCTCCAGTCAAATTCGGCCTTTTCTTCATCCGTATGAGCGTTTCCAAGCCGATAACGCGCCGCCATCAGGTGCTTCGCAGCTACCTCCGACCGGATTGAAGAAGCAGGAATAAAACCACGGACCTCTCCGGACTCGACATACAGCCACCCGTTCCCCTCATCCTTCAGACGGTACATGATGCCGTTTTTCGTGATATGTCCGACCGCCTGAGAGGATGTGGAAGTTGACATATAGATATTCATGTCCTCCGCGGCAAAAACCGGGTGCTTTCCGACCGTCTCAAATCGAAGATCAGACACCTTCAGATATTCCGGCGGAACAACTGTACGGGATCCGGTCGGAGCTCTCTGCGGTCCTTCTGCCTCGCCCCCATTCGCCCCGGTCGAATCAGAAGCCGGTGTCTCTCCGGATGTATCTGTAATCGTCAGTCCATCGGTGTCCTTCTGCCCATCCGCAGCCTTATTCCCTGAGCTCTCGTCAAACGATCCATTTTCTTTCACAGCGGATGATTTCGAAGCACCGGTCGACCCGGAAGCGCTCTGTGTGGATGCAGAGGGACTGGAAAACACGGTACCTGTCTCAGATGAAGAAACTGAACTCTCTGGAACAGATTTCGCTGTTTCAGACGATGCTCCAGGAGAAGCGATTTCTCCCGCCTCCTGATTTCCGGTGTCCGGAGCCGGCGTCGCTGGAGCAGACGGTACTGCTGTCCCTGTTGTTCCTGCCCCGGCAGACGAGGATGCGATACTGCTGTCCGGCACCTGGCTGCTCCCCGTTACCGCTGAAGAAGCTGCCGTAATCTCATCTGCTGACACCGCGAGTGCGGACGGAGCCGCCGTAATCGATGCAATTACCAGTGCAGTTACAATAATGCCGAGCTTCTTTCTAATCTGATTCTGTCTCAATGGTTCTGCCTTTCCAATGATGTTCTGTCAATTCTGTCTTTTTCAGTCAGTTTTTTCTTCTTATCTTGCCTGCTTATAACCGTATTTTTACTCAAAAGCATTTCTCTCGATCAGAAGCTTGAGTGTCTCCCAGTTCTTTGCAGAATCCGCATTCTGCACAATTGCTATTCCTTCATCATAACATCCGGCATCGCTCATGATTCCATACAGATTTGTCGGGTCATTCAGAATACTGTCACCGGTGTCGTAGATTGTTCTCCAGTTTGCCGCAAGTGCGTCCTTTTCTGTATCATCCGATTTGTCGATTACATCCATGACAATACCGAGAAGTTTATCCTGATCCATATCCTTCACATCATTTGTATTTGCCCAGGTGATCAGCGTAACCGCTGATAACACGCTTTGCAGTGAAGAGCCAGCCGTTCCGGGTCCCCAGCTGGTACAGATATCAAGAACATCTCCGAAAGAGCTTTCAAGAGAAGCAGCGGAATCATCCGAACTGACGGCAACTGCGGTCAGAGCTTCAGTCTCCGGCGCGGCGTTATCCTGCGAGGAAGAAGACACCGATGAAGACACTGAATCCGACGAAACGGATTCTCCGGACGAGGAAGACACAACGGATTCTGACTGAGAACCTGCGGAGCTGCCCTCGGACGACGAGGCGGCTTCCGTCACCTCTGCCGCTGTACTCTCAACAGACGGCGCACTGTCGGCGTTACGGTTCCCGCATCCGACGGCAGAAACGGCGATAGTGCCTGCCAATAGAACGATTACAACAGATTTCTTCATGAAATGTTCCTCCCTGCGAAAGTCCGAAACCCGGGGCAATCCACACCAGATAATGATCTGTACTGCCCCGCCAGCGGGATATGGATCTATGAAGGACATACTTTCCCGCAAAGGCTTATTGCTATTATTATAGTCTTCTGCACCAATCCACGTCAATCCAAGGTTATAAACTTCTGAAGTGTGTAAGAATTCCATCTGATCCATGAGGATAAAAATGTCCTGAAAAATATCGTCTCGGGCAGCATCGCGTAATCATGATTACTCTGATATGGCTTAAGTCTTCTGAAAAAAAGAAAGATCTTCTGGAAAAAGAAAAGGTCTTCTGAAAAAAGAAAAGGTCTTCTGAAAAAAGGAAAGGTCTTCTGAAAAACGAAGAGAAAAGAATAGAAAAAGATACAGAGAATATGATCGAAGGATTCAGCCGGTTCCTCCGCCGGCCTTCAGTAACAAAAGCCTTCATTTGTCAAAATAAAACATATACTCCAAAAACTCTCCTGGATAGCAGCATCCGCTGTCATCAGTGGACCACCACGTGCCCTTCAGGTGCGTGGTGGTTCACAAAATTGTCCTGAAAAATATTGTCTCTAAACAAGTCACAGAAAAAAGCGCATGACACCGATCACCTGACCGAGAATCGAGAACGAATGATCTCCCGTCACAATGATCGGATCCATATGGTCGTTCTCCGGCTGAAGACGAACGTATCCGTTCTCCCGGTAGAAGGTCTTCACCGTGGCAGAATCATCAATCAGAGCCACCACCATCTGTCCGTTTCGGGCTGCATTTGTCTGACGTACCAGCACAAGGTCACCGTCAAGGATTCCGGCATTTATCATGCTTTCCCCGTGTACGCGCAGCATAAAAGTCTGACCGTTCGGCAGTTTATTCACCGGGATGGGAAAATAAGACTCCACCTGTTCCACGGCCAGAAGCGGCTGACCCGCAGCAACATTTCCAATCACCGGAACATTCTGATACTCTATGGCCTGACCGGTTTCTGCAGCCGGATCGAGCTGTCTCAAGCGTTCTTCACGAAAATCATCGTCCAGAATCTCAATTGCTCTTGGCTTTGTCGCGTCCTTGCGTATATAACCGTTCTTCTCCAGCGTCTCCAGATGTGCGTGAACAGATGATGTGGATTTAAGATGAACCGCTTCACAAATCTCGCGCACAGACGGCGGAAAACCGCGGTCGAGAATCTCCTGCTTCAAATAATCAAGAATCTCCTGCTGCTTCTTGCTGATTGGTTTCCTTCCTGACGCTATATGAGCATTCGAAGATGTATTCATAAACACTCCCCCAGACTATAGAAAAAATCTCCCATGGCACCTGCAGACACGGAAGTTTGCTGAATTCAAATGAATATTCAGAAAAAAAGCTTTACATAAATATACCATACGCACTTTAAAAAAGCAAACACATTTTTCGAACATGTATTCGTTTTTTACCGAACAAACATTCGTTTTTTATTGACACGTTTACAGAAGTGTAATATAATCGCAATATAAGAACAGGTGTTCGGAACCTGTGTTCGGGTTTTTCTGTTAAGCATTTAAATTGAGGGGGCAGATTTATGATTTCGAATAATTATTCCGTACATTCCCGTCGTATTTACTATAATTCAGCATACTCAGGATCGGACAGATCAGGATCGGCTAATTTTGCCAGAAGAGACGCTGCTGATCGCGCCGCAGGATATTGCCGTTCCAGTGGAAGAAGATCGCTCCGGAGAGAACAGCAGAGAAAACTTCGCCATATGAAGAGAGCTATTGTCATAATGATGATTTTCCTCGCTGCAGTCCTTCTGCTGCTCCACTTTACCGCGAACCGCACGGAAGCGGAGAAGGTGAATGTTCCCACCTACAAGTATTACACCAGTATCGAGGTGGATCAGGGCGAAAGCCTCTGGTCCATTGCCTCCGATCATATGTCGCCCGAATACAGGGATATCTACGACTACATGAGCGAGATTGCCTCTATCAACCATCTCCACGGAGATCAGCTCGACAGAGGGCAGCGAATTATCATCCCCTACTACTCCACGGAGATCAAGAAATGATCCATACCTTTGGAATCCTGCGAAAGAATGCAAGTAAAGGTCTGCGACAGCTCATTCAGGCTCCCGGAATCGATCAGAGTACCGGAAGCACCAGAAAACCTGGAGATCATCAGAGGCGTGGAGATCACCGGCACCTTTCTTAGGATGGACATCAACAACAGACTCTGGTATGGTATATGACACAGATGGTGTGATAAAATGCTGTATACATAGGGGGACGAAAAAGAATTGAAAGCAGAACCAATGAATAAAAATAGTTCCTTTGAGAAAATCTATGAGGTCGTGCGGCAGATTCCCGCAGGCAAAGTGGCGACATATGGTCAGATCGCGTCTCTTGCCGGCAATAAACGTTGGGCGCGCGTTGTCGGTTACGCACTTCACGCGAATCCCGACCCGGAACACATACCCTGTTACCGTGTCGTTAACCGGAATGGACAGGTTTCTCCCGCCTTCGCGTTTGGCGGAAGAAACCGTCAGATCGAACTTCTTGAAGCAGACGGAGTGCCCTGTCCCGATGGGATTGTAGATCTGGCAAAATATCAGTGGAAGAAATTTTCTTTGACCGACTTTCAATGAGTCCAGAACAACACCAGATCCTGTTCTCCCCTTCCAGCCTTTGACACCCGCCCGTTAAAGGGAGATTATTTCTCCTCTGATCCAGAGCCATTCTCGAGTGTTTCCGGAGAGATGACCCTGCCGTCTCTCCAGATCCTCTCCAGATCATAGAACAGACGATTTTCCTCATCAAAGAGATGAACGACGATATCACCATAGTCAAGCAGGATCCAGTTTGCATTCTGATACCCCTCTGTGCTCCTGGCGTGAACACCCATTTTGTCAAGCGCCTCATCAACGGCATCTGCCATTGCCTGAACCTGACTGCGGTTAGACCCGCTGGCGATAATAAAGTAATCCGCCAGTGTCGAGATATGAGAAATATCGATAATCTTGATATCAATAGCCTTTTTCTCTTCCAGTGCTTTTACGGCAATATCTGCCATTTCTCTGGGCTCTGTCATATTAACCTCCTTATGAATCCGTAACTGATACCGTTTGCGGCACGATGTATCATTCGTTGTTAATCGATGTGTTTCGTGAGAGTCCGGTAATAGTCATATGCTGAAAGCGTCGTCTCGTCCATTGACTTCGGATTTTCACTGAGATACTGGACCGTATCCTTCAGGATCATATACATGCATTCATTAATATCGCAGAATGCGGCTTTCCGGATCTCCGTCAGATGAGGCGCCTTATCACGATTCGGTTCAATATAGTCCGCAATAAACGTGATTTTCTCAAGCGTTGTCATCTCCGGCTTTCCTGTCGTATGCCAGGTAATGGCATCCAGAACCTCCGTATCCTGGCACCCGTAGTCCTTCCTTGCAATATACGCGCCGAGCTTTGCATGAAGCAGCACCGGATGCTCCAGTTCAAACTTTTTCACTGGGATATTCTTCCTTGTGCAGATTTCAATTTTCTGCGCATTCGGTATACACTTTGCACAGTCGTGCAGAAGTCCCGCCATCCGCGCCTTCTTTAAATCCACATCATAGCGCATTGCAAGTGCGCATGCCGTATAAGTGACTCCAAGCGTGTGGCGGTAACGGCTGTCCGTCAGTTCTTTCTTTAACTTGGATTCGATTGAATTCCACTCTGTTTTATCTTTGCCCATTTTCTGTCCTTCTTTGAACATTTTCTATGCGGATCATCTACCTATCGGTTAACAGAACCGCATTATCCTTTTCCGGAACACGCCACCTTCTCCGCATTGTCAGCGGAAGACAGATAAATCCTGTTTTCCCGGATATAATCCAGTACTGGATCCGGAAGATAATATCTCGCCGATATTCCGTTTCGGATCAGCTCGCGGATATGCTTGGAGGAGATATCCAGATTCGGAGTGTCAAGCTTCAGGAAGTCTCCGTGAAACTCTTCTCTCCGCTGATCCAGAAGCCTGTTGAAGACATCCGGATCTGTCTGATTTCTTGTCGCGACGACGATATGGGCAGCATTGACAATTCTCTGCGGTTCACGCCACTGGTCAAAATCAAACAGAGAGTCCGCACCCATGATAAAATAAAAATCCATATCCGGGTTTTTGTTCCGCAGCATCTCCAGTGTTCGATAAGTATAGCTGTAGCCATCCTCATTCATCTCAAATAGAGAGAGCTCAAAGCCCGGATTCGATGCGATGGCCAGTCTTACCATATCTACCCGCTGTTCATCTCCAGCTCTTCCGGCACGGTTTCTTTTGTGTGGCGGATTGCCTGCAGGCATGAAGAAAACCTTATCCAGACTGAACTGCTGTCTGGCTGCCTCTCCCAGTATCAGATGCCCGATATGAATCGGATCAAAGGTTCCTCCCATGATACCGATCTTTCGTTTTCTCTCTTCTGACATAGAAATCCCCTGTCCCAAATACCCATATAAGCAGTTCCGTATCTGATGATGTCCGCAGCGCCGTCCTGTCTCCGGAATACCCGTTCTGTGACGCTGCCCGCAGGAGTTCTCACCGGCGGTTTACTTCGGGAATACAATCCTCCTGTCATCGCCCTGTCCCTCTTTATATAGGACGATCTTCTTGCCGATGATCTGCACGATCTGGGATTTTGTCCGCTCCGCCAACATCTGTGCCATTTCCTTCGGATCATCCATGCAGTTCTGAAGGATGCCGATCTTTATTAATTCCCGCGCAGCAAGCGCAAGGCGCACGTTTTCTGTCAGTTCCGGCGTGATACCGCTCTTGCCAATATGAAGAATAGTATCCTCATTCATTGCCAGCCCTTTCAGGTAAGCTCTCTGTTTACTTGTCATCTGAATCTCCCGTTATTCGTTATTCTTTGAAAAATGTCTACGGCTCTCATGTACATCTGACAGACAGCCGCTGTCCTTTGTTCATTCTCTCTCCGGCAGAGCTCAGGCCCCGCCGCCCTTCGTTCATTCTCTCTCCGGCAGCGCTCAGGCCCCGCCGCCCTTCGTTCATTCTCTCTCCGGCTGCGCTCACGTCCCGCCGCCCTTTGTTCATTCTCTCTCCGGCAGTATCCACGCCCCGCGGCCTTTCAGATCATCAAAACGAAGCTTTGACGCCTCCCGACATTCCCGGAACGCGATTTCCTGATAATTGTCCTCATCGTCGGTGTGAAGAGAAAAATACTTCTCAACCCGGATCGGACTCTCTTCAAAAGCCGTAATCGCATAATGACGTGTAACCTTCTCCCTGGTTTCATTCACCCTTATGGAAAAAGAAGTGATCTGAGAAGTCTCGCAGAGAATCAGATGCCTACCCTGCAGATTCCGGAACAAAAAACCGCAGGAATTATTTTCCTGTTCCAGATACTGCTCAAGCTGCCACGGAGAGTCCGCATCCGGCTCGTCCATCCAGGTTCTCAGTTCAAAATTGCAGTTTGCGAACGGTTCTATCGTCTGGCGAAAGACCAGAAGATGCTCATTGCGCGGCGCCCCGAACCACTCTCTCTTCGAGGTGAACCGGATCCCTTCCCAGGTGAATTCCGCATCTCTGCAGAAAATATCGAAAGGCGGGATCTTCCGTGTCTCCGAGTAAGTCTCATCCCTGTCGGAATGACCCTGGTAATGAAATTCCAGATTTCTGACTTCCGGCAGTTCCTGCCAGATCTCAATCAGCCCCATTTGTAGGCACCTCCGTAGCTTTTACACTATGTGACAGCTGCGAGAGTTGTGAAACAACGCAGCAGCTGGCTTCATACAATTTGTGGCGCCCCGCTTGCGGGGCATGGACGTTTACTTATTTATAATAGTCAAAATGAAGTCCGTACATCCGTACCGTATCGCCGTCCTGAATACCTGCCTTCTCGAGATCACTGAGAATACCGGAATCCTTCAGGAACTTCTGGAAGAACTGGAATCCCTTCTCGGAATCCAGATTCGTGTATCCGAGCATCTTCTCGATCTTTGGTCCCTCAACAATGTAGGTATGATCCTCCGTCTCTGACTTTGTGACGGTATAAGGAAGGTTGTCCTCAGGGATCATGATTTCCGGATCAAACTCCTGCGCGTACAGCTCCGTATTCTTCGGGATCTCATCCAGACGGTTCTGTACATAGTATAGCAGTTCTTTAATTCCTTTTCCAGTCGCAGCCGAAATCGGGAATACGCGAATGCCCTTCGGCTCGAACTCCTTCTTCAGCCTCTCCACCGGGTCCTCTGTTCCATCCTCCGGGAAAATCAAATCAACCTTGTTTGCAGCGATCACCTGCGGCAGCTTCTCAAGGTTCGCATTGTATTTCTTCAGTTCGCCGTTTATGGTATAGATGTCTTCCACAGGGTCCCGTCCCTCTGTACCGGCGGCATCCACGAGATGGATCAGCATCCGGCAGCGCTCAATGTGACGCAGGAACTCGTATCCCAGTCCCGCTCCCGCAGAGGCTCCCTCAATCAATCCCGGAATATCTGCCATGACAAATCCATTGCAGCCTTCCAGGTCAACTACACCGAGATTCGGAATCAAAGTTGTGAAATGATACTCGGCAATCTTCGGCTGCGCATTGCTGACTCTCGACAGCAGTGTTGACTTGCCGACACTCGGAAAACCAATCAGTCCCACATCAGCAATCATTTTCAGCTCGAGCCTCAGCTCCAGCTCTCTGGACGGCTGACCCGGCTGCGCGTACTTCGGTACCTGCATGGTAGGCGTCGCGTAATTCATATTACCCTTGCCTCCCCTTCCGCCCTTCAGAAGCACCACACGGGTGTTTTTGCCGGACATATCCGCGATAACCTTCCCGCTTTGTGCCTCATAGATCACCGTTCCGTCCGGAACCTTCAGGACAACGTCCGCTCCGTCCTTCCCGGTACAGCGCTTTTTTCCGCCCTCCTGTCCGTCCTCTGCCTTGAATTTGTAATGATGACGAAAGCTGGCAAGCGTATTCAGTCCGGGATCCACCTCGAAAATGACACTTCCGCCATTTCCTCCGTTACCACCGTCCGGTCCGCCTGCCGCTACAAACTTCTCACGGCGGAAGCTTACATGGCCATCCCCGCCCTTTCCGGATTTCACCGCAATTTTCGCACGATCTGCAAACATAATGATCACCTCAGTTCATAAAAAAAGAATGTAACTTATATCGCCGACTCAGAAAAAATAAACAACAACTACAAAAACACATGGGTAGGCCATATAAATTGCATTCTCAACAATAATTTGCCCTGTTCCGCGCTTCTGGCCCCTGCAATTCTCTGTATAGCACAGGCAGCCGGAGCTTCGCGTCTGGCACTGCCGCAGTTCTTTGCCCAAATAGCAGAAAGAGCCGTCACAGCAAATGTGACAGCCCTTATGTTTCAAAAATTATTCAGCTGCTTCAGCCTGCGGAATAACAGAACAGATCTTTCTGTCTCTTCCCTTACGGGTAAATCTCACGATACCATCTGCTGTAGCAAACAGAGTATCATCTTTGCCAAGGCCTACATTCAGACCCGGATGAATATGAGTTCCACGCTGTCTGTAAAGGATGTTGCCGGCTTTTACAAGCTGTCCGTCTGCTCTCTTGGCGCCCAGTCTCTTGGACTCGGAATCACGGCCGTTCTTTGTAGAACCTACTCCCTTTTTATGAGCGAAGAACTGAAGATTTAAATTCATCATTTCTTACACCTCCACGAAATTAACATCAATGAAGTCCTGATAGGACTCTTCTTCCTGCATATCGGAAAGGGTGGAAGCCAATGCCCGAAGCAGCAGCTCCGATCCGTCAGACGGAATACCCTTTACACGGACACAAATCACCGCATTCTCAGGATCCGAGGATTCCTCTATCTGATCTCCGGTAAAACGATCCAGTGAATTCACTGTGTGAATGACCAGAGCAGATACGGCTGCACAGACGATATCCTCGCCCGCCTCCGCATATCCGGAATGATCTCTTGCCTCAAAGCCGGTAATCCTGCCGTTCCGATTCTGATAAAAAGTAACCTTGGTCATTTAAGCATTGATCTTGCTGATCTGTACCTTTGTGTACTGCTGTCTGTGACCGTTCTTCTTATGATAGCCGGTTTTTCTCTTGTACTTGTAAACGATAACCTTCTTCGCCTTTGCGTTGGCAAGAACCTTTGCTTCTACAGAAGCACCGGCTGTCTCGCCGCCGACCTTGATGGTATCATCGTCGCGAACTGCAAGTACCTGATCAAATGTTACTGTCTCTCCAGCCTCTGCACCGAGCTTCTCAACACGGATAACATCGCCTTCGGAAACCTTGTACTGCTTTCCGCCAGTTGCAATAATAGCGTACATATAGGACACCTCCTACTTTCTAAAACTCGCCAGATCCGGTGGCCTGCATAAATTCAGGCAGACTCTTATACCTCTCTGTGCGGCATACCTGGATATTATTGCATATGCTTCGATAATTGTCAACCCGAAAATCTAGAAATCTGGGCCGTACAATCTAAAAATCTGGCCCCCGGAAATGCTCTCTCAGGAATGGCCCCTGGGAACCTTTCCGAGCATATCCCTTTCATATGTGCGGTCGGCCACCATAAGCCGGATAAAGGTATACAGAAGAATCGGCACGCTCCCCCAGATCGCTCTGACCGAAAAAACCTCGCACAGCAACGTGGAAAGAATCCCTCCGGCCAGGAAAAACAGAATCATTGACCCATGCATTTTCCAGCGGAGAGCAGCCTTCGGATCCTTATCCCGCACAGCCTTGACCAGATTGCTGCCCGTCTGGCGGATATGATTGGTCACAAAGGTAGTGGCCATCGGAATTCCCTGATTCTGACGGAAGGTGTTGAATTGCATGGAACAGATAAAATTCAACGTAACCTGGCAGATCTGGTCAGGAGCGTTTTCCGGAAGAGCTCCGAGCAGGATCGCCACAGGAATCTCAAATCCAACCAGAATCGTGTCCCAACGCAGCATATGCAGCCGCTTCACTCGTTTGGCCAGAAACTCTGACAGAATTGCGCCGGCAAAGTAGGCAGAAATCGGTATCAGCAGGTATAAAGCCTTATCCCAGTCTCTCTCGCCGATTGCCATGGACAGAAGGACGACATTTGCCGTCTGTGCGTTGCAGAACACACCACCCCGAACCATGAAGGTATACGCTCCGTAATAACCGCCTACCAGGATCAGCGACCAGAAAACCCAGTGCTTCTCACACTCCAAAAAAAACTCACGATGTGCATCATGTTCGGATAGCTCTTTTGCATTATGTCTCATTTCGATTGCCTTTTCCAATTGCCTCTAAGGCAGAACCACTCTTCCGCAGGTGCATCGAACTGCGCCGTCTGCATAATAAGCGGAAAAAGTACAGGCAGTACCCGCGTCTTTGCGTTCCTGTCTGTACTTTAATGTTATACCGTGATTAATGTTATACCGTGATTTTGTGATTGATAGTAACCGCCAGGCTTCCGGGCCCGATATGGCATCCAATGACAAGGGAAAGCGGATCACCCTTGATTTCATCGTTCGGAAACGCTGCCTTTATCTCATCCACCCACTCTTTCACTTCTTCGGGATCATCTCCCTCCGAGTAGGAATAACGGATGGTATATTCTCCCTTATCCACAAAGTCCTTGAATCTTCCGGTCATGTCCTTACGCACAGCGTCCAGCATGATTTTCTTCGCCTGCTTTGTACCCCGGGCTTTTGCGTAAGCATCCAGCTTTTCTCCCTGAATCTGCAGTACCGGTTTGATGTGAAGCACACTTCCGATCAATGCGGCAGCAGCTGTGATGCGCCCGCCTCTTTTCAGATATTTCAGAGTATCTACCATTATATATATGCTGGAATTGAACTTGTCCTCTTCCAGCTTCTCGCGGATCTGTTCTGCATTCCACCCGGCATCTCTCAGCGTCTGTGCGTCTTCCACCGACTGGCGCATGGTAACGGAAATCCTCTGGTTATTCACCACCTGAACCTTGCCGTCATAGTTCTCCGCCAGCAGCCTGGCTGTCTGATAGGAATTGGAAAGTCCGCTGGAAAGCGGAATGTATACAATCTCATCATTCTCTCTGAGCACCCTGTCCCAGAGATCCGTAACCTCGGCGGGAGCCGGCTGAGAGGTGGAGACACTCACGTTCGGGTCCTCAAGCTCCTTGAAAAACTCCGCCTGCGTTATATCAATATCTTCACGAACCACCTTTCCGTTGATCAGAAATGACATCGGCAGCACATATACCCCGAGCTCCTTCGCCATTTTCTGTGTGATTCCGCTGTTACTGTCGGTTACGATTGCAACCTTCGACATGAAATATCCTCCTCACCCTGCTTGTAAACATATTATAAATTCATTCTACAATAGCCCCGATAAAATGCAAACACCCACTTTTAAAAAAATGTGTCTTCATCAGGTTTTCAAAAAACCGCTCAGGAAAAGGAGAAAACCCCTTTGATAATCTGCAGATCAAAAAGAAACAGGAGCAGAAAGGCGGCACCTCCTGACGAAATAATGCCCATAACGGCTATCCCTTATCAGCGGATCAGGAGAAACAGAATGCCGGTCAGAAGGATCACACCGGTCGGCACCAGAATCTGTGTCAGCCGTTTTTCCTCCAGACCAGGTTCGATAAAAGCAGGTTTCGTCCACGTAACGGATCTCCGGATCAGCCAGCATCCCGTATAGATCAATATTGGAAGCGGGATGCCGTAAAACAGCAGAGAGACTCCGACCATCTGCGAGGATGCGGTATAGGACGCCTGGGAAGTGGCGTCCGATGCCAGAAAAGAGATTACCACCAGAAGCCCGTTATAGCAGAAATGCAGCAGACTCGTGTAGAAGATATTATCCGTCTCGAGAATTACCCAGGTCATCAGCGCACCGAGAATTCCGGGTATCCACCAGCGGACGGGATAAATATGAAAAACACCGAACAGAACCCCACCCACGAGGATGATCTGCCATCTCTTTCGAAAGCTTGTACGAAGGCCTGATACCAGGACTCCTCGATGCAGAGCCTCTTCGCACACGGCAGGCATGAAGGCGGTGAGAAAAAGCTCAACGGGCAGACTCGAGGAATAGGTGCCCGCAAGGCCCTCATCGATGCTCTGCAGGGCATGCGGAACGAAAAACATCTCCATAATCGTCACAACATCTGCTGCCAGATAACCGGCGACAACCAGGATCAGAACTCCGAAAACAGCGGACATCCGTGGCCTTTGCAGCGGAAATACCTCCTTCGGATCTGCCTTCATGAAAAACACAAAAAGAACGGAGGCCACAACGAATTCAAGCTCCATCGCAAAGGAATCCAGATCCATGTTCCCGGTCAGCAGGTAAACCCATCCGTTCGTAAAAATCCAGACCGCCATCATGCAGATAAAGAAGACCAGACACTGCCAGAATTTCAGCTCACGCTTCGTCCGCGGTTTCTTCAGTCCCCTGGGCGCTGTTCCGGATATGCTCTCGTATGGCACCCACTCGTGTTCATACCTGTTTTCATTCCCGCGTGGATCATTCTCCCAGTTTCTGCTTCCGGACGATCCATTCTGCCGGGTTCTGCTTCCTGCCGGGTCGTCCTGCCGGGATCTGCTTCCAGATAGATCATTCTCCTGCTTGTTTCTGCTTCCTGAAGAATCGTCCTGCCGGTTCCTGTCTCCGTAGAGATAATTCTGCCGGCTTTGGTCTTCTCCGGAATGATTAAGATTGAAGGAATTATTCTGCATCTGCTTCAATATCCTTTAACTGCTCCTTGAATGATTTTCTCTTCTTGGTCCGCGTAATTTCCATGATGTCAAGCGCGGTGATATCGATGACCTGAGGCCGTGAGGGGTCTTTGCGAAATTCCTCCGTCATCCTCTCTCTCAGTCTTCTCTGATCACCCGGTTCTCTCATATTGATGAAATCCACGAGAATCGTTCCAGACAGCTGCCGCAAACGAATCTGCCTCGCGATCTCGGGAGCCGCTTCATCATTTGTCATCTGAACCGTTTTTGAGAAGCTTTTATTCCCGGAGTAACGTCCGGTGTTCACATCGACGGATACAAAAGCCTCCGTCTGTTCGATCACAAGGAAACCTCCGGACTTCAGCCAAACATTGCGGCTCTGAAGGGCTTCGAAAAGCGTCGTCAGATTATAGAGCTTGTAGAGATCCACCATCCGGTCCTCATAGAGAACCGCCTCCGGCCGGTCATCCTCCGAAAATGTCCGGAGGATATAATCGTCCAGCTCCCGTTTCGTCTCCGGATCGTCGGTGACGAGGCGCTTCAGTTCCCTGACCGGGCATTGCTTCAGAAGATAGATCGCATCGCTTTCCGACTGATACAGACATGAATAACAGGTTCTCTCCAGTCCGTGATCCAGAATCCGGTTCATCTGACCCGATAGTGCGTCCCATTCCCCCCGGAGCTCCTCCTCATCCGCTTCGGCGGCATTCGTTCTGACAATCAGACCGAAGCGGCCGTCGCAGAGCGGACGGAAAAAATCTTCCAGGCGCTTACGGTCGTCTTCCGCAAGCTTTCTGGAAAAGTTCAGGGTCTTCCGCTCTGAGGTCAGCACCAGGAATCTGCCCGGAACCGTCAGGTTCTGCGTCAGCCTCGGAAGCTTCTGCTTCATCGCCTCTTTCTCAACCTGTACCAGAATCTCGTCTCCCGCCTTCAGTGTCCTGTCCTGCCTTGCATGCTTCGGAGGCAGCGGAAGATATCCGTTCCGGTCGGGGCCGATCCGGACAAAGGCAGCATTCAGATTGTTCTGGATGCTCTCGATCTTTCCCACATAAATATTGCCGAGTATTGACGGGCTGTCTTTTCTCCGAATATAGAACTCCACCGGTTTGTCATCCTCATAAAGCACCGATGCAAGACACGGAACTTCTCCCGCCGGATATTTTGCGATTACAATCTTCTTCTCTCCCATGTTCTCTGCTTCCCCCGCGGGTATACTCATGTCCTGTTCCTCAATCACCTTCAGGCCTTATCTGTTTATACAGACAGCCGCTCCCAACTTTATCGGCTTCTTCACACAGCCCGCAGTTCAGCCGAACAACAGCGGTTACTGCGCGCCTGCCGCATGGGGAACATGGTCCAGCGGCACAAGCTTTCTGTCTTCAGCCGTTCCGATATTCGTATAGATGTCGTTGCGGTGAATCAGAAGACTGAAAGCCGGAATCTCAAAGCCCGCGGATTCCGCGAATGCGCTCATGACCAGTTCCGGCTTCAGATTGCTGACGCTTCCGGCAGAAAGCAGCATATGGAAGGCGACACGCTCCGCGTCCGTGCCCTGGGGATGCTCTGCCAGTGCCTGATCATCCAGCTCTGTCAGGTTCATCTCATAGATCCAGGGAAGGATATCCGTCTCCGCCTCACTGCGTTTTGTTTTTCGAAGTACAATGACGGAAGGCGACGACAGAAAGGCGTTCAGCTTATCCTGGAGTACGTCACGCTCCGGAAGCTTCACGCTTTCCTTCCGGAAACTTACCGTATAGTCAGCCGCGTTTACCAGCGTCATGCATTTCTCCGCCTTTGTGATTCCGATTCGGATGCAGCTTTCCGCATGCATCCCCGGAACCATCTGCCGGTTCAGTCTCTCAAGGATCTCTTCCCCGGGGATTTCTTCCTTCAGATCAAGATCAAAATATTCGCCGCTGCTTGTCTTGCCCACGCCGAGCGGAGCCGCGAAAGACATCAGCATATGAGGGCTGAATCCTTCGGACAGGGAAACCGGAAGCCCGGCTCTGCGGATTGCCTTCTGAAAGAAACGCATGACATCCAGATGACCTATGAATTTCAGACATCCGGTTTTTGTAAATTTAATCCTGACTCTCATAGCACACTCCTCCCCTGTAGACGCGGCATCCGCATCCGCTGCATCTCTGCCGGCAGTTCGGTGTGATGATTCCCTCCTTGGCCCGCTTCCACTCCCGGATCAGGAAATCCCGGCTGACCTGGCAGTCCAGAAAATCCCACGGAAGCAGCTCGGAGGTGTCTCTCTCCCGCGCGGTATAGAAATACGGATCAATTCCGCACTCCCGGAAGCTTTCCTGCCATCTGTCCTCATCGAAATACTCTGTCCAGGCATCGAAGATCGCGCCTTTGCGGTAAGCTGTCTCGATTGCCTGAGCGACGCGCCGGTCTCCTCTTGCGAGGACACCCTCCAGGACCGAAATATACGCATCGTGATAGGTGTACCGGATGCTCTTCTGGTTCGTCATCGCGCGAACCTCGTCCTTGACCATATGCGCCTTATCAAGGAATTCCTGCTCCCGGTCCATCCGTGCCCACTGGAAAGGCGTGAAGGGCTTTGGAACGAAGAACGAGCTGCTCGCGGTTATGCTGATTTTGCCCGTTCTCTCCTCCTTTGGAATATTGTCATAATAGCACTCGGCCACCTTCTGACAGAGGTGCGCAATATCCTTGACATCCTCTTCATTCTCTCCCGGCAGCCCAAGCATGAAATAGAGCTTTACCTTGTTCCACCCGCCGCGGAACGCCTCGAGGGCGCCGCCAAGGATGTCCTCTTCGGTGATGCCCTTGTTGATGACATCACGCATACGCTGTGAACCCGCCTCCGCCGCGAAGGTCAGGCTGCTCTTCTTCACATCCTGCACCTTCGACATCACATCGAGCGAGAAGGCATCGATTCTGAGAGACGGAAGCGATATGTTGATGCCCTTTTCGTTGCAGATCTGAATCAGGAAGCTCAGAAGCTCATTCAGCTCCGAGTAATCGCTGCTGGAAAGCGAGCTCAGGGAAATCTCATCATAGCCGGTATTTCTCAGCATCACCTCCGCCTGCCGCTTCAGCCGTTCCACATTCTTCTCCCGAAGCGGACGATAGATCATACCTGCCTGGCAGAAACGACAGCCCCGGATGCATCCCCGCTGAATCTCCAGAACGACCCGGTCCTGTGTGGCCTGAAGATAGGGAACAATCGGCGCGTCCGGATAGGACACCTCACTGAAATCCATGACGATCCGCTTACGCACCTTTTCCGGCACGCCATCCTCAGTCGGAGCGAAGGACGCGAGCGTCCCGTCCTCATGATAGGACGCCCGGTAGAACTGCGGCACATAGAATCCCTCGATACGGGAGGCCCGAAGAAGGAAATCCCGGCGGCTCATACCGGTTCTTTTTTTCTCCTGATACAGATCGAACAGCTCATCGTACGCGACCTCGCCCTCACCGATATAAAACAGATCGAAGAATTCCGCGATCGGCTCCGGATTGTAGGTGCAGGGGCCTCCGCCGATGACGATGGGTTCATCCTCTCCCCTGTCCGCGGCGTGAAGAGCAATTCCGGACAGATCCAGGATCTGGAGGATATTTGTATAGCACATCTCGTACTGAATCGTGATTCCGAGAAAATCAAACGAACGAACCGGATCCTGAGACTCAAGGGCAAAGAGAGGGATTTTCTTCTCCCGCATGATCTCATCCAGATCCGGCCAGGGCGAATAGACTCTCTCGCACCAGACATCCTCTCGTTTATTAAACATATCATACAGGATCTGAATCCCCAGATGAGACATACCGATCTCGTAGACATCCGGAAAACACATACAGAACCGGATCATCTTCTCCGGATCGAAAGATTCCGACTTGTCAACCGCATTCACCTCATTGCCGATATACCTGGCAGGCTTGTCAATTGACAGCAGAATTTCATCGCTCAATGCCAATCTTCTCATACATTCACCCTTTAAAAATTATTTCGTTCAGGAAAAAACGAGATAAAACACGCTGCGCGAGTTTTATCTCGCTATCGCGACGCTCGCCGCACACGAATACTACGCATTCGGCTGCGGCTCACTGTTCGCGTAAATCCACCTGTCCGCGGGTCAGAACAGAATCTGACAGCCGCGGGCAGGCATATATGGTTATTCGGTGCTTCCCTGACCGGCCGGTTTCTGCGTCCCGTCAACCGGCTGTTTCCGGGTATCACGAATGATATCGTCCCGGAACATGGAGAATTTGTCCATCGGATAATTCTCAAGGTTCTTCAGCACTTTTCTGTCATCTGCCTTCTTCAGCAGCTTCTCACGGTCCTTCATAATCTCCGCGGCAGTCACCTTGCGGGACGGGCCGCCCACGCAGCCGCCCGGACAGATCATACCCTCGACGAAATCTTCCTGAAGTCTGCCAAACTTCAGCATCGTAAGTGCCTTCTTGCACTCCGGACCGCCCGCGGCTTTCAGAAGCCGGATACCTGAGGTATCCTCACCGCGCTCCTTCATACACTCAATCACGGCATTCGCAACTCCGCCGGAGGTGGCGAATCTCTTACCGAAGATGGAAGCCTCCTGATACGGATCGGTACAGGGCTTCAGCTCCACATCTTTGGAGCGTAAAAGCGCCGAGAACTCACCATAGGTCATGACATAATCTGCGTTTTTCGGCACACCCTCTACATCCGCTGCTTCGGATTTCTTCGCTACACAGGGTCCGAGGAAAACCGTCACGCATCCCGGATGCATGGCCTTGAGATATCGGGACACGGCGCACATCGGAGACACAACTGTGGACATGTTGTTCTTGTACTGCTCCGGGAAATGTACCTTCAGCATATTGATAAAGGCAGAGCAGCAGGAGGTCGTCATCTTCCGCCCTTCCTTCAGAGCTTCACTCCACTCTTCAGACTCAAAGGCTGCCGTCATATCTGCTCCCAGGCCGACCTCGACCAGATCCTTGAACCCGAGCTCCTTCACCGCCTGACGGATGGACCCCATTGTGATATCCGGTCCGTACTGACCCTCGGTCGCGGGCGCAACCATCGCATAGACTTCTTTTCCGGCCTTGATGTCACGGATGATGTCTACGAGGTAGGATTTTGACGCGGGCGCGCCAAACGGGCAGGAATGAATGCAGAGCCCGCACTGAATGCATTTCGAATCATCAATGACGCAGATTCCGTACTCATCATAGGTAATGGCGCCTACCGGGCAGGCCTTTTTGCAGGGCCGGACCAGATGAACGATCGCATTGTAGGGACACGCCTCCGCACATTTTCCGCACTCCTTGCACTTTGTCGCGTCGATATGAGAACGATGCGCGCCCATATCGATCGCGCCGAATTTGCAGGAGCTCTGACATGGCTGTCCCATGCATTTGCGGCAGTTGTCGGTTACGGTATAAGCGGATATCGGACATTCCTCACATGCCGGTCCGAGAACGCGCACGATATTCTTCGAGGTATCGTTCGGATCCGGGTTCTTGCCCTCCGCCATACGAATCCGGCGCTTGATCAGCTCGCGGTCTTTGTAGACGCAGCATCTGTATTTTGCAAGAGGTCCCGGACTCAGCTTCAGGATCAGCTTTTCCTTGCCGTCCTCATCCAGCTCGTCGTTCCAGGCAAG
The DNA here is from genome assembly GCF_052119185.1 of Bilifractor sp. LCP19S3_H10. NCBI lineage: Bacteria > Bacillati > Bacillota > Clostridia > Lachnospirales > Lachnospiraceae > Bilifractor > Bilifractor sp. LCP19S3_H10. The sequence continues at coordinate 235,335 of NZ_JBQKFT010000002.1, forward strand.
CCTTGCCGTCTCCTCAAGAATCTTATGCTTCAGCTGAATCAGATTTTCATCATTTGTAACCATACAATACATCCTTTCCAATCCAATTAAGACAAGTATAGATTCAGTTTACTATTTTTGAAAGTTTGATTCAACCGGTGCACGTCCGTACGGACAAATGTTTCTTCAAAAATACACCGCGCTCTTCTCTTTTTCCGGTCCGTCCGTGTTCCCTTTTTTCAGTGGATTTGCTATAATATAGCGGCCCGTATAACAGCGACCTGTCCGTATAACAGCGGCCTCAATAACAGCGTCCTGTATCATAATGGCACGTATAATAGTGACCCGTATAATCTGTGACGCAATTTCAGAAATGTTTGATTCACGTATGATTTGGAGGTAAAGATGAAGTTTTATTATCCCGTTATTGTAAAGAAAACCGAAAACGGATATCACGCGAAGTTTGCTGATCTTGAGATGTGTGAGGCAGACGGCGATACCCTCGACGAGGTGCTCGACAACGCGAAGGACGCCGCCTACAACTGGATTGAGGCGGAGTTTCAGGAGCCGGATCCGCAGCTTCCTCCCTCTTCCGACAAAGCAGATCTCGAGGCGGAAGCCGCAGAAGGAGAGATCGTCCGGGAGATCCTCATCACCTATCGGATGATGGAGGGATGGGAGGAGTAAACCCGATACGATACATCGTTCCACAAACTGTATAAGCTACGCTGCGGATTGTTCCTTGTTTCGCACTCCCGCTGTCAATATCCCCTGTCGCTGCTCAGCATATACAGGAGGGCGTTGCAGATGCAGGCGGCGATGTTGCTCCCGCCTTTGCGCCCTCTTGCAACGATGTATGGTACATCCGTCTGCATGATCAGTTCCTTCGACTGCACGACATTTACAAAACCGACCGGAACGCCGATGATGAGCTCGGGCTTTACCGTACCGTTCTCAATCATCTCATACAGACGCACCAGCGCCGTCGGCGCATTGCCCACTGCAAAGATAAGCTTCCGGTCCAGTCTGGCAGCTTTTTCCATGCATACCGCAGCGCGGGTGACGCCCCGTTTTTTCGCCTCTTCCGCTACATCCGGATCGGACATGAAGCACAGTGCCTCTCCTCCGTACCGGGCAAGCGCGTGCTTGTTGATTCCCGAGTGCGCCATATGCGTGTCTGTAACGATGCTTGCCCCGCCGCGGATCGCATCCAGCGCTTTTTCCACAACGTTCTCTGAGAAGCAGAGGTTATCCGCGTAATCAAAATCCGCGCTGGTATGGATACACCGCTTCACAATCAGCTCCGTTCCGGGTATCAGAAGACGGTTCTTCTCTCCCAGCTCCTCCGTGATGATCTCGAAGCTGCGCTTCTCAATATCCATCGGCTTCACATTTTCCAGTTCAATCTTTACTTCTGACATATCGGTAATTCCCATCCTTCCAGCATTCCCTGCACTTTTCCACGATGTTCTTTCCCTGATTTATTTCACCCACCGGTATCCGGAGCCTCATGCATTTTTCACACACCGGCATCCAGAATCCCGTATATTTTTTTCAGATCCATGTTTCTGCGAAGCTCCTCCGCCAGAATATCATACTGACTTTCCTTGAAGGTCTGATAATCCACTCCCGTCATATCCGAGGTGTCCATCCCCTTCCTTTGTCCCAGAGCCTCCACAATTCTGTCGGCTACCATTTCCCGGTCGAAGACGCTATGGACATAGGTCCCATATACGTTTCCCTGCTGAGCGCCGTCCTGTTTTTCGGCCGCGCCCTCCACATTCGTATCCCGGATATGCACCGTCGGCACTGCATTCTCGTTCAGAGTGCTGACACCCATATGGATCTCATATCCCTCGATTGCCGTCCCGGACAGGTTTTTCAGAGCACCCTGCAGCTGTCCGAAGTTTCCTTCCACCCGGGTGCGGGTTTTTTCTCCCGCAAAAACAGTGTGCATCGGAAGCAGGCCCATTCCCTTGATGGAACCGCCGTTCTCAACGCCCAGAGGGTCGGAGAGCGTCTCCCCGAGCATCTGATATCCGCCGCAGACGCCGAAAATCACGGTGCCCTCCGAAGCCGCCTTCAGGACAGCCGCCTCCAGACCGTTCTGTCTCATCCAGAGAAGATCTTCCATGGTATTTTTGGTGCCGGGAAGAATGATCATATCAGGATTCTTCAGCTCCGACACCCGATCCACATAACGAAGAGAGACACCCTCCATCTTCTCAAATGGATTGAAATCCGTGAAATTTGAGATCCGGGGCGTGCGGATGACCGCAATGTCAATCGCGGCGACGGTCTGACTGCCCGAAAAGCGCTCGGTGAGGCTGTCCTCATCCTCCACCTCGATGTGAAGGTAGGGCGCGACACCGACAACCGGAATCCCGGATCTCTCTTCCAGCATCCGGATCCCCGGATCCAGAATGGTCCGGTCTCCCCGGAACTTGTTGATCACAAGTCCCTTCACCATCTTCCTTTCGTCCTCTTCCAGGAGCTCAACCGTTCCGATCAGCTGCGCAAAAACGCCGCCCCGGTCGATATCACCGACCAGAAGAACCGGCGCACCGGCGATTTTCGCCATTCCCATGTTCACGAAGCAGTCCGCGTCCTTCAGATTGATTTCTGCCGGGCTTCCGGCGCCCTCAATCACGATAATATCGTTCTCCGCGGCGAGAGACTCATATGCCTTTCTGACCTCCGGGATCAGGTTCGGCTTATAGCTGAAATATTCCCGGGCATCCATGTTCCCCAGGACCTCCCCGTTTACAATGACCTGGGAGCCGGTGTCATTCGTGGGCTTGAGGAGAATCGGGTTCATCCGCACATCCGGCTCCACACCGGCGCACTCCGCCTGCATCACCTGCGCCCGTCCCATCTCCAGGCCCTGGCGCGTGATAAAGGAATTCAGCGCCATATTCTGCGCCTTGAACGGCGCTACCCTGTATCCGTCCTGTCTGAAAATACGGCACAGTCCCGCGGCGATCAGGCTCTTCCCGGCGTTTGACATTGTACCCTGAATCATTATTGCTTTTGCCATAATCAAAACCTCTTATCTGATGTCTCTGTATCCCTGCGTTCAATCATCCGCCGGGTCATTCCAAGTGCTTCAATCAGCCTTTCGTTGTCCGGATGCAGCCGTACTGCAACGCGGTAATACCCGTTTCCAAGATTGTGATAGTTGGAGCAGTCCCGGATCATAATCCCGTACGGCAGAAGCTTTTCGGAAAGCCCTTCCTCTCCCTTGAAGAAGATGTAATTCGCGCAGGAATCAAATACCTGAAATCCGAGCTCTTTCAACGACCTTTTCAGATAGATCCGCTCCCTGCGCACAACGACTCTTGCCTTCTCCACGTATTCCTCCTCGTGAAGCGCTGCCGTTCCCGCCTTCTGTGCCGGAATCGAGACATTCCATGGCTGCACCGCCGAACGCATCCGGGACAGAAGATCCTCATCCGACGTCATCCCATACCCGAGCCGAAGACCGGCCATCGCGTACCGCTTGGTAAACGCCTTCAGAATAAAGATTTCCGGCTCCTCCTCCAGATACCCCCTGACTGTCAGACGCTCCGGATTATCACAAAAATCCTGGAAGCATTCATCCACAAAAAGCCTCACGCCCCTTGCCCGGCAGGTTCGGATAATCTCCCGCATCAGCTCCGGATCAACAGGAATGCCGGTCGGATTGTTCGGATTACAGAGAAAGGCAACGTCCAGATCCTCGGTAATCGCTTCCGTGAAATCCCGCGTCAAACGGTAACCATCGGACTCCCGCAGAGCATAGAGCCGCACCGCGCATCCGGTGCTTTTCAGTGCCTGCTCATATTCCGCAAAGGTCGGGGCAAGGATGAGTGCCTGTTTCGGCCGCTGCGCCCAGGCATACGCAAAAATCACCTCTGCCGCACCGTTTCCGCAGAACAGATACTCCTCTGGCACCTTCTCGTATGCAGACAAGGCACGGATCAGCTCCTCCTGCCGCACATCGGGGTAATGGCAGATCTCTGTCATGCTCTCCTGTGCCTCGCGGATCACGCGCTCCGGTGTCCCAAGCGGATTCATATTTGATGAAAAATCAATGACGCCGGGATGCCGGTAGACATCCCCGCCATGTACTGTCTTAACCATTCCTTCACCTCTCCCGCCGGCACAGAAATCACCACCTGTGCCAAGCTCCGACTGTCCGGCCATTCCTTTCCGGCGAATCACAGCTGTGCTGAAATCACCGCCTGCGCCGGGTCCCGACTGTCCGGCCATTCCTTTCCGGCAAATCACACCAGAACAAGAATCAGCACCCGCACCGCTGCTGACAGAAAGAAGGCAAGCACGGCAGTTCCGTACATGATCCGATTGGCGCGGGGAATATCCTCCGGCACAATCTCGCGGATCGGGTCACCGATATATGGTTTCCGGTGCAATTCCCCGAAGTACCACGCATCTCCCGCAAGCCGGATATCCAGCGCGCCGGCCATCGCTGCCTCGGTGTGCGCCGAATTCGGGCTGGCATGCTTCCGCCGGTCGCGCTTAAAAATCTTCATGGCATTTTTTCCGTCATTTCCGCAGATCTGCGCGGCAAGCACCATGAGCAGGCCGGAAATTCTCGCCGGAATGAAGTTCAGAACATCATCCAGCCTTGCCGCGAAGGTCCCAAACCACCGATACCGGTCATTGACGTATCCGATCATGGAATCCATCGTATTAACGGACTTGTAGAAGAATCCCCCCGCAGCTCCTCCGATCATCAGAAAAATCAGAGGCGCCACAACACCGTCAGAGGCGTTTTCCGCGACAGTCTCGACCGCCGCCTTTGTGACTCCTGTCATATCCAGTTTTTCCGTATCCCTCCCCACAATCATGGAGACTGCCTTTCTGGCCTTTCCAAGATCTCCGGTCTTCACCTCACGGTAGACCTTCATGCTCTCATCCCGGAGCGATCTCGCCGCCAGAATCTGATCACACCAGAACGTCTCGACAGCAAAGCCAAGCCAGAAATTGACGTGATAGAAAAGTTTCAGAAGAACCACGGGAATCAGAGTGCTCACCGCCATGACACAGAGCGCGGTCAGAACGCCTGCTGTCCGCTCTCCTGTTTTTCCGGAAGGGAAAATCTTCCGGAAGAGCTTTTCAAAAAAGGTAATAAACTTTCCGATAAGCTGAACCGGATGGTACAGACCGTGCGGATCGCCGAACACAAGGTCCAGAATTCCGCCAAGCAGTACCGCCGGAACGATATGGTCAAAGGTTTCTATTAGCATGATACTCTGCACACCTCTCGATAAATGCCTCAGCTGTCCCCGGGTTCGCGTAGAAATACAGATGCGGGAACCCTGCATAAAGGGTATCCGTGCTTCTGACGCAGCGCCAGGAGCGGTTTCCGACCGGTTTCCGCGCGAGGAACGTACTGCCGGGGTCCTCCGATTCGTAGTAATGGAATTCGTGGGACCGGATCTCTCCGACATCCCTTCCGAACATGGTTCCTCCTGTTAGCGTCAGATAGCCGAACCGCGTCAGACGTCCGGTATAGTACGCACTCTCCGGAAAAACACCCGCCATCGGCCATACATTACCCTCCAGGTCGGTCAGCTGCCTGTGCAGGTAGAGAAATCCCCCGCATTCCGCCAGTGTGGGGAGTCCCCCTGTCACAGCTCTGCGGACAGACTCCCGCATCGAAGCATTCTCTCCCAGCTCTTTTCCGTAAAGCTCTGGGTATCCGCCGTGGAGCATCAGACCATCCAGATTATCGGGAAGGCAGGCATCGTGAATCGGAGAAAAAGGAACCAGTTCAGCGCCCATCTCCCTCAAAAGATCCAGATTGTCCGCATAGAAAAAACAGAAGGCTTCATCCCTTGCAAGCCCGATCCTGACCTTTCCACTTCTGCATTCTTTCCCGCTCTGCTCTGCCGCGCCGCAATCCGGGGTACTGTACTTTTCAGGATTACTTTTCTGCACGGTCAGTGCCGGGGCGCTCCCGGCAATTTCAAGGATCTGACTCAGATCCAGCGTCCCGTCCAGTACGTCTGCCAGCCTGTCCAGCCTGTCCTGAAAAGAGGCAATCTCATCCGGCATCAGAAGTCCCAGATGCCGGCTCTCCAGCGCGCAGTCCTTTACGACCGGCACATAGCCGACAACGGGTATTCCGACCTCCCTCTCGATCATTTCTTTCATCCTGGGATAGAGTCCCGCGGAAACACGGTTTAATATCAACCCCCGGATACAGCGCTTTTCCTGAAAATCCAGAAAGCCCCGGATCAGAGGAAGCACGGAACGGCTGACTCCCTTTGCGGGAACAATCAGAAGAACCGGCGTGTCCGTGACAGAGGCCAGATCACTTGCCCCTGCTCTCGAACTGTCAATTCCCATCCCGTCAAAATATCCCATTACCCCTTCCAGAACCGCCAGATCCGCGTCCTTTGCGTTCCGCGCCAGAAGTCCCCTTGTTGTATCCGGGTCCGTGAAAAAAGTATCCAGATTCCGGCTTCTCGTGCCGAGAACCTTCGTATGAAACATTGGGTCGATGAAATCCGGTCCGCATTTAAAAGAAGCCGGCTTCAATCCCTTTTTCTTCAGAAGATTCAGCAATCCGCAGGTGATCAGCGTCTTGCCGCTGCCGCTGGAAGGCGCCGCGATCATGATCCGGCTGATTCTGATCTTCTCATAATTATCCGTGTCTGCTTTTGCAATTTCCGTACGTACCCGATTATCATCCATATGTACTGTATCATTTTTTATATGTGCCGTATTGTTTCCCATATGTACCGTATTCTTTTCCACATGAACCGTATTTTTTCAAGTGAACCGTGTTTTTCCCAAGTGAACCGTGTTTTTCCAAGTGAACCGTCTTATTTTTCACATCAGCAACGACTTCTCAGCTTTCCTCGTCGAACTTCTCGCCGTCAACTCCGGTGTGGACGAGAGCTCTCTCCAGTTCATTCTCCGATTCTTTCGCCTCAGCGCCTTCCGCTGTGATCACGTACACCGGATTCTGCCCCATCATCATGTGATAGGGCCCCGCCTTCTTCGACTTTGCAACCGTGATGCAGGCGATGTCCGGCTCACCAAACGGAAGCTTTTTCAGAATTTCCAGTGCCTGAGAGACTGTCTCAAGCGTGATGGCATTGATTACGATGCGGATCCTCGGATTCTTGTCCAGAAGAGTCCGGAGAATCTCCTCCATATTTCCGCCGGTGCCGCCGAGAAAGGCATGCGTCGGTACCGGAAGGTCCTTCAGTGCCTCCGGCGCCAGCCCCTCCACGATCTCCATATTGTCCACGCGGAACTTCAGCTTGTTCGAATAGAGAAGCCGGACCGCCGCGGGGTTCTTCTCGATTGCGTAAACCTTTCCGTTCACCGCCCTCAGTGCCGCTTCAACCGAGCACGAACCGCTGCCGGCACCGATATCGTATACGACTGACCGATCCGTCAGCCGGAGCTTTCCGATCGAAACGATGCGTACCTCTTCCTTCGTCATGGGAACCTTGTCCCGCAGGAAATCCTCGTCCGGCACCCCGCTCGTCACGACAGGATTCACGTTCGGATTTTCCACCAGAATCACACTGAGGGCGGATGACTCATAATCCGCAAAATCGACCGGACGCCCCGAAAGAATTTTCTCCTCCGGATATCCGAGATTCTCACCAATATGTACCGTCACCTCATTCATGTCATAAGTGATCAGCTTCCGGCAGATCTCCGCCGCCTGATCCTTCGTGCCAAGGATGGAAAAAACCTTTCCGTTCCGGCAGATCTCGCCGATAAGGTTGCAGTGCATGCCGTGCATGCTTGTCAGCCGCACATCCTCCCAGGCGATTCGGAGCTGACTGCAGAAATAGACAACCGATGAGATGCCCGGCATAACGCGAATCGAATTCTTCGGATTGTTCCGTGTGCCGAGCGCCGCGTACAATTTTTTTGCTCCGCTGAAAAATCCGACATCGCCGGACATCAGAACGGAGATCCTCGAAGCATTTGGATGCGCTTCAATCGCCGCGGCGACCCTCGCGGGCAGATATTCCGCGCAGGTCTCCTGCCCTTTTCCCGCGACATCCCGCAGCATCCGCTCCGCCCCGATCAACAGATCTGAAGAACGGATAAAATCCGCCGCCTCCACGGTCAGGCCCTTTTCTGTTCCCATACCAATGCCAATCACGGCAATTTCACTCATAAATTATTCTCCTGTCAAAAAATCCCATCCCCGAAGCATTTCATATCCGACAATCACATGCCCGGCTTTCACGGAACGCATCCTGCGCCGAAGTCAGTTACCTGTCTGACACTCTCGAAACCGGCTTGCACAGAACGCATCCTGCGCCGAACCCGTCTTCTCATTCCAAATCAGCTGGTTTCCTGCCCGATCTTTTCCCGGATCCGTTTTACACAATCCTCCACAGATATGCCCTTCTCCTCAAGGGGTCTGCGTATGATAATCATCCGGCAGCCGCAGGCCTTTGCCGCGCTTTCCTTCTCCGGGAAGCCGCCCTCTCTTCCGGTATCCTTTGTAACCAGGTATTTCGCCTTCGTCTGATGGATCAGGGCGATATTCATCTCCTCGGAGAACGGTCCCTGCATGCAGATCAGGTTTCTTCCCTGAAAGCCGAGATCCGCGCATGAAGCCACCACAGAAGGAAGAGAGAGCACCCTGGCAAAGAGACGCTCCCGATAATCCGGAACCGAGGTGAAAACCCTCAGCTCCTTGCTTCCGGTCGTGAGGAGCACGTTTCCTTCTGTCCCCGCGAGCCATGCGGCAGCCTCCTCTGTGCTTCCGACCACAATATTTCCGTCAGGAAGCTCATAGAAAGAATCCGGCGCCATCTGCTCTCCGACCGTCCCTCCTGCGCCCTCAGCCGCACGAGCCGCCGGAGCAAAACCTGCCTGTGCCGCCTGCTCTCCGACCGTCCTTCCTGCGTCCTCAGCCGCACGGTCCGCCGGAGCATGGCCGTCCGGCGTCTCCTCCTGCATGGTCGTCCCGCGGAGCACGCGGATATATTCCCTTCCCGCTTCTGCACAGGCCTTCCGGATATTCTCCGTCACAGCCGCTGCATACGGATGGGTGGCATCTATGATGACGGCATCCTCTGTCGTGTTCTCGCGGATCTCACGGACCATATCCACTTCCGTCAGCCTTCCGCTGTGGACATCCAGATTTTCCCCCGGAGAGATCAGACTTTTCCCGTACTCCGTCGCGGTAAAGCAGCAGATCTGTATTTTTCTCCGGCCGTTCCGTTCCCCGATCTCCTTCAGACGATCCGCCAGGACGCGGCCCTCTGTCGTTCCGGCAAACAAGAATACATCATACATTCCGATATCCTCTCGGCGTCACCATATGTCCGTTGACGATTTTTGTCTGGGAGTTTCCGATGAAAACCGTCGTAAACATGTTGACCGGCGTATCCCGAAGCTCGCGGAGCGTCAAAATCTTCATCGACTCTCCCTCCCTGCCGATATTTTCCACAATCCCGCACACATTGTCATCCTTCCGGTACTGCAGCAGTATGTCACAGGCCTTCTGGAGATAGTCGGATCTCTTCCGGCTCTGCGGGTTGTAAATCACGATCGCAAAATCCGCCTCACCGGCCGCTGCCAGACGCTTCTCGATCTTTTCGATCGGCGTCAGAAGATCGGACAGACTGATCAGACAGAAATCATGAATCAGAGGAGCTCCAAGCACCGCGGCTCCTCCGAGAGCAGCCGTAACGCCCGGAATAATTCGGAGAGATACCTCCGGGTAACGCTCCCCGACCTCATACATCAGCCCTGCCATTCCGTAAACTCCTGCGTCTCCGCTGCAGATCATGGACACCTTCTTGTCCTTTTCCGCCTCCTCAAAGGCCAGGACGCAGCGGTCCACTTCCTTGCGCATCGGGGTCGACAGAAATTCCTTCCCCGGAAGATGATCTCTGACCAGATCGATATACACGGTATAGCCGATGATCGTGTCGCTGTTTTGCAAAGCCTCCGCGGCTTCCACTGTCATTTTTTCCCAGGCACCCGGTCCGATACCCACTACATTTATCTGTTTCATAAATAGAATCCTTTCGTTTTCTGCAGGCGGGAATCCGCTGCCTTTCGATTGCGGGCAGCTGACAGATTCCCTCCGGGCGGATCAAACCGCCCTCTCCGCTTTCATCGTATATGTGCATCTGCTGCCGTCCGGCATTAAGCTTCCGATTCAATGCTGTCCGGCATTGAGCTTTCGGTTCAATGCTGTCCAGCGCCAAGCTTCCGGTTCAATACTACTCTGCTACCCGACCTTGATCTTCCGGTTCAGCAGCGCGACCGCTACCGTAACCCCGTCCTCAGCGACCTTACGGATGATCAGATCCCCGCCGCCGTCACAGACCGCGCTTCGCTCGCACACATTATCGGTGCCCGTTGTTTTTCTCACGAAGTCTGATTTTGTGAAACTGCCCTCTGCCATGTTCAGCTCATCAGCGGAGAAGGTATGCAGCGGCACTCCCAGGGATTTGCAGTACTCGACCAGCCCCGGCTCGTCCCTCTTCAGATCGATGCTCGCCACCGAGGCGATGGCTTCCGGGTAGAGGCTGTACTGCCGCAGGGTATCATCCACCAGCTTCCGGATCACCGAAGCTGGTGTTCCCCTCTTGCATCCGATTCCGAGGGCAAGGCACTTCGGAATCAGCCAGAGCGTGTGATCAAAATACTGCCGGTTGTATGAGGGACTGATGTAGATTCCCAGAGAAGTTCCCTCCTCCTCATTCTCCGCGCTCAGCGCTCTCGCCGTATCCAGCTTGTCAGACCAGTAAATACCCTCGGGCAGATCTCCCTCCACCGGGAAATGTGTGTAAAATCCCACCGGCTCGCCGGCGAGAAGGGCAGCCGAAACCTCCTTGGCGTAGGTCATATTTGAGATCACCATGTCATTCCGGTCGGCATAGACATCGACCGCGAACTTGTGGCTCACATCGGTCGCCGTCGTGATGACCGGAACACTTCCCAGTCCCGCCGAAAGGTTCTCCACCATTTCATTTGCCCCGCCGATGTGCCCGGACAGCAGAGAGATGCAGAACTTTCCTCTCTCGTCTACCACAATGACCGCCGGATCCGTGCGCTTATCCCGAACGTACGGCGCGATCGCGCGAACCGCGATGCCCGCCGCTCCTACAAAAATGAGGGTGTCGCAGGTGTGAAAGCACTTACCGGCCCACTCCTGAACCGGGACACTCAGCTCCCGGAAACCTGTGCCGGCCAAATACTTGCCCTTCCCATACCACTCGATCTCCACATCGTCTGCATCCCCGGCCGCAAATGATCCACGCAGAATCCGGATGATTCGTTTCGATACTTCACTTCCCGATTTTGTAAAACATATTCCTGCAATCTTCATATAAAAGCCCCTGCTCTCTGTTGTGCCCCCGCATTCCGTATGTTCCAGATCCTTCCATATGTTTCTAAGCCAAGCCGCTCTTGGCGTCCGCGCCTTCCTCTCAGGATTTTTTTCCGGAGGAAGCCTCTCTGAATTCCGTCGTAAATTCCGGGTCATAGAGCTTTGACCGGTCGTAGTGGGAATGTGTGACCACATCTCCAATAATCATCAGCGCTGTCTTCGTCACATGATTTTCTCGCGCCGTCTCAGCCAGAGTCCCGACGGTACAGATATACGCCCGTTCATCCGGCCAGGTTGCGCGGTACACGATTGCCGCAGGTGTATCTGCGGTATATCCGCCCTCGATCAGACGCTTCGAAAGCTCCTCCAGCATGCCTGTACTCAGAAATACAACCATTGTCGCGTGATGCGCGGCAAAGGACTGAATGCTTTCCTTCTCCGGTACCGGCGTCCGTCCTTCCATTCTCGTGATGATCACACTCTGAGAGACGTCAGGAAGAGTGTACTCCAGATTCAGTGCCGAGGCTGCTCCGCAGAAGGAGCTCACGCCCGGTGTATAATCATACGCAATGCCCTTCTCGTCGAGTACGTCCATCTGCTCCCGGATCGCCCCGTACAGACATGGATCGCCGGTATGGAGACGGACTGTCATAAAACCTCTTTTCTCTGCCTCAAAGATGACATCCAGCACCTCTTCCAGCGTCATCTTCGCGGAATTCCAGATTTTGCAGTTTTTCTTCGCGTACTGCAGAAGCTCCGGATTCACCAGCGAACCCGCGTAGATGATCACATCCGCCTTCTCCAGATACTCTTTTCCGCGGACTGTAATCAGATCCGCGGCACCGGAACCGGCGCCTACAAAATGTACCATTCTTTTTTCCTCCTGTCGCGTCCCCGATGCGGAACGCTGTCTTCAATTTTCTCCGTTGCGTCCCCGATGCGGAACGCTGTCTTCACTTCTTATATACAATACAATGCCCGCCGCTTCTCCGGATCATCCGGAGGCAGCAAAAACCGGTTGTTCAAAGTACAAAATTCTTCAGCCCTGTCTTCTCAGCTTCTCCACCAGATCCGGCACGTTCTCCGTCCCTCCGAGCATTCCGAAGACATTCGAGAAGATCACGGCGCCGGTTTCGATTCTTCCCTGCACTCTGGCATTCAGATAAAAGCCGATCCGTTCGGTGATACGCTTCATCGCCGCGTCAAAGAGTCCGTCGCCGCCCTCCTGTTTCAGGATCTTCAGCGCATCCTCCGTCGTATTGGTGGAGAGAACCTCTCTCGCCAGATCCGCGCCGCCTCCGGCGCGCAGCACCGCTGCGGCAATCAGCTCTGCCCGGCAATCCGCCTCATGAGAATGCGTGTTCATGATTCCTCCGGAAACTTTGATAAATTTTCCGATATGGGAGATAAAAAGGATGCCCTTTACTCCCAGATCCACCGCCATGTCCAGCGTCTCGCCGACGAAATTGCTGCATTTCATCTCGTGCGTGCGAACCAGGTCCGGCATCTCCGAAGCAAACTTCTCGCCGAAATTTCCCGGGGTAATGACAAGATATTCTCCGCCGTTCTCCCGGCGCATCTTCATCTCCACCCGGATCGTATCGATCAGAGCCTTTTCACTCATCGGCATGACGATGCCGCTGGTGCCGAGCACGGAGATTCCCCCGACAATACCGAGCCTCGGATTAAATGTCTTCTCCGCGATCCTCTGTCCCTCCGGGATCCGGATGATCACGGAAATTCCTCCCGTGTAACCCTGTTCTCTGCAGACCTCCAGAACGCCCTTTGTGATCATTTCCCTGGGAACATGATTGATCGCCGCGTTTCCGACCGGCTGATCAAGGCCCGGCTTCGTCACCCGGCCGACTCCTTCGCCGCCGTCAATGGTCACGCCGGCCTCCCCGGTACAAGAAACCTCCGCATAGATCAGGGCTCCGTTCGTCGCATCAATATCATCTCCGCCGTCCTTTCGGACCGCGCAGCACACCTTTACGGGAATTCCGCTCTCATCTCTCTGGATATGGATATCCTCGACCGGGAGATGCAGCCGGATCCCCTTCGGCGTATCCAGAACGATTTCCTCGGTCTCCACTCCGGTCAGGAGCGTTCTCGTTCCTGCCTTTGCCGCAGCCGCGGCACAGGAGCCGGTTGTGTATCCCATTCTGAGCTTTTTGTGATCATAGAGCACGAAAGATTCTTCCAGACCTGTCCGGGGTGAATCCTTGCTCTTATCCCTTCCACCGTTTAATTTTTTTTCTTTATCCATTGATGAATCCGTTTCTCTGACTGTGCAAGCCACTCGTCAAGTTCCGGGTCGTCCGGAAAAATATCCTGAAATGCCCGATATTCATCCCGGATGCCCTGTCCGTGCAGAACGCGATAAGCTCCCGCGTCGCTGCCAAGAGCGACCGGAATCCCAAGCTCACGTCCCCTTCGGATATTTTTCCTGAGCCCACTCCAGATCTCTGTCAGAACCGCGTCGGAAAAACGTCCGGAACCGATCAGATTCCGAACCGTCGAGCAGGTCGGTACCCAGACCGCTCCGCTCTCCGCCAGAGCCTCCAGACTTTCCTCGTTCTGAAAATTTCCATGCTCCAGAGAATCCACGCCGGCCTCCGCCGCGTCAATCACCCCTCTGCTTCCGTTTGTGTGACTCATGACCTTCATGCCGGATTCATGGGCGATATGAACCATCTCCCTGACATCCTCCCTTTCGAGTCCCTCCTCCGAAAGACCGTCGGGTGTCTCAAAAGTCATGATTCCCGATGTCATGATTTTGACGAAGTCTCCGCCCTTCTCCTTCACCTCCGAGACGAGCTGCGCGTATTCTCTGAGATTCGAAAAAGGTCTTCCGACCACCCTGCCGTAATGTCCCTCCCGGAAAATTCCGAAAATCGGCGTGAGATACCGGATTCCGTACTCCGGCGCCAGCTCTCTCGCAAGATCTGACACACCATAGTGATCTCCGCCGTCACGAATAAACGTCACGCCCGCGTCTCTGTATGCCTCAAGTTCTTTTCGGATCACCCCTTCATCCGGATGATCCCGGTGCGCTCTTACCGCGGCATGGTAATCATAACCATTCATAAACAAATGCGCATGACATTCACCGAACATTCCGATCTCCAGAATTTCCTGCTGAAATAGCCGGTTTCCTATACACAGACCTGCAGTCACATAAAATCCGGCCTGCAGTCACACAAAATTCCCCGTTTTCCCGCAAACGAGAATCCTATCAGATACAGCGTCTGACAGAAAGTTGGAGATCGTCCCCCGTTTCCCTGACGGAAAGCAGAAAACCATCTCCGTTTCCTACATGCCATTCAAAATAGCTCTTCCGGGGATACCCGTATTTCTCAAGAACAGCCATGATTGTTCCTCCGTGTACCACCATGGCAGCCCGGATCACCGGATCGCCGGATGTACCGGAAATACTCCGGTCCTGCGCCTCTTCCGATGCTTTGCCGGTTCTCCCGGTTTCGCCGCAGAGATACTCCGATGCCCCGCCGGCTCTCCCGGCTTCGCCGCAAAGATGCTCCGACGCCTCTCGGACAACCCGGTCAAAGGCACGGCAGACTCTCTCCTGAAAGGAGCTCATGGATTCTCCGCCCGGAAAAGGCAGCCTTCCGCCGCTGTCGATCCAGCGCTGATAATCCATGTTTCCGCTCAGCTCCTGATAGTTCTTGTTTTCAAATTCACCGAAATCACACTCCCGGAAATCCGGAACGATCACCGCATCCGATTCCGGAAACAGAATCGCCGCTGTATCCAAACAGCGTCTCATGGGGCTTACAAGGAGTATATCCGGACGATCCATCCGCATCTCTTCCAGCGATTTCCGCTTCACCGAAAGACGCTCCGCCTCAGAAGTAAGCAGCGGCTCATCCGTTGTGCCAATGTACCGGTTCTCCATATTCCCCTTTGTTCTGCCGTGCCGGATCATGACCAGTTCCATCATGCCTTCGTGAATCCTCATGTCTTCATGCCTTTTTCAATTCCCGTACCTTCAGGGGGTCTCGTGCCTCTTCAATGCCCGTTTCTTCAGGAGTTCAACTTCCTTCGAGCCTCGTGATTCCTCATACTTTTTTGATTATGGTCGGTATTCCGCACACGATGCGGATCACCTCATCCGCGCGCGACGCAATTTCCGTACAGATTCTTCCGTCCGTTTCCCTGTATCTGCGGTCGAAGCTGTCCGCCGGAACAATTCCGTAACCCAGTTCATTCGCCACAATGATGATGTCCGGATTACGCGCCATCAGCTCATCCACAAAATTGTCCAGTGTATCTCCATTCTGCAGGCTTCTTCCCACAAACTGGTGAAAATGCATGACGCCCCTGCTGTGATAGATCTCATTTCTGGAGCAGTCCTGTCCGTCCGCCCAATCCTCCGGAGCAATCCCGTACTTTTCCTCCGCATAATGCGTTTTTCCCTGAAATGCACCGCCGATAATAAACTTCATACTATTAACCTCTCAACCATATTCTTCCGATACCGTCGCCGGCCACCGCCAGAATCAGCATCAGGAGCTCCGCGCCTGATACAAAAAATCCCGCAAGGTCTCCTGTCATTCCCCCGAAGTAATGCATGCAGGTCCGATAATAAATCAAAAATGCCAGCACAGAACCGGCAATTACAAAGATGCCGGCAAGCGGGTCGATCAGAATCAGGCAGACGTAAAGTGCCGCAAGATAGACGATCATCACCCGTCGCACCATCCTCTTCCTCGCATGGCTGCCAAAAGCGGCAGCGGTTCCCTTCGGATTCGCATTCGGGAAGGAAACCACGGATATCGCCGAATACGAGCGCGAAACCGCAAACATCAGGCACAGACATGTTGCTGTTTTCCCTGATACCTCCGACGCAAAACCCAGTGCAATCAGAAAGAAGACACAGGCTCCGATTACCGCGAATGCTCCCACATGAGAATCTTTAAGAATGCGAAGGCGTTCCTCTCTGGTTCTCCACGAACTAAGCGCGTCCGTCGTGTCAAGAAACCCGTCGAAATGGATTCCGCCTGTCACCAGAAGCGGTATCGCAACCGCGATCGAGGAACGAAGCAAATCCGAAGCACCGGTCCGTCCGCAAAGCAGAAACCACAGATACTCCAGCAGACCGATCACAAGACCGATCCAGGGAAAAAAACACATAGAATACTTCATGCTTTTTTCCGACCACTCGATATGCGGCATCGGAATCTTGGAATACATCGAGAACGCAACGATAAAGCTTTCAAATAAAGATTTCAATGTACAAAAACCTCTGTGCTTCCTTTATTTCACCGTGAGGGGAATTCCGTAAACCACCTCGGTGACCTTGTCGGCCAGCTCTCCGAGCTCCTGATTCACCAGACCCATGAACTGCTGAAAAACGCGGGTGGCATTGTCATAGTCTACTCCGTCCGAATTGATCTCATTCGTAACGATGATCAGATTTGCGGCAATATCCATCAGATAATTGAAACCGTCCAGCACGGAATTGACCGCGTGGATTCCCGATGCATCCGGCAGAAACATCTCATTCGCCACAAGGTTTCCAACATCCTCCAGCAGAATATTCGAATTCTCCGGAATTACGGCAGCGGACAGATTCGTCGGACATTCAATCGTCTCAAAATTCATCGGTGCTCTGCGGTCACGGTGCTTCTGTATGCGCTGCGAATTCTCCGGGTCAACGCCCGGAAACATCGTCGCGACATAGATTCTTCTGCCCTCGCCAAGCTCCAGAATCTTCTGCTCCGCATAGGCGGATTTTCCGCTCCCGGCACCGCCGGTAATTAAATGGATCATTTCAACTCCTTATATGCTTCAATATCATCCTCCGCGAAGGTTGACATCCGGTCATACACCTCAAGAGCCATGTCCAGCACCGGGAACAGAACAACCGCTCCGGTTCCCTCTCCCAGACACATATCCGCGTGCAGCACAGGATCCTTTCCGAGTGTCCTCATCATCAGATCCGCCGCCGGCTCATGAGACATATGTGAAGCGATCATGTAATCCTTTGAGAGCGGACAGATCTCAGAAGCAACAAGCGCGGCGACACCGGAGATAAAACCGTCGATCACCACGGGTATTCCTTCCGCCGCCCCGCCGAGAAAAACGCCTGCCATTCCCGCGATATCCAGACCGCCGATCTTTGCGAGGACATCCACCGGGTCCGATGGATCTGGCTGATTCACTTCGATCGCCCTGCGGATCGCGTGGATCTTGCGCTGTAATCCTTCCGACGTGAGCCCAGCTCCCCTGCCGGTCATCTTCTCCACAGGCTGCTTCAGAAAGAAGGAGGCAAGAGCGCTGCTCGTCGTGGTGTTGCCGATCCCCATCTCACCGGTTGCGAGAATACGGTAGCCGTCCGCCTTCTTCTCGCGGACGAGGGCGATACCCGTCTCCAGGGCCTTCACCGCTTCTGCGCGCGTCATCGCCGGTCCCTTTGTCATATTCTTCGTTCCGTAGGAAATCTTGCAGTTCCGGACAATCGTGTCCCTCGCGATACCGATGTCGATCGGAAAAATATCAGCTCCCGCCTTACGGCACAGAATTCCCGCCGTCGCCTTTTCCGAAAGGAAGTTCTCCGCAACCTGCGCCGTCACTTCCTGTCCGGTCTGTGTCACGCCCTCCTCCACGACGCCGTTATCGGCGCACATTGTGATCAGGCCCTTTTTGTCAAGCTTCACACGCGAGGTCCGCTGTATGCCGGCGATCTGTATAATCATATCCTCCAGCTTACCCAGACTGTGCAGAGGATGTGCAATCGCATTCCAGCGATTCTGCGTTTCCTCCATGGCGCCCTTATCCGGCGCCTGTATCCGGCTCACCGTCTCCTCGAAGAGGCCGTCATACAGATTCAGTTTTCTCTCTTCACTCATTCCTCATGCCTCTGCAGTCAAAATTTATTATCAGATGCCGAGCATCTTCCGGATAACGTCCTTCATCTCACCGATTTCCGCAACGGTGCTGTGACGGATCGGCGCCGTCTTGATCTCCTCGATCGCTGCCGGAATCTTCACGCCCGATACTTCGTGCAGAGCGTCAAACTGCTCCAGATCCGTCATCGGATCATACTTCGCCGCGTCAATCGCGTGCAGAACATTTCTCGCGAACTTGTACGGGCTCGCCGTGGAGGCGATAACCGTCGGTGTCGTATCACCCGTCTTCTTCTCATAGCGGTCATAGACGGTCGCGGCAACCGCGGTGTGGGGATCAATGACATAATGATCCTTTGTGTAGATCTTGTGAATCGTGGCAAAGACCTCGTCCTCCGCAGCGTATCCGCCCACAAAATCCGACAGCTTAGCCCTCATCTCCGGTGTGATCTCGTACCTGCCGCCATCAGAGAGCGCCTTCATCAGAGAGGCCGTCTTTGCGGCATCCCGGTCTGCGATCAGATAGATCAGCCTCTCCAGGTTGCTGGATACCAGAATATCCATCGATGGAGAAGAAGTCAGAATGAACGGACGGTTCCGGTCATAGATTCCGGTAGAGAAGAAATCAAAGAGAACCTTGTTCTCATTAGACGCACAGATCAGTTTGCCGACCGGCAGCCCGATCTGCTTCGCGTAGTACGCCGCGAGAATATTTCCGAAGTTTCCGGTCGGAACAACGACATTGATCGGATCTCCGGCCTTGATCACTCCGTCGCGGACAAGGGTGGCGTAGGCGTATACATAGTATGCCGCCTGCGGAACCAGACGTCCGATATTGATCGAATTCGCGGAACTGAACTGAATGCCGTGAGAAGCCATCTCCTCATTCATCTCCCGGTCGCCGAAGATCTTCTTCACGCCGGTCTGGGCATCGTCAAAATTCCCCTTGATGGCAACGACATGCGTATTCTCACCCTTCTGGGTCCGCATCTGCCGCTCCTGAACCGGACTCACGCCGCCCTCCGGATAGAACACAATGATCTCCGTGCCGGGAACATCCTGGAATCCCGCCATGGCCGCCTTTCCGGTATCACCGGAGGTAGCCGTCAGGATGCAGATTTTGTTCGTGATATTGTTCTTTCTTGCGGCAGTAGTCATCAGATACGGAAGAATCGAGAGAGCCATGTCCTTGAAAGCAATTGTCTTGCCATGGAAAAGCTCCAGGAAATAAGCACCGTCCGCCTTGTGAAGCGGAGCGATCTCCGGAACATCGAACTTCGAATCATACGCGCTGTCAATGCAGCGGCGAAGCTCCTCCTCCGTGTAATCCGTCAGAAAGAGAGACATCACCTCGTAAGCCAGATCTCTGTAATTCATCTTCGAGAGATCCTCCAGAGAAACCCTCAGTTTTGGAAAACTGTCCGGAACATAAAGGCCTCCGTCGCAGGCAAGTCCGTTCAGAACCGCCCTGGATGCCGGAATATCCTTTTCACCGCCCCTGGTGCTCTTGTAAAGAATCTGCATTTGTTTATTCCTCCTGTCAGATGGCTTCCGCCGTCTCGATAAACTAGGCCTAAAGAAAACAAGCGCGGAACCGGACAAGCGAAACCTGTCCGAAAACGCTAATATTTGTATTATAGCATAAGCAAACTTGAGTGTGAAGTAGAGAAAAACCGCCGGCCGGAAACTGCGGATGCAGTCCGATCGGCGGTTTTCCCGTGCAATATGACAGATGTATTCGTCTCCGGCGGTTTTCCCCGGTTCTCAACGGTTGTTGATTGCGGTAATCAGTGCGTCAATGGATGCCCGGATAATATCCGGATCTACCGCGGCGCCCCATGCCTGTGTGCCGTCCGGCTTTGTAATTCCGACATAAGCGATCGCGTTCGAGCTCGAACTCTTGGAAAGCGCATGCTCCTGATATGTAGAGAGCTGATACTCGAAGCCGTATGCCTTCTTCAGCGCATTGCTGACCGCGTCAAGACGTCCGTTGCCTTCAGCCACGGTAACACGGTAATCTCCGCTTCCGTTCTTCGCATTGACGCTTGCCTCGATCTGTCCGTCATCCAACTGTCTGAAATGAACGCCGTGAACAGAAAGCGGCTCCTGAATATTTTCAAATTTTTCCTTGAAGAGGCTGAAGATCTCATCGGGCTGCAGCTCCTTGTGCAGATGATCGGAGAGATCCTTGGCCGCATATCCCATGGCCTCACGCATCTTCTTCGGGAGAATGAGGTCATAGTTCGTCTCAAGCACATATCCGACGCCGCCCTTTCCGGACTGGCTGTTGATACGGATGACATCCTTGTCGTAGCTTCTTCCGATATCGGTCGGATCGATCGGAAGATATGGAACGGTCCAGTGATCCGGATCCTTTTCCTCTCTCCAGTGCATACCCTTTGCAATCGCGTCCTGATGTGATCCGGAGAACGCGGCGAAGACCAGCTTTCCGCAGTACGGACTTCTCGGATTCACTTCCATTCCGGTGAATTCCTCATACTTCCGGCAGATCTCCGGCATGTTGTCGAAGTGCATCTTCGGATCGGTTCCCTGCATGTAGAGGTTCATCGCAAGAGTGATGATATCCACGTTTCCGGTTCTCTCTCCGTTTCCGAAAAGCGTGCCTTCCACGCGGTCCGCTCCGGCGAGAACTCCGAGCTCCGCGTCTGCCACTCCGCTTCCACGGTCATTGTGCGGATGAAGAGACAGCATTACATTCTCGCGGTATTTCAGGTTCTTGCTCATGTATTCCACCTGCTGCGCGTAGACGTGCGGCATGGAAAGCTCAACCGTACTCGGAAGATTAATGATCGCCTTCCTGTCAGCAGTCGGTTTCCACACGTCCAGAACTGCGTTGCAGACCTCAAGAGCATATTCCGGCTCGGTTCCGGTGAAGCTCTCCGGGCTGTACTCGAAGCGGTACTTCTCTCCCGCCTCCTCGGTCAGCTCCTTCAGAAGCCTTGCGCCATCGACAGCGATCTGCTTGATGTGCTCCTTATCCTTCTTGAACACCTGCTGTCTCTGTGCAAAAGAAGTAGAGTTGTAAACGTGAACAATCGCGTTTTTGCAGCCCTTCAGAGCCTCGAAGGTTCTCTTGATAATATGCTCCCTTGCCTGTGTCAGAACCTGCACGGTCACATCGTCAGGAATCAGATTCTCCTCAATCAGACGGCGGAGAAAAACGAACTCCGTCTCGGATGCGGCCGGGAATCCGACCTCAATCTCCTTGAATCCAACCTCGCAGAGCATCTTGAAGAACTCAATCTTCGTATCCAGATCCATCGGGATCACAAGAGCCTGGTTGCCGTCACGCAGATCGACGGAACACCAGAGCGGTGCCTTGTCGATGGCATCCTTCTTCACCCAGTCATTGCACTCAACCGGCGGCATATAATACTGTTTCTGATATTTTCTGTAATTCATCATAGCTGCGTTCCTCCTTATGCTTCAAGATTCTTCAAGGTTTTCCAAAAAGCTTCACAACATCTCCGGATATCCGGGTAAAACAGGAGAAAAGAAAAAGCCTCACGTCTCCTGTCATCTGCAAGAGACGTAAGGCTGTTAATCACCTGAAAACTAACAGGAACCCTGCGCGGTACCACTCTTCTTCACGGTTTCCCGTGCTCTCATCCGGATACATGCATATCCTCACCCCTGTAACGGTGGGCTTCCGTCTGCGTCTAATCTCAGAATAACTGATTTCGGGCAGCCACTCGGAGGGCAGTTCCAAAAGGATCTTCTGCTGCCTCACACCAACCGGCAGCTCTCTGGATTCCAATCACTGATGTACTATTCCTCGTCAACGTATTTAACTGTTTCCTACCATAACATCTTGCCCGGGAAAAGTCAACCGCGGAAAGCAGAACGAAAATGCAAAAAATCAGCCAATTTTTTTCATCTCATCAAACACATCGGTGATCTCCTTCTCCGGAGCCGGAGTCAGAAGACTGACGATTACATTCACGAGAATCGCAACGATGAATGCCGGGAGAAGCTCGTAGATATTCCATGCTCCGCCGATCGGACGAACCGCATATTTCCAGACGAATACCATGATGCCGCCGCTGATCATTCCGCAAAAGGCTCCGTACTTGTTCGACCGTCTCCAGAACAGGGCAAGCAGAACGATAGGGCCGAAGGTCGCGCCGAAGCCTGCCCATGCGAAGGACACAATGCCAAAGACAGAGCTGTTCGGATTCCAGGCGATTCCCACTCCAATCACGGCGATGATCGCGAGACTGAAACGGGCGATCATCATCAGTTTTTTCTCATCCAGATCCAGATGGAAAAACTCATGGATGATATTCTCGGATACGGACGAGGAAGCCGCGAGAAGCTGAGAATCAGAGGTGGACATGGTTGCGGCAAGAATTCCGGAAAGAACAATGCCCGCGAATACAGCCGCGATCACGCCGTGCTCACTCATAAGCGCGGATATCTTCACGATAATCGTCTCAGACGCGGATCCCTCCAGGAATGGAACGACGCCCGCCTTTGTCATGCCGAGGCCGACAATACCGATCAGAACAGCGATTCCCATGGAGATCACAACCCATACGGAGGCAACTCTTCTGGAAATCTTCAGCTTGCTGTCATCCTCAATCGCCATGAAGCGCAGCAGAATGTGAGGCATTCCGAAGTATCCGAGACCCCACGCAAGCGTCGAGATGATGGTCACGACGCCATAGGGGGAAGCCTTTCCTGCAGCCGCGTCATAGCTCTGCACCATGCTGAAATAGCCCGGAAGAGACTTCGCGTTTGCGATAACCGCGTCCATTCCTCCCGCCTGGCTGATGCCGAAGATCAGGATGATGATCAGAGCAACCGTCATGACAATGCTCTGAATCAGATCGGTCAGGCTGGCAGCAAGGAAACCGCCGGTCAGCGTATAGGAAATGATAACCGCTGCGCTGATCACCATCGCGATGTGATAATCTACCGAAAACAGGCTGGAAAAAAGCTTTCCGCACGCAGCAAAACCGGAGCCGGTGTACGGAATAAAGAAAATGATAATGATGCATGCCGCGATCATCATCAGCGCCCTGTGCTTATCCTTGTAGCGGTCTGAAAAGAAATCCGGAATCGTGATCGAACCCGTCCTGGCAGTGTAGCGCCGAATCCTTTTCGCGACGAGCAGCCAGTTGATATAGGTTCCCGCAGCAAGACCGATACAGGTCCACCCTACATCAGCCATACCGGACAGATAAGCCAGTCCCGGAAGTCCCATCAGAAGATAGGAGCTCATATCCGAGGCTTCCGCACTCATTGCGGTCACAATCGGCCCGAGCTTTCTGCCTCCGAGGTAAAAATCACTGATATTCTCATTCTGTTTTGCCACCACGAATCCAATCGCCAGCATACCGAGCAGGTACACGATCATGACGATCAGAATTCCAACCTGTGAACTTGTCATTTCTCTCCCTCATTTCTGTGTAAGATCCTGATACATGCACGAAAACCCGCCTGTTCCAAATCTTCCGGCAATGTTATTATTACAAATTCAGATACATAGCATGATATTTTCAAATGCATTGCTGAGAGTTTACCACATTCCAGTGGTAAACACAATATGCGCAAGCAGCTTTTCTCCAATTTCGATTTTCGAGGTTCCCTATTTATACTGGATTGGGGTTAGATGGGTCATATTGGGAAAGACCGGTCCGTTTCCGAGTCCGGTTAAGAAGAGTCTCATCACAGCACCGATAGTTTTTTTGATACCAGCAATATTATTATAGTTGCAAATATTGTGAGCTGTCCTATCATAAGGAGCTTCCAGCCAGAAACTTTCACAGAAAGCAGACCGGAGAAAAATCTGAATGTCTATGCCTTATTTTTTAACAAACTGTATCTTTCGTTATACAGACTAATATTTAAACAATTCTATTTCCACACATTCCGGGACATCGTACAGCATAGTCACTATCTTCTCATCGCCGTTCTGCCTCTGCCTGCATACCCATTTCCCATTTTTGAATGTTCCTGCTTCTTTTCTCAGGAAATCCGCCCTTTGATGATCCCCGGGTTTAGTATGGATGCAGACATTGCACATCATCCCCACGAGCAGGAAATTGTTTTCATCCAGCTCAAACACAGCCCCTGCTGCTGCCGGCATTCCATTCTGCTGCGGCAGATACCTGATCTCCATATCGTAAGATTTAAATCTCAGGTAACATCCCTGCTCTCCTTCCGACTTTTTCAGGAAACACTTCAGATGGGTTGTTCCCCTGTACTTAAGATACAGAGGTCTGATCTCATCAAGGAGCCGATATACTTCCCCCAGCGTCTCTTTCGTTCCTGTTATATCAAACGAAAGCGGGTCTATATTCAGCGCTTCCGTCACTTCCTTCGGGATCACGTCGAGCTCTTCCTGCCACAGGTCTTCAATCCCGAACGGAGCATAGCACAGGGCATGGCAGTTCAGGTAAGCATAGAGAGCGTAGGATGCCGTGACAGCGTCTTTTCGCACCTCCGGGATCACAAGGGGATTGTCCGGGCGGGTATACTTCTCCATGATTATCGGCACATAGGATACATAGATATCCGGACCGATCGTAAACAGTGACGGCGCCGCTGCTTTCCACACCCAGAGCATATCTTCCACAGGTCCTCCCGACGGGTAAGAGCCTGCATACCACGGGAACTGCTTCAACCATACATTGGCATAGCAGGGCAGAGGATACTCTTTCCTTCCGGCTGATGCAATCCGCTCCAGAGCAGTTGCAAAATACCATGCGGAGAAAATCTCTCCCGCATCTTCCCCGAATACTGCTGTCCAGTCTGCATTATCAGGAGGTGCTAAATAACATTCCTATAAGCCTTGCTGTTAAAAGTAATGTCCCATAAAACGGAATTCGTTCATCCAATAGACTCCCTAAAACAGGATCTTTGTCCGGGCAGCCAGGAGCCGGATACCGCTCACCAGAGCCGATATGCCGACAGCGATTGCAAAGGCTCCCGCCACGATATTCATGATCCCTGAATTTTTAACGGTATTGTATATTTGTTGTCCCATACTTTCATTTCTGCATTCTCTGAATTCTTCGGAGCATTCGAAGTAAATGTCCTGCCGCCGTCTCCATTTCTTCCCGGCTCACTCTTCCTTCCTCATATCCTTTTAGAATCTGGCGGATCACCGGAGGTCCGCCCGGCATAACAATATCATTCCCTGCAGCCACGGCATCCGCACCGTCCACCACGACGTCCATATCGCCCCAGTCTGTCACCACAGCCCCTTCAAATCCCCATTCTTTCCTGAGGATATAGGTGCAAAGATCCCTGCTTCCACCTGTAAAAGTTCCGTTGATCTTGTTAAAAGAGGTCATGATGCAGGCGATCTTCGCCTGCCGTACCAGCATTTCAAAGGGCTTCAGATACAGTTCCCGCGCTGCACGCTCCGTCAAGATGGAATCCACGGCGTCCACCTTTCTCCCGGCGTTTCCTCTTCGGAAGGTCTCCTGCTCATTGGCTGCAAAATGCTTCGGGCACACAATGACGCCCGGCTGCTCCTGCACACCCTGCGCCACTTCGCAAGCGCAGATTCCCGTCAGAAGGGGATCCTCGGAAAAATACTCAAAGTTCCTGCCGCACAGAGGATCCCGGTGGAGATTTACCGCCGGAGCAAGCCATACATTCACCTGCTGCTCTTTGCACTCTTCACCAACAGCTTTCCCGAACATCCGCCAAATCCTGCGGTCGAAAGAGCAGGCGATCAGCATCTCCGTGGGCCATGCGATCCCGCCGATCCCGGCCGGTCCGTCTTTATAGAAAGCGGACTCAATCCCTTTCCGCTCAATGGCCGGGGAAACGTATCCCGGATAGCCGGTGGGGTGGCTGTTGGTCGTCAGCGGATTCCCCGCCTCGTCAAAGATCGTGGACGGATCGCTCCGATCGCCCACCGCGGCAAAAGGAGTTCCCGGGCCGTAGCCCACACAGAGAGCGGAGAGTTCTTCAACGGAGAGATCTGAAAGTTTCTCTCTGCGCTCTGTCTCCGACAGCGGCATTTCCCTGTCAGCCGGATTCTCTCTTATCACATGGACTCCTTCCGATTTTGGGGAGAGACCTTCTGATCCTCCACAGACATCTTCCGCCGCGATATGAAGCACAGACTTTCCGCTCATCCTGTGAATATCCGCCGCTTCCCGCGCTTCGTTCGACTCTGCCCTCTGCCCTGCATTCTGTTCTGTGCTCTTTCCTGCCCTCTGTCCTTTCCGTGTCAAAAACTCCACTTTCCCTCTGTTGCATTCCGCGATTCCCAGACGGTTCGCACACTGTTCCACGAGGATTGTTTTATCCGCACAGATTTTACCTGCCGGAAAAGTATCTGCAGATGAGTTCCCCATCCGCAGGAGATATGCGCCCTCATTGATTACCCACGCTGCCCGCTTCTCATCATAGACAGCCAGCTCCCGCCACGGGATGAGAATCCGCAGAGTCTCTGTTCTGCCCGGAGCCAGCAGGGACGTCTTTTCAAATCCTTTCAGCTCCTGATACGGGCGCTCTATCGTATACACCTGCCCGTCTTCATTCTCCTGACCACATATGGACAGATAGAGCTGGACGACTTCCTTTCCCGCCCTGTCCCCGGTATTCCTTACTCTTGCAGTGACCTCTATTCCGTCAGCGGTCTTCTTCATCCCGGAAGTGCTGATCTCAAAAGAGGTATAGGTAAGGCCGAAGCCAAATGGGTAAAGGACAGGTTTCCCAAAGGTGTCAAAATACCGATAGCCTGCATAGATATCCTCCCAGTACAAAGTCACCGGGCTTTTCGCAAATCCCCTGCTCCCGTTTTCTTCCGCCGAAAGCCCGTATGTTTCGTAGTCCGCGATCTGATCCAGATGTTCTTTGTCCCATGAGAAATATTTTGCCGACGGGTAATCGTCATAATGCTCCGCCACGGTCACTGCCATTTTCCCCGAAGGGTTCACCTGTCCGGTCAGGATCTCCGCCAGTGCTGCTGCTCCTTCTTCTCCGGGGATTCCTAAAAAGATCAGGCTTTTGATCTCCGGATATTTCCCGATCCACGACAGATCGATCAGGCCGTTTACGTTGAGGATGACCGCTATGTTTGCAAAATGGGTGCACACCTCTTTCACCAGCTTTTCTTCTGTTTCTGTCAGGTAATAGTCTTCCGTGACATGCCGGTCGCACTCTTCTCCGCCGGAATTCCTGCCGATGACAAGCACCGCGGTATCTGTTTTCTCCGCCGCCTGATAGATCAGCGTTCCCGGCACTTCATACTCTTCAAGGGGCTGGCGGTATTTCCCGAAGATCTCGTACATGATTCCGCTGTTCACCATCTCGCTAACCTTTGTCCAGTCAAACTCGTCCTGTTTCGTCACCGGTTCTGTCTCTGATTTATATTGATAAAAACCTTTCAGCAGAGGCTCCGTGGTAAGTCCGCACTTCTCGCACTCTTCCAGGATCGTGCCGCAGCCCGCCACATTTGCGCCGCCGGACCCGTTCCCTGAATACAGCGTTCCGATCTGCGTTCTTCCGAAAAAGGCAACCATCTTCCCCTCTTCAAAGGGCAGAAGACGACCGTCATTTTTCAGCAGAACGATAGATTCCTCCGCAATCTTTCTCGCAATCAACTTTCTGTCCATGTCTGCTCCTTCTGGCCGCCGGCATCAGACCGGCGGACCTTCTCCAGTGTTTCTCCTGTCTTCTTCTACCTTGTCGCTTCCGTCTCGACTCCAGCGTAAAATGTCCGCTCCGCCCCATTGATCTGCCGGTCCTGCGTGATTCGGAATTCTCCTGTTAAACGGATATCTTCGGAAGAGCTTCCGATCTCCACATCAATATCTCCGCGCTCCACTTTCCAGCGCATTTCTCTGTCAAGGAACGCCGTCTGATCTGCTTTTACCGTAAATGTCACCCGGATCTTCTCTTTCGGCTCTATGTGGATCCGGCAGAATCCTGCAAGTTCTTTCACCGGTCTTGTCATGCTGGCGAAGCGGTCCCGCAGATAGAGCTGCACCACCTCGTCGCCTGCCCGGTCTCCGGCGTTTTCTACCGTACATCGGATCGTGACTTCCCCGTCCGGCTCCACTTCTGCTTTATTAATCTCCAGATCCCCATAAGAAAATCTGGTGTAGGACAGCCCGTGCCCGAAGCAGTATCTCGGCGTATGGGGCAGATCCACGTAGTTGACGAACCCGATGCTTTCCTGCTGATGCCATGCCGATCCGTTGGGATGGTTATAAAAGACCGGGATCTGTCCCGCGTTATATGCCACGGATACGGGCAGTTTTCCGCCAGGATTGTATACACCAAGCAGGACGTCTGCCACTGCCTGCGCCCCGGACTCCGCCGGGCTCCACGCCTCCACGATCGCATCCAGATACCGGTCCGCCATATCGCTGGAGATCGGCCTGCCGTCAAAGTGGACGCCGATCAGAAGCTTTCCATATGCCGCCGCTGCCCGGATAAACGCATCCTGGCATTCCGGCAGATTGATATTTGCAGCGTCCACGCCTTCTCCCATGGTCGCCATGGAACAGGTGCCGTGCTTTCCTCCCAGTGTCAGGATCACTACGTCGGCTTCCTCCACTGCTTTCAGTGCTTCCTTGAATCCGCTTTCGTCCGTTCCCGCCACCGGGTAACCATAAGCATACAGTATTTCCGTGTCCGGCATCCGCAGTTTCAGTTCTTCCAACAGACTTCTGCATCCCGGTTTCTGCAGACACAGGATATCATCGAAGAGCTTCGTCTCATCAGACTGGATCTGCGTCCCCGGCACATACTCCACCTTCTCCCCGTCAGGCAGCACCGCACTGCCGGATATCCCGGACTGACCTGGCTGTGCATCGCCTTTCACCGGTTCTGTATCCAGCCGTCCTGACTCCGGGCTGTCCTCCACTCCTGCGATGGAGCTTTTCACGGCATAGACCGACTCCATCATGCACAGATGGGTGTATCCCCCGAAGAACTTCCGTGCGCAGCCCGCATGGGGGCCGATGACAGCCAGCTTCCGTATCTTCCCTGACAGGGGAAGCACTCCGTTATTTTTCAGAAGGATCATGGACTCTCTTGCGGACTGCAGCGACAGTTCCTCCCCCTCTGACTTATCGAAGATTCTGTGCAGTTCTTCCCCATCCGCTGCAAAAGGATGCTCAAAGAGCCCCATACGGAATTTGGCTTCCAGCACCCGCAGCACCGTTCGGTCCAGAAGTTCCATATCCGCCTGTCCGCTGCGGAACATTTCCTTTAGTTCTTCTCCATAACCGGCGGCTTTCGGCATCTCCATGTCCATCCCCGCCTCCATGGCCAGCAGTCCGGTCTCTCCCAGAGTCTCCCCGATACGCTGCACTTCATGGGCATTGCTGATCCCGCCGTAATCGCTGACAGCCAGTCCGTCGAACCCCATCCTCTCCCGCAGAAGTTCTGTCAGAAGACGGTGGGAGACGGATGCAGGCTCTCCGTCGATGGAATTGTAGCAGGGCATGATGCCTTTTAACCCGGATTCCGTGATTGCAGCCTGGAACGGCTTCCCGTAGATTTCCTCCAGAAGCCGGGGCGGCGTATCGCTCTGGCTTCCGTGGATCCCGCCCTGGGAATTGTGGAATCCGAGGAAATGCTTCGCCACGCTCTCCGGCTTCCTGCCGCCCGCCTGTGTGGTTTGCACACCCCTTGTATATGCCGCTCCAAGGGCAGAGGCAAGAGCCGGGTCTTCCCCGTAAGTCTCCCCCTGTCTGCCCATTCTGGAATCCCGGGAAATGTCAAGCACCGGGGCAAGGATATGAGTGATCCCGCAGGCAGCCTCCTGCTCTGCCACGGTCCGCGCGATTTTCTCCTCCAGCTTGGGATCCCATCCGGAACCCCGGGCGATCCCTGACGGGAAGCTGGTGCTCTCCTGGATGAATCCGCCGCACAGTCCTTCCATATGAAAAATCGCCGGGATGTGGTGAGGGCTCTGCGCCATAACCGTCTCCTGCATCTTCCGCTGCCACGCCGCCGCTTCGTCCAGTGTGCGGATCCTCCGCATCTCCAACGTGCTCACCTGACCGGTCCCGTAAGGCATCTCTTCCGCCTGCTGTTCCTTATCGTCAAAACTGTCTCCAAAGGGGAAGATGCAAGTAAGCTGCGCCATCTTTTCCTCCAGCGTAAGCTCCGCCAAAAGCTCCCTTGCCCGCTCCGCCGGGCTTTTTGTCGTGTTTCTGTATCCTGTGACTCTGTATTCTCTCTCTCTGCTCATCTTTCTTCTACCTTCTGCTCATTCTCATTTTTCCGGCTTATCAATCTTCCGGCTGCCCGTTCAGCGCTTTTAGGACCGCCTCGTAGACCGAACGGATCTCCGGCTCGGAGCTGATGCCTTCTGAGAGTGTCATCCGTTTCGCATATTCGATCATTGGATTGTGCACAAGATCCGGCACCATCTGTTCCATCATTTCCATGCCAAGGGGCTCTGCCAGGATCTCTCCCAGCTTGCTGTCCATTGTAAACTTAAGTTTTCTCAGGCAAGTCGCTGTCTCATATTCATAGCTGTAAGTTCCCGAACCGAGTTCCAGCGCCTCTTCCTTTTCCGGCAGATACAGGACTGCCGTGGTGTTTGCCGGTATCTGCACTTCCACACGGATCTTTCCTTTCCGGCAGCTCCAGTAGGAGACGATTTTCCCGTAAGGGGATTCCAGTCCTGTGTGCGCCTCCTCGATTCCTTGTACGAACTTGGGTCTGATATAGAATCTGTGATATCCCGCTTCGATCTGGTTAATGCCGCCGATCTTCCGGTACATCCAGTCCCCGATGGCTCCGTTGGCATAGTGGTTCATGGAGTTTAATCCCGGATCCTGCATGGTCCCGTCAGGCAGAATCGCGTCCCATCTCTCCCAGAGCGTGGTTGCTCCTTTCCTGACCGCGTAGAGCCATGAAGGCAGGTCTTCTTTCATAAACAGGACGGATGCCGTATCATGGGCGCCGTTGTCCGAAAGGGCGTGGCACAGATAAGGCGTTCCCACGAATCCTGTCGTCAGATGGTTCTTGTGGTTCTCGATATTCGTGACCAGTGCTTTCGTGATCGTCTCCCTGTCTTTTTCCTTTGCAAGCCCGAAGTGCAGGGACAGAACGCACCCGGTCTGTGTCTCGCTGACGATGCGCCCCCTCGATGTATAATACTCCTCCCGGAATGACTTCAGCGTCTCATCTCTGAGTACTTCATAGTAGGCCGCTTCTCCCAGTTTTTTCAGCGTCCGGGCGGTCTTAGCTACCAGATCGGTCACATAGATATAGTAGGCGTTCGCCACCAGATAGACATCCGTGGCCCCCACGCTCTTATCGCCCATCTCCCGGTCAAGCGCCAGCCAGTCGCCGTACTGGTAACCGCTCATCCACAGTCCGTTCTCATTGACATGGTTATGGATGTAATCCACCCACTCGTGCATGCACTTCCAGTTTTCCTCTAATATCCGCACATCGCCGTAAGTCTGATAGACCACCCACGGGATGATGACTGCCGCATCGCTCCATGCAGCGGAGCTGTAAGTCCCCTGTATATCCGGCACGATATGAGGGACACCCTGTTCCAGGGAAGAGGCAGCTGATACGTCCCGCATCCACTTGGTAAAGAACAGCGCCGTCTCCCGGTTGAACGCCGCCGTCCAGGAAAACACCTGGGCGTCTCCCATCCATCCCAGCCGCTCGTCTCTCTGGGGGCAGTCGGAAGGAATGTCGAAGAAGTTATCTCTCAGGCTCCATGTAATATTGCTCTGGAGCTGATTGACTTTTTCATTGGAACAGTGGAAATCACCAGTCTTTCTCATATCCGAATGCATCGCGCAGGCGGTAAACATCTCCGGCTTCGGATCCTTGATGCCTGTCACAGCCGCATAGCGGAATCCGTGGAACGTAAAGTGAGGCATCAGCACCTGCTCTTCCCCGTTTAAAATATACGTATCCTCGGACTTTGCCGTGCGCAGGGTATCCGGATAGAATACGCCGTCTTTATCGAGAACTTCCGCATGACGGACCGTGATCTTCTGCCCCGCTTCTCCTTTGATCCGGATCTCCACCAGACCGGTCAGGTTCTGCCCGAAATCTACAAGGACGTTTCCCGCCGGATCCGTGAACACCCGCTTCGCTTCCAGCCGTTCCGTTACCCGCACCGGTTCGTTGACCTGGGGCGTCAGTACTACCGGGTCAAACTCCGACACAACCGATACGCTGCCTACCCGGATCTCCGGCGCATTCGTATCGATGGTCTCGCCGTTGTATATCTCGCTGTACCGGATCGGGCCTGTGCGCACCTGCCACGTTTCATCCGTCGCGATCACCTCACCTGTGCCGTCCTCATAGGTGACATGAAGCTCCGCCCACACAGCGGTTCGGTTGCCGTACCGATCCGGTTTGCAGTCGAAGCTTAAGATTCCCTTGTACCAGCCGTTCCCCACAGTCAGCTCCAGCAGGTTCTCCCCGGTATTGTTCCTCAGTTCTTCTGTCACATCATAAAACTGATACTGGAGGATCTTGTGGTAATCTGTCCAACCGGGAGCCATGTATGCGTCTCCCGCTTTCTTCCCGTTTACATACGCCTCATATACTCCATAGGCTGTCGCATAGAGATACGCTGACTTCACTGGCTTTTCCAACTCAAATCTGTGGAAAAAGACCGGACACGCCGTCTCTTCTTTCGGAAAATCGTGCGTGATCATCTCTGCCCGGAAATGTGCGATGTCAAAGATGCCTGTAGTAAAGACCGACTCTGCCTGCGCGCTGCTGCCGTGATTATCCGTGATCTGCAGGAATACCCGGTACTCCTTTTCTTCTTCAAGCTCCGGTCCGCCGTAGGGGACGAGAACGGACTGATCGCTTTCCACTTTCCCGCTGTCCCAGACGCAGCTTCCGCCGCAGTCCACAATGATCTGCCATGAAGTCTGAACCACATTCTTCTCACCCGATGCGATCTTCCACGAAAAGCGGGGGATCCTCACCGCAAGCCCTTTCGGCCCTTCTCTGTATTCGATCCTGAAATCGTAAATCTTCATTCTGTCATCCTCCTTTTACCGAAAAAGCCGGCGCTCCGGTCTCTCCGGAAGCGCCGGCTTACTTAGTCTGCTCTTTCTCTATAGGGCGGTCAGCCCGTTTCAAATATATCTCTTATTTTGCCTCGCTCTTTGCAGCCCTGCGCGCTGCGATCTCTTCTCTCATCTTCGGCAGCTTCTCTTCCAGGTCGAACTTCCGGAAGATCACAAACATGATCAGATTGATCGCCACCGGAAGATAGTTTGAAAATCCGTAGATGGAATAGGTCATGGATGTAGAAGCCACTTCCAGTGTGGCGTCATATGCGCCGATGGCAAGGAACCCGGACAGGATCGCCGCTCCCAGGCCGTTTCCAACTTTGCTTCCGAATCCGATGGCGCCGCCGGACATTGCCACCAGCTTCTTGTCATATTTCCACTCGTTGTAATCGATAGTCATGGAAGTCAGAACGCCATACAGGCTCATCATCGGAATCTGCACGAAGCTTCCCAGAAGACTTGTGACTACATAGACTGCAAAGTTTGTCGGTACAAAGCAGCGGATACCTGCAAATAATGCTGCTCCGAGAAGCCCGATGGAAATCGTTCTCTTGATCCCGAGCCCTGCAATGATCGGCTTGGAAAGCACGAATCCGACGACCGTTGCCAGCAATCCTACTGCGCCAATCAATCCAACAAGGTTATCATTGCCAAAGATCCATTTACAGTAATATGTACCGCCGGATGCTGAGATCCCGGTTGTGATACTCGTGATCAGATTGAACAGCAGGATGATCACCCAGTATTTGTTTTTCAGAAGCATTGTCATCGCTTCTTTAAACGGCACCGGCTCTTCCTCTTCCTCCGGCTGTCCGTCTGCCTTTTCTTCCTCATAATCACATGCGAACTTTGACTTCATGCCGTTGCAGCAGCATATCACGAACAGGACAAGCACGAGCACTGCCAACACTACGCCGTATTTGATCCATGCGGACTGTGTTCCGCCCAGCATATTTGTCACCGGGATCGTCAGGATGGAGATGAGCATTCCCGCACCGTAGTTAGCGATCGCACGGAACAGCCCGATGCTCCCCCTCTCGCTTAAGCTCCGTGTACGGACCGTCATGACCGCTGCAAACGGAGTTGCGATAAATGTATACAATCCGGCGGACAAGATCAGGTTTGTCACCAGTGCGTAGATCACGCCCGGGATCTGCCCTGCCTGGATCGGAACAGTGAACATCAGCAGAACGATAGCCGCAGCCGGTATGATCTGTGGGAGGATCCATCTAAAATACTTATGGTCTCCGCCCTTTGAATGATCGATCATATTTCCCGCGATGACGTCCGTAAATGCGTCGATCACTTTTGAAATTGCCAGTATAATGCCGACGCTTCCTACCGCCAGCCCTACTTTATCCGTATAAAAGTAGTTTAACTGTCCCACGATATTTGCCATCAGTCCCAGCGCCAGCTGGCCGCTGAAATCTGACAGATAATCTCTTTTGCGCATAACGCGCCTTGCCCCCTGATTGTCATACCGGGGTGCGTTCTTGTCTTTTGTCATCTTTCCTCTCCTCCTGTCTCCGATGCGTCCGCCGCACAATGCCTGTCCCCATCGCTGCCTGAATTCAGGGCGTGCCTTCGGAAAATTTATTATTCTCTGCGGACTTTTGATCTGTTCCGCTCTCTTTGGTCATTACTATATCTATTTACGTTTCAAAATTATTGCAAAATAATCCTCAGAATTGTAATTTCCATCATTCTTTAAAATATTTTCAATGCGGACGCCTGTATTCTTTTTTCCTTATCTCAGCAGGACTTCGATCTCATGTATCCTGCCGTCTCCATAGACCGGGAGTGTCTCCCTGTCGCATGGTTTCCCGTCCGCCAGGATCACCGGCTTCCCGTTTTCGATCCGTTCCGGGTTGCGGATCACGATATGGTAGTCCGATCCCCGGAAATGTCTCGTCACTTCCGCCTCTTCCCACTCTGCCGGGAAACAGGGCGAGATCCGAAGCCCCTCATAATCCCGCTTCACGCCCATTATGCCTTCATACAGTCCCATCAGGCACCATGCGGACGTCCCGGTAGTCCAGGACTGGTAGGATTTTCCGTAATATCCCGGATTGGTGGAATAGCAGTTGGTAAACACATAGGGCTCTGCTCCGGACCGCGCGGACGGGTTCTTCTCACTGTCCGGCATGATCTTCTTTAACGTCTCTATCGCTTTCGTTCCCCTGCCTGCGCAGCAGTCCATCAGG
The DNA here is from genome assembly GCF_052119185.1 of Bilifractor sp. LCP19S3_H10. Classification (NCBI taxonomy): domain Bacteria; kingdom Bacillati; phylum Bacillota; class Clostridia; order Lachnospirales; family Lachnospiraceae; genus Bilifractor; species Bilifractor sp. LCP19S3_H10. The sequence continues at coordinate 270,730 of NZ_JBQKFT010000002.1, forward strand.
ATCTTGAAGCCTGTGGCATGGCAATACACGCCGCCGTTCTCAAAGAGCCCCGGCAGCATACCGGACATCCGCCCCACATGAGGATCGTACTTCAGGTAAGGCGGAAGGTTCAGCGGGAACCCGAAATCCTGTTCCATACCGTCCACCGCTTCCAGAACTTTCGGCAGATTCTCTCCGTCCGCCACGCCGGCGAGCACCGCCCATGTCTGGGCGTTCAGGTAGATCCTGCTGCCCCGGCTCTCTTTGCTTCCTATATTTCCCTTCTCGCTCAAAGCCCTTGCATACCAGTTTCCGTCCCATGCATACTTGTTGATATCTGCTTTCAATTTACCATATTCTTCTCTCAGGGAACGGGCATATCCCTGATCCCCTGCATACTCCATCAGCCGTGCCAGCTCCCGCAGCGCCAGGCAGAACTGATGGGACAGCATCACAGACTCCGCCTCTGGATCATCCGTGACATTGAGCGCGTCGTTCCAGTCGGCAAAATAAATCTTCACCAGACCATGTTTTCCTTTATCGAGGATCAGACGGTCCACTGCCGCTTTTACATGTTCCAGCACGGACGCCCCGCCGCCGTCCTGCCACTCCACGCTTTCCGTAAGGAGCGAACAGTCGCCTGTCTCCTTGATCAGCTCGCACACTGCCCAGATGATCCAGAAGGGCTGGTCGGAGTAGCGCGTATCGTCATAGGGATACCATGTGAGCACACCGTGTCCGTCCCGGAACTGATGCCGCAGGCACTCCAGGATCTCTTCCTGCGCTTTCTCTTGACGGTAATTTAAAAGTCCCACCGCGATCTGCAGGTTGTCTCTCACGCCTTTCTTCCCGACGATACAGAAATCCGCCTGCTTTTTCACCCAGTTGTTCATGATGTGGTTGATCTTCTCATCCGGCGTCTTCACCGAGAGAGAGCGGATCTTCTCATAATTGTATGCTTCCGCCTCCCTCCACTCCTGTTCTGTGCTTTCCTTGTCCGCATACCGTTCCATCGTCCGGCAGGCTTCCTCGCAGGAGGCGCTGATCCCGAATACGACCCGGATCTCTTTTTCCTCTCCGGGCTTCAATGTGATCTTATGCTGCAGCACGCCGCCCAGGATAAACAGGGACGCCTCCGAATCTGTACAGTCTCTCCCCTGCATGACCACATCCGGTCTCTGGAACAGCGCGCAGGCGGATGCGTCCGGCAGCGTCAGCGTACTGGTCGTCCCGCAGAATTTCGTCAGATCCCCGTCCCATGCGTACACCAGTTCCGAAGAAGCCAGAAAGCCGTTGTACAGTCCGTGGGGTGCAAAGGGATGGGCGGAAGCGCAGTAGACGCCGTTTAACTTCCGGTCAAATCTTGTCTGCATGCAGCGGTACATTTCATAATATCTTGGATAGGAAAATCCCTCCAGATAGAAGCTGACTGCGGAAAATACGCTGAGATGCTTTTTTTCTTCCGCCGTATTTTTCAGTTTCAGCGTCCATACCTCGTGATGCCCTTTTTTAGGCACAAAGATCCGCCAGCTCCCCTCGACGCCGTTCTTCTTTGAGCGGATCAGGGAATGCCCGATGCTGTGGGTACAGCAGTAATCCTCCACCTCTGTATTCAGCGGCCCGGCACCGATGTTCCAGCACTCGTTGTTTTCATCGTCCCGCAGATAGACGTACCTGGCGTCATCCCGGTTGATCATGCACATCTCTGCCTTCTCGCTGAGATAATAACTGCGTCCGTGTCCCACCTGGGAAATCTGGGCGCAGTAGCGGTCCTCATTCCACAGGTAATTGTACCAGTACCGGGGCGTCCCCGGCTCATAGATCCGGCAGCTGTTCCCGTCTTCCGTGAACTCATACAGTTTTCTGTCCTCTGCCTGTTTCGTCTCAACACTCATCGTTTCTGTAACTCCCCTGTCTACTGTTTTTATGATCGGTGCTTTTCATAATCCCGGTTTTATAATTTCCGTTTTTTGATTGCTGCGCTTATCCCAGAACGATCCGATACTGGATCCCCGGTACGGAGCCGTCCAGTGCGAACCGGACTTCATCCCCGCACTTCTCCCCGTGAATTTCTGCGATCACTTCGCCTACCGGACTTAAGATCTCAAGCTTCGCTTCCTCTGCTTTTACACAGATGCAGCCCTCGAGCGTCTCAGCGTAGAGCTTTCCTTTGAATTCCACTGCGGCGAAGGAGATCCCCATCATCTCCGGACCCTGACCATATACAGTCTCATCCATGCCGGTAGTTCCCATTGCCGTCAGGATATACTCTTTCGCCCCGTCAAGCCGCACCTCATCTTTTGCGATCAGCGCGAGGGTGATCCTTTCATTTTCCGATTCCACGGTTATCCGGTCTGACAACCGGATCTTCCGTTCCGGCGCGCCGCTGAAGCAGCCGCAGTACGGCGTATGTACAGCAAACCGTGCATGATCCGGATCAAAGACGATCTCTTTTGTATCCGAGATCAGTTTCCCATTCACATATCCTGCGCCTTCCGGGAGAACGCCCCACTCTTTCATGGCACCGTCCATGATCTTCGCCAGGTTCCGGTAATCTCCGCCCTCCGACGTCTCTGCGATCTTGTCAAACACAAGCGCTTTCTCTCCCAGATGAACGCCCGGGCAGATCTCCCTCGTATCTTTCGCCGCTTTCTTCAGGCGGATTTCATCTTTATATCTGCGGAATGCGTCCCTGTATTCCGTCCATGCATAATATACGCCGTGCTCTGCATCAGAGAGATCCGCTCCGTTGAAGAATCCGGCATTTACCGCCACGTCCGCGTTTCCCTGATATCTGTCCCCGCCGTCCAGGAACACATTTCTCATAGAGGTGATGTACGGGAAAAATGTCATCGGCATGGAGTGGAACATGGGCAGCGACTTCAGGTCGTTCTGCGTATATACCACATCCACACAGTGCTCTGCCACGGACACCAGACCTTTCAAGAATACGGAAGCCATGAATCCCCACTGGCACACCACCGCCGGGTCATTGTATGCGTCAAATACATTCAGGATCTCGTCCGCCGGCTGGTCGTCCCATTTCTCAGAAGTATGGTGGTTGTACAGGATCAGGCCGTCCCAGTCGTTTAAGCAGGCGTATGCAATAGTCTGTACAAAGGCTGTGGAGTGGAAGGGATGCAGACCGTACTCGTTCCATTCGCTGAGCATGAACGGCTTCCCGTTCACCACAGCTACGGAGCCCAGGCTTAAAAGCGTGGTCGCCATAGAGCCGATTCCTTTCTGCATGGTCAGCGGATTCGCGGACACATACTCCGTCGGACCTGCCACCAGATAGGTATTGTTCTGGAAAGGGAGGAGCGGATGGTTGAAATAGCAGTTGTTCTCCATCAGATCCCCGTCCGTATGTCCGTATACGTCCGCCGCCCCGGCGATCAGGTTGCTGGTAACAATCGGTACTTTCGCCCCCAGTGAATGGATATAGTCTTTCATATCCTGATAGAATTTCCGGTTCATATAGATCCCGAATTCCATAAAGTCTGCATATCTCGCCGGACCTTCCGCCGCATCCCACTGCCCCTGCGGGTCGTTCACAGGCTGATAAAAGCTTCCCTCGATCCCCCGCACAGTTCCCTGCACCGGATCCTCTTCCTCGCTCAGGGCGCAGCATCCGTCATGAGTCCACGCCTCTTTGAGACGCTCCCTCGTGTAATATTTCATCAACAGGAACTCATTGAAGCGCTTCTGCACCTCTTCGCGGTAGGGTTTCATCTCCTCTCCCGCGTCGCCGCCCATATTTCCCTTGATCGCCGTGTCCTCGTTGTTGATCTGGATCGTCACCACCGCCGGGTCGTCGATCAGCGCCATGCCGGTATAGGGGTTCACATGACAGAGAAGCTCTTTTGCGTACTCTTTCTGCAGCTGGATCATACGCTCGTTGTACATGCAGTACCGCTTGATGCAGGACGGCGCGCCGCCAAGATAGTCCAGCCCGTCCGCCTCCTGAAATTCCCGCGCCACGATCAGGTCGATATGCAGATAGATTCCCTTCTCTTTCAGCTTCGCGGCAAAGTAGTCGAAGCGGTCAAGCCCCTCGGGGTTGAATCTCCTACTTGTGCCCGATGCATAGTCAAGAAGCGGAGCCTCCCTGCAGCTGCTCCAGCTTCCCGGCTCATCCCCCACCGGGGCGTCCGCCGCATGCAGGCGGATGATATTGACGCCCATGCTGGCAAAGCGCTCTGCCATCTTATCCGCCGTCTCGTGGTCCGGCGTGTTGGAACGTGCCGCCACGTTGAATCCTAAGAATCTCGCCCTTGTGCCGTCCTCAAAATAGAGATGTCCTTTCCTCGTCTCCACGAACCCGTGCTTTCCCGCCGGGGCGTCCAGAAGATGGGAATAATCGAGGATTCCCCGGTTCGGCTCCGCTTTGTGGATGCGTATGTGCTGTTTCATCGTATTTTCCTCCTGCCTGACAGCTATTATTAAGTTACAGTTCACACTGTAACTTCATTGACTGCATCTTAACATCAGACAGGTTTCAAATATTGCAATATTCTTTCTGAAATTGTAAGATAATGGATAAGAAAAAAGAAAAGGAAGAGATGCATTATGGAAATGGACTACATTGCCCTGTGCAGAAATTTTTTTTCAGCCACAAATATCCCGGTAGCTCTGACCAAAAATGATCATGCCATATACTCCTCTTTGAATGATATTCTCGGTACAACTCCTGTATATTACCGGGAACAGTTTCCTATGAATGAGGAGAACAATCCCTGCTTCTGTGGGGATTACCCGGATATCGAATACGGCCGCATCATGATCGAGGGCACCGGATATGACCTGATCCTCGGTCCCGTTTTCAGCGTTCCCGTCACGGATGAGATCATCCGTCAGGCTGTAAAAGGCGCTGCCATATCTCTGGAACAGCGCGAACAGTTTGTTGAAATGATATATGCAGTGCCGTGCCTCAGCCAGACGCAGTTTGCCCAGTATCTTGCGCTTCTGCACCAATGCCTCAACCACAAGACAGTCGATATGGGAAAGTTCTTCTCAGAGAATGACCTTGATATCAGAAGCCGGAAAGAGCAGCAGACCGGCCGTATGGCAAAGGATCAGGAAGAAGAAAACACGCACAATTCCTATTATTTCGAACTGGAATTATATCAGCTCGTCAAAGAGGGAAATACAGAAAAGCTGAAGAAATTCCTGAGCGCCACAAGACAGCCCTTAAAAGAGGGGAAAATGGCGGCTTCTCCCCTGCGCCATGCAAAGAATGTATTTATCTCCGTGGTGACAAAAGCCGGAATGATGGGTGCTATTCCCGGCGGCGTGGACGTGGAAAAGACCTATCAGCTCATGGATTACTACATACAGGAATGCGAACAGATGACCAAGATCGAACGGATCAATCAGCTTCAGTACGTTATGCTCATGGATTTCTGCCAGCGTTCTGGCGAGCATCACATCCCGGACGGCATCTCCCCCGACGTCTACAAGTGTATGACCTACATCCGGGAGCATACCAACGAATCCATTTCCGTCGAAGACGCCGCAGCCAGCGTCAACCGCAGCAGTTCCTATATGATGAAGCATTTTAAAAATGAGCTTGGAATCAATATGGGAGCATATATCATGAGATGCAAGCTGGAGGAAGCCAAGAGCCTCCTGACTTACAGCGAAAAAAGTCTGACCGAGATCAGCAACTTTCTCTGCTTCTCCAGCCAATCCTATTTTCAGAATGTATTTAAGAAACAATACGGGGTGACGCCGCTGCAGTACCGGAAACAGACGAAAGCAGGATCAGTCTGACTGTTCTCCCGCAGGCCGTGCGCCGCTTAATTCCAGTGCCATCCGGCAGATCCGGGTGGCATTTTCCATGAGCTACTCCTGCGGGATCTTCCCATTTTCCAGCGCTTCCTTAAGATTATCGGCTTGACGACGGCTTTATACAGTAAATCAGCTTCGCAGTGCCGTCACCGGATCACTTCTGGATGCCTTCCGGGACGGAATCAGACCGGCAAACATGGTCAGCGCCACACTGAGCGCGATCAGCATCAGCGCCGCTGCCGGCGGCAGTGCCGCATGTATCTCCTGACCGGTCACATGAACAATCAGTGCATTGATCGGGATCGTCAGCAGCAATGTGACGCCGACACCGATGCCCCCGGCCAGAATACCTGTGATGAAGGTTTCGGCATTGAACACCTGCGCCACGTTGTGACGCGATGCGCCCATCGCCCGCAGGATTCCGATCTCCTTCCTCCGCTCCAGCACACTGATATAGGTAATAACCCCAATCATAATCGAAGAAACAACCAGCGAGATCGCGACAAAAGCGATCAGGACATAGCTGATAGTGTCAATGATTTTTGTGACGGACGACATCATGGCAGTAACCATATCCGTGTAGGTGATCACCTTGCTGTCCTCGCCCTTCTTCTCCATCTGCTTATTGTAAGAGGTCAGGAGATTCACGACCTCATTTTTTGCCTTGAAATCCTTTGGATAAATATTGATTTCGGAGGGCTCGGCAGGATCGGCATAACCAAGAGAAGACAGATTGTTCTCCAGAGAGCTGCTGTTGCCCTGCATCATAGAACTCATCAGTTTCTGCAGCTGTCCGGCGTCCATGTTCGCCCGAAAGGCAGATGCCAGCTGGTCCGGATCGATCTGGAACATTTTCTCCATATTACCGGAGATCGCGCTGACGGTCTGACCAAGCGCCTGCGAGAGCGCCTGCTGAAGCTGTCCGGTCATTTGCGTCATCGCCGATGTGAGCGCGCCTTCGATCTGCGCGGTAACCGCCTGAATCAGCGCGCTGACCGTACTCTGAAGTGTATCCGAGAGGGCGCTCTGAAGCCCGCTTACATCAATCATCTGCCCCGCCGCATTCTGAAGAAGCTTCTGCGCATCCTCGGACTGCAGATAGGCAGCAAAAGAATCCGCTGCCTTAGACAGCTGCGGTGCGTCATGTTCACCCGCCCACTCGTCATAGCTCTTCGAAAGCGTCTCCGTCATGGAAGCTGCATCCCCGTCTGTCACCGTAAAGCGGCTGAGCTTGTCTGTGATAACGGAAAAGGCTTTTCCAACGGTTTCCTCCGCATCCGGAGAGGACAGCCAGCTTCGGAAACCGTCCGGACTCAGGGGATCATCGGGCAGATTCTTCTGTGCATATTCCGAATATCCTTCAAAAATCTCAGATGCCATCTGTACCACATCGTCCCGGGTAATGAGATTTTCCTTGTTGGCATCGAGAATCTTCTGCATTTCCGACTGAACCGCGGCCCTCCCCGTCTCCGACTGAAGATATTCCGCGAATGCGCTGCCAAGCTTCGTATAGTCGGTGGAAGGGTCCTTCGAGATGCTTTCCAGATATCCCTTCGTCGCCTCCTGAAAGAGACTCTGAAGCTGTTCCCCGGTCACATGCACCTGAACCCTGGAGAGAAGACCCGCAAGGTCCACACTGCCAAGATCCGGCATCGCGTTCTGCATTGCCGACGGGTCAAGGCTTTCCTCCAGATTCAGATTGCTGAAATCCAGATTCTGAAGATTCAGGTTCTGAAGAATTTTGTTCAGATCCAGACTGTCCGGTGAGATCGATTCTGCCTTCGAGGAAAATGCCTTCTGAAGCGCGTCGCCGTCGATGGAAAAAAGCTTGCTTAAATCCAGATCGGAAGAGGCGTTCTCCTCGGAGAACTTCTTGCCTGTCAGTACATTGACCTCCGGATTCTTCAGCTGATCCTTTACGACCTCACTTTGAGCGGCCGCCTTCATCAGTTCTTCCTCCAGCAGCGGCGAGTAAGCGATCCCAGTACTCAGAGCCTCTGACATTGTTTCCTTCTTCGGCTGTACGATTCCCGTGATCGTTAGTTTCTTCCCGTTCTCCGCAAGTTTTTTCACAAAATCCCTGTCGCCGCTCTGGTCGGTCCAGACATTGTATGTATCATCACGGGTATAATAGTCACAGGCATTCACCAGCCGAAAACTCTTACCGAGAAAATCATCATAGGCATAGACAGATTCCGCGCTTTCTGTGCTGCTGTCCTGTACGGCGCGATCCGAACCAGAGGAAACCACGGACCCGCTTACGTCTTCTGCCCCGCTGTCAGACGTTTCCCCTGCAACCACCTTCGTATCATCCTTCTTTCCGTCCGCAAAATTCTCAATTCGCTTCTCCAGCTCCTTCCGGTCCCGAAGCCCCAGGGCATAGAGGATCACATCGCTGACCTCACCGCTTGAATTCAGAACCAGAGTCAGATCAGTATCTTTTTCCGGCCAGTGTCCCGCCTTCAGATCATAGGATTCCTGATAAAGCTCTTTCGACGTCGGAAGCTTGCTGAAAAGGTTCACGCTAAGAGAACCGGTCATCATCCCGGCGATGTCCATATTTCCCATATTGTCAGAAGAAAGGGAATCGAACAGATGATTCGGATTCAGCTGTTCGGCTGTGCCATCCTCCAGAGTATAGATCTGCGGCGTGATTCCATAGTTGTACTCGATGGCATTCACATACTTCTGAATTCCACTTTCCCTGCTGTCCAGATAGCTTTTCAGAGCCCCCAGATCGTTTGTGCTTACATCCTTCAGCAGCCTTCCCGCCGTTTCATCCACACCGACCGCGTCGGTATAGGTCTTTGTGCCGTCTGATCCAAACATAGATCCCGGATCACCGCCCATGCTCTTCATCATGGAGGTCAGATCATATCCGGTCTTCTCAATCTGAAGCGGATACATCGCAAGCGTCTCTGCCTCCTGTGTCTGTATAAATCGGTTCGCGCCGCTCGACAGCGCAAGGATCAGCGCAATGCCGATGATTCCGATGGATCCCGCGAAGGAAACGAGCAATGTCCTCGCCTTCTTTGTCCGGAGATTGTTGCCGCTTAAGGTAAGCGCGGTCAGAAAAGACATGGCGGCTTTTCCCATGTTCCGGTGAACCGCCGGTTCCTCTTCTCTGCCAATATCCGGCGGATTGGTGTCGGACAAAATCCGCCCGTCCTTGATGGTTACAATCCGGGTGGCATACTTCTGCGCCAGATCCGGATTATGCGTCACCATAACAACGAGCCGGTCCCTTGCGACCTCCTTCAGAATATCCATCACCTGAACGCTCGTCTCCGTGTCAAGCGCGCCGGTGGGTTCATCCGCCAGCACAATGTCCGGATCGTTGACAAGCGCTCTTGCGATTGCCACCCGCTGCATCTGTCCTCCGGAAAGCTGTGACGGTTTCTTGTGCTCCTGCCCGGCAAGTCCGACCCGGCGGAGCGCCTCCATAGATCTCTCCCGCCTCTCATTTCCGGAGACGCCCGAAATGGACAGTGCCAGCTCTACGTTGGCAAGCACACTCTGGTGCATGATCAGGTTGTAGCTCTGGAAGACAAAACCGATCGTGTGATTCCGGTAGGAATCCCAGTCCCTGTCCCTGTATTTCTTCGTGGAAATTCCGTTGATCACCAGATCTCCGCTGTCATAGCGGTCCAGTCCTCCCACAATATTTAATAATGTTGTCTTTCCGGATCCACTCGGTCCGAGAACAGCCACAAACTCACTGTCCCGCAGATCCAGACTCACATGATCCAGCGCTTTCTGGACCAGATCGCCGGTCCGGTACTCCTTGCTGATATTTTTTATCTGAAGCATAAAATCAATTTCTCCCTTAATAAACGGCCCTGCTGCCAAGCCACAATTTACATAAACGGCAACGTCCGGCAAGCCCTCCCCTGGCAAACTCCCCCTGCTACAAAGCCGCAATTTACATAAACGGCAATATCCGGCAAGCGCAGCGGCAGGAATCCGCCGGGCTTCGGTGCCACCATTTGAATCGTGCCTGATACGGCAATACGGTCATTTTATGCAAAACCACTTCGAAACGCAATGATCTTGTGCAAAAAATCCAGACCTGATGTTATCCGGAAACAGAGCTGCGAATTCATTTCTATATTTTTTATTTGTCAAAATTCGATCACATATACAATTCTTATATGGTTATTCAAAAGATTTCGTATTTGTGTTTTCTATACTTCCGGCGTACACTTCTATACAGCATAAGTCCTGTCGCCTGTAAGGCGCAAAATCGTGCAGCGTCTGATAAATGGACTCAATCATTACAGCCGGGACAGATTGACTCATTTAATTGTTATTTCATTATTTATAGAAAGGACTCATTTCATGAAACGACTCTGGTCTTATCTGAAACGGCATCTGGCGGAGACCATCTGCGCCCCGCTTTTCAAGATGCTGGAAGCAACCTTTGAACTGATCGTTCCGCTGATCGTCGCAAGGATGATCGATGTCGGAATCGCCAACCGCGATGTCTCTTACATCATTCACAACGGAATCCTGCTGATCATACTCGGATTCATCGGCCTCGCATCCGCAATCACCGCGCAGTATTTTGCCGCAAAGGTCGCCACCAGCACCTCAACGATGATGCGCAATGACCTCTACGCACATATCCAGACACTTTCCTGGAAGCAAATTGACAGCATCGGGACCTCTACTCTGATCACACGGATGACGAGTGACATCAACACCGTTCAGAACGGCGTCAACATGTTCCTCCGTCTCTTTCTGCGTTCACCCTTCGTCGTTTTCGGCGCCATGATCCTTGCCTTTACCGTCGATGTCCCGACAGCCGTCAGCTTTGCCATCGTCATCCCGGTACTGCTCTTTATCATCTTGTCGATCATTCTCATCACGATGCCTCTGAACCGCAAGGTACAGGCGCAGCTCGACAGGATTCTCCGGAAGACCCGTGAGAATCTGCAGGGCGTCCGCGTCGTCCGCGCGTTCAACCAGCAGAAGCGGGAGACCTCCTCGTTCGACAGCGAAACCGAACGGCTTTATCAGAAACAGGTCCACGTTGGAAAAATATCCGCGCTTCTGAATCCCATGACCTATGTCGTCATCAACCTCGGCATCGTCGCTATTCTCTGGATCGGCGGCAAAAGAGTCAATACCGGCGCCCTGACACAGGGAAGCATCACCGCCCTGGTCAACTATATGACACAGATTCTCACCGAGCTGGTGAAGCTCGCCAATCTTATCATCCTGCTCTCCCGGGCAGCCGCATCCATGAACCGCGTGGACGATGTCTTCCGGATGCAGAATACACGGGCAGACGGCACGGTTGATTTCCCTGTCGGAGCAGACGGTGCCTCCATCGACTTCGATCACGTCACCTTTACCTATCAGGAAGGCTCCTCCCCCGCGCTCGATGACATCAGCTTTCACGCGGACGCAGGCTCCACCCTCGGCATCATCGGCGGAACCGGTGCCGGAAAGAGCACACTGATCAATCTTCTTCCGCGATTCTACGACACGGACTCCGGATCGGTGTTCCTGAACGGGAAGAACGTCCGCGACATCCGCGAAAAGGATCTCCGCTCCAGCATCGGCGTCGTTCCTCAGAAGGCTGTACTCTTTCAGGGAACCCTTCGCGACAATATGAAATGGGGAAATGACGACGCCACAGACGAACAGATCTACAAGGCGCTCGATATCGCCCAGGCCAGAGAATTTGTAGACAAGAAGGGAGAGGGCCTCGATCTTCCGATCGAACAGGAGGGGCGAAATCTCTCCGGCGGCCAGAAACAGCGCCTGACCATCGCCCGCGCCGTGGTGCGGGACCCGCAGATCCTGATCCTGGACGACAGCGCTTCTGCCCTCGACTTTGCCACCGACGCAAAGCTGCGGAAGGCCATCCACAACGACATCTCCAGACGGACCGTCATTCTCGTCTCTCAGCGTGTCAGCACCATCCGGAGCGCCGACCAGATTCTGGTTCTCGCTGACGGAAGGCTGGCCGGAAGCGGGAACCACTTTGAGCTTCTGAAAAACTGCAGCATATACCGGGACATCTGCCAGTCACAGATGACACCGGATGAAATTGAGCGAGATCTGAAGGGACCACTTGAGAACGAAGGCAGCCGGAAGAACACGGACGCGGCAGCAGCCAATCGAAAGGCGCCAGACACGACAGCTGGCAATCGAAAGACTGCGGACGCGACAGCAGCCAATCGAAAGGCGCCAGACGCGACAGCTGGCAATCGAAAAACTGCGGACGCGACAGCAGCCAATCAAAAGACACAGGATGAGAGCGACTCCACCCAGAAGGGATGTGAATAAAATGACAACAAGCACAAAAGATCCGAAAAACGCGAAAAAAGCGATGCGCAAGAACACTCTCCTGCGGATCATCAGCTACGTGAAACCCTACATGGGATTTGTGATCCTGTCCCTGGTCCTGGCCGTTCTGTCTGTCGCTCTGACCCTGCTGATCCCCATCTTCATCGGTAACGGTGTGGATCTGATCGTCTCAAAGGGACATGTCGATTTCGCGGGTCTGTTCCGCATCATCCGCAGAATCGTCATCTGCATCGCAGTGACAGCAGCTGCCCAGTGGACCATGAATCACATCAACAACAAAATCACGTACCTGATCGTTCGGGATCTGCGCAAGGAGGCCTTTCACAAGATTCACAGCCTGCCGCTCTCCTACATTGACGCGCATCCCACCGGCGATCTGATCAGCCGTGTCATCACAGATGTCGAGCAGCTCTCCGATGGAATTCTGCTCGGATTCACCAACCTGTTTACCGGTATCGTAACCATCGTGGGAACGATTATCTTCATGCTGACACTTCAGCCACTGATCACCCTCATCGTCGCCGTTCTGACGCCGCTGACATTTTTTGCCGCAAAATTCATCTCCGACCGTTCCTTCCGTTTCTTTAAAAAGCAATCGGAATCCAGAGGAAACCTGACGACGCTGACCAACGAGATGATCGGGAATCTGACCGTCGTCCAGACCTTCGGTCACGAGGCGGCCGCCCTGAAAGAATTCGAAAAGCGCAGCCGGGAACTCGGCGAGAACAGCATGAAAGCCACCTTCTACTCGTCCCTGACCAATCCGACGACAAGGTTTCTCAACACCCTGATCTACAACGGCGTGGTCATCGCCGGATGTCTGCTCTGCTTCCTGTCGCCCATCGGCTCCTCGCTGCTGACGATCGGAAAGCTGACCAGCTTCCTCGCCTATGTCAAGCAGTACAGCCAACCGTTCAACGATATCACGAACGTGATCACAGAATTCCAGAACTCCGTCGCATCCGCGGGCCGCGTGTTTGAGATGCTCGATGAGGAGCCGGAACCAGCGGACGATCCGGACGCCATTTCCATCGAACACGCAAAGGGCGCCGTTCAGATCAAAAATGTCGCCTTCTCCTATACGCCGGACCATCCGCTGATCGAAAATCTCAACGTAGATGTCGCGCCCGGCAGACGAATTGCCATCGTCGGCCCGACCGGCTGCGGCAAAACCACCATCATCAACCTGCTCATGCGTTTCTACGACGTAAACAGCGGTTCCATCTCCGTGGACGGAACCGATATCCGCAGGATCCGCCGACTGAGTCTCCGCGACAACTACGGAATGGTTCTCCAGGACACCTGGCTGAAGGCCGGAACAATCCGGGAGAACATCGCGTACGGTAAACCCGACGCCACCGATGAGGAAGTCGTCGCAGCGGCGAAAAAGGCCTACGCCCACAGCTTCATCCTCCGCATGCCCAACGGCTACGACACGGAAATCGAGGAAAACGGAGGAAACCTTTCCGCGGGACAGAAGCAGCTCCTCTGCATCGCCAGAGTCATGCTGAACCTCCCGCCGATCCTGATCCTTGACGAGGCGACCTCCTCCATCGATACGCTCACCGAGATCCGTATCCAGAAGGCCTTTGATGAAATGATGAAGGGACGGACCAGCTTCGTGGTCGCGCACCGTCTCTCCACCATCCGGGACGCCGATGAAATCCTCGTCATGCGTGACGGCCACATCATCGAGCAGGGCAATCACGAACAGCTGCTCGCAAAGAACGGCTTCTACAGCAGGCTCTACCACGCGCAGTTTGAGAGAAGCTGAATATTGTATCTGACCCCGTTGCGGCCGCATATGCTCCTGTGAACGTAAATAAAGAAGCTGGATGCGGCATCTGACTTTACTGTTGCCGGATACTCCCCTTTGTACACGTAAATTAACAAAGACCCCTGTACGAGATTTGATGTTCTCATCAGGGGTCTATTTACTATATTTTTCTACTAAATTTTTTCTGCTATATTTTTTTACTATATTTTTTTACTATATTCTTCTACTATCCGTTCTATATTTGATCAGCGTCATGGATCATGTACTCGTCTGACCCTGCCTGAACGCACAGTTATTCATCCGACACTGCTTGAACTCACAGTATTTCCCCCAGAAGTGTCGGTACTGTCATACACCGTATCTGTCTGATACGTGGACGCTATCTCCCGGCTTCGCTCGTCCAGCTTATCAATCACAGACTGCGCATCCGCCCCTGTCAGCGGCGTGGGAACATAATCGTTGTACTCCCAGGTCGTGGACTCCAGACAGGGAATGATATTGATTGCAGAACCTGTCATCCTTGCGTTTTCGTCCACCGAGATGGTCGTCTGGAAAATCATCGTATCGATTTCGGTCGGATGATAATTGCCTCCGAAGCAGAAATTTCCGAGGGAATAAGCGATGGTCTTTCCCTTATAGTACTCAATTCCCTGTATCACATGCGGATGATGGCCGACCACGAGATCCGCTCCCTCGTCGATCGCCTGATGCCCGAGCTTCACCTGATACTGATCCGGGCAGCTTTCCAGCTCATTGCCCCAGTGGAAGACGGCGATAATTACATCCGCACCTTCCTTTTTCAACTTGTTGATATCTGCGGTAACCTGAGGTGCCACGCCGTCATACTCGTCCAGCTCGTAGATTCCGAACAGACCGACCTTCACGCCCTTTACCTCAATCACGGCAGTATCGTCATAGCCAAAAGGCTCAATGTGATTTTCCTTCAGCGTGTTTACGGTATCCGTAAAGCTCTTCTCGCCGTAATCATGGCTATGATTATTGGCCACGTTTGCGGCCTCAATCGACTCCTTGTTGATGATGTTCACATATTCCGGCGGAGCCTTGAAGGCGAACTGATTAGCAACCCTGGCAGTCTCGTTGGTCAGCGTCCCCTCAAAATTGATAACGGTAAGATCATCCTTGCTGAAGATATCCTTTACATTCTTCAGGAAATAATCCGGGCCGTTCAGGTCGTAGTACGCATTCATGCTGGTACTGTAATCAAAATACTCATCTGTCCCGAGGATTACATCTCCGGTAAAAGTCATCTTCAGGTCTGTCGGCTTGATCTTCGCGGATGCTGCCTCCGCAGCTTCCGAACTGGAGGCGGTCACCGCTTCCAGCGTCTCACCGGATGCAGTCTTTCCTCCTCCATTCTTCGAGGGACCGCCTGCGTGAAACGCCGCAGCGATGATAACCACAAGCAGAACTCCTCCGCCCGCACAGCAGGCCAGTATCCGCTTCCTTCTCCGCACCTGTGCCTGCCGGCGCCGTCTCGCCGCCATCCGCCTCTTTCTCGCGCGAATCTCTTCCTCCGTCATGCCGGAAATGTCCCGCCGTGAATCCCGCCGCGCACCTGGCTTTGTGTCACGGTTCCTTCTCCCGTCATCCATAACCATAATCCCCCACATTTGAAAATAATATTCGCAGCTTCCGTGCCGCTAACAGGCGACCGTCGTTGTCGTCGCTAATGTTCTTGCCCGCTGGTGAACAAGCTCCCCGTGGGCCAGGAACATTGCGACTCGCTTTATACAAGTATATATGCAAATCATCGTGATGAAAAGCCTTTCATTTACTGTGATTCTTTCTTCTCCACTCTGGCTGTGATATAGTATTTAAAGAAATTTGCAAGTGAGGTCTCGGACATGGATCTGAAACAGATGGAATATTTTCAGGCGGTTGCAGACGCGGGCAGCATCAGTGAAGCGGCGAGGAGGCTTCATGTCGCACAGCCGCCGGTCAGCTATCAGATGAAGATGCTGGAAAACGAACTTGGCGTTCAGCTCTTTGAAAGAGGTGCCCGCCACATCCGGCTGACCAAGGCGGGCCATATTTTTTATACGCGGGTTACCCGCATCCTTGAAATGGCCGATAATGCGGCAAGGGACACGATCCGGGCCGGCAAGGGGCAGACGCTGTATCTTGGGATGACATCCACAACCGTCTCCATCATCCAGCCCGTACTGAAACGTTTTGCAACAGACCATCCAGATGTCCACTACCAGCTGTATGACGGCTCCACCTTCGAACTCCGCCACCTGCTTGACACGGGCGTGATTGAGGGTGCCGTTCTCCGGACTCCCTTTCCCGTGGAGGAGTTCAACTGCCGCCTGATTCGCACCGAACCGATGCTTGCAGGATTCCCTGCACAGTGGAGCCCGCGAAAAGCAAGAGATGCAGAATTCGCAGCCGCAGAATCCCCAACCGCTAAATCCCCGGAAGAATCCATTTCCGGAAATTCCGGAAAGATCTCTCTCTCAGAGCTCTCTCGCTATCCGCTCTCCGTTTACCGCAGGTACTATGATCTGATTCATGAACAATTCACCGCGCAGCATCTCACACCGGATTATTTCAGTATCTGTGACGACGCCAGAACATCATTGCTCTGGTGCAGCAGCGGGTGTGCCGTGTGCCTGTTCCCGGAATCACTCCGGCCCGCACTCCCCGACGGAATCCGGACAATGACCATCGACTCGGAAGAACTGCGGACCTCAATCCTGTTCGCTGCTCCAAAAGAGCGACAGCCCTCCGCACTGATCACCGACTTTACCGGCTATCTCATGTATGCAGCCGGATGAAATATCAACTGTAACGTACATGTATGCGGTCGAATGAAATATCAACTGTAACTTATTCAGTACGTCATGTATGCCTGCCGGATCCGGTTCTTTTCTCATCACACAAACGGCAGGTTATGCTCATCACACAAACCGGCGGGTTATCATCACACAAACCGGCAGGTTATCATTGATTTTACCCCCAGTCTGTACTAATATAATTCCATAGGCAAAGCAGGATTGAAATGCGTAGTGTTTCCACTGCACGGGAGATGAGTGGGAAACGAATTGCCGGCCTTAGACAGTATATGGCACTTGTAAAAGCATGACGTCTACTGGAAATGCATGGCTGCGATATTTCAGTCCATCCCGTTGCTGGACTTTATTACGGGACCTGTAACCTTGCGGTCCTGTTTTTTTTGCCTTTTTATCTCCTGCGCATGCGTCATGCCGGCTGCTACAGCGAGAAAACGCAGCCCGCGTTTCATTGAATTGGAGGTTTTATCTTATTATGATTGACAAGGTGAAGGTAGAACAGGCTGTGCGCCTGTTTCTTGAGGGAATTGGCGAGGATCCTGACAGAGAGGGCCTCAAGGGTACGCCCGACCGCATCGCGAGGATGTGCGAGGAGATTTTTTCGGGTACAGACGAGGCGGCAAAAAAAGCGCTCTCCGTCACATTCTCCAGTCCCGCCGACAACCTGGTTCTCGAGAAGGACATTCATTTCTACTCAGTCTGCGAGCATCATCTGCTCCCCTTCTTCGGTAACGTGCACATCGCTTATCTGCCGAACGGAAAGGTCGCAGGACTCAGCAAGCTTGCCCGTACCGTTGAGGCATATGCCCGCCGCGCCCAGATCCAGGAGAAACTGACGGATCAGATCGCGACCGCTGTGATGGAAAATCTGGACGCCCGTGGTGTCATGGTTGTCATCGAGGCAGAGCATCTGTGCATGTCCATGCGCGGGATCAAGAAACCCGGCACCCGGACCATGACCTATGTCTGCAAGGGAGCATTCGGGAAAGATCCAGCTCTTGTAGACCGCGTGCTCGCCATGATCCGCACCTGAGCAATCCGTCACTTGCTGCCTGTCAGGATGATGTCTGAAGTCTGCTGGCAGATAGCCTTACGATTTCATGGACAGAGCCTGAAGTCTGTTGCATATAGCTTTGAGGCTTCCGAAAAAAACCTGAGGCATGCAGCAGATCAGCCTCAGGTACCACACAGAATTATGGAGGCACTCATGTCCCCACATACCAGTGAGAACAGCCAGCATCCGGAACAGCCGGACCGTGTCCGCAGAATCATGGAGCACCCGGAGTTCCGCCTGGAACTGGAAAAAACACAGCACCTCGAGAAGGACCGCGTTTTCTGCCGTCACGACTGGCAGCACCTTCTCGATACCGCAAGAATCATGCAGATCCTCTGCCTCCGGGAGAATCTTCCGGTAAGAAATGATCTGATCTATGCGGCTGCTCTGCTCCATGACATCGGAAGAGCGCGCCAGTATGAGGATGGCACTCCTCATGATCTTGCCGGCTTACAGATCGCCGGCCCGATTCTTGCGGACTGCGGCTATACCGCAGCCGAAACCGGCCTGATCCTGTATGCCATCGGCAGTCACAGATTACACGCAGCCTTGACTGCCGGAAGCGATCCGGCCCTTGTTTCGGAAAAGGCAGAATATTCCGAAGCTATCCAAAACCGATTTGCACAGATTATGTACGCTGCAGATAAAAAATCCCGTCCGTGCTATATATGTAACGCCCGCAAGGAGTGCAACTGGCCGGAGGAACGCAAAAACCGGACACCGGAGATATGACGGTTCCAGCCGCCTGCTCCTCTGCCCGGTTTTGCCGGTCTCGCAGGCCTGAAAGATAACAGACATCCAAAAAGAAAGTAGAGGTACTTGATCATGAGCAAATCAGAAACACCACGTACAGAAGCCATCGAAGCCCCGGCAGCTTCCGCCGGCAAAGCAGTGCACACCATAAAAATCGGCACACGCACCTTTGAGCCGGACAAGCACTGCTATATCATGGGAATCCTGAATGTCACACCGGATTCCTTCTCCGACGGCGGAAAATGGAATCACCTGGACACGGCAATGAAACACACAGAACAGATGATCGCAGAGGGAGCTGACATCATCGATGTCGGCGGAGAATCCACCCGTCCCGGATACACAAAGCTTCCGGACCAGGAGGAGATTGACCGCGTTGCCCCCGTCATCGAGGCAATTCACAGCCGCTTCGATATCCCGATCTCCCTCGACACCTACAAGAGCGCCGTTGCAAAAGCAGGTCTTGCGGAGGGCGTCGATCTGATCAACGATATCTGGGGCTGCAAATATGACCCCGAAATGGCTTCCGTTATCGCCTCGTCCGGCGTCGCCTGCTGCCTGATGCACAACCGGGACAACACCGACTACACCGATTATCTGCAGAATGTTCTGGATGATCTCAGGGAATCCGTCGCAATCGCGAAAAGAGCCGGCGTGGCGGATGACCGGATCATTCTGGACCCCGGCATCGGCTTCGCCAAATCCTACGAGCAGAACCTGAAGCTGATGAACCATCTGGAGCTTCTGAAGGATCTCGGCTACCCGTATCTTCTCGGCACATCCCGGAAATCCATGATTGGTCTGACCCTGGATCTGCCCGCGTCCGAGCGTGTGGAGGGAACCATCGCCACAAGCGTCATCGGTGTCATGAAAGGCGCCGGCTTCGTCCGCGTCCATGATGTCAGGGAAAACGCCCGGGCCATCCGCATGACGGAAAAGATCCTGCAGACCCTCTAACTGTACCGCCTTGCGCCGCTGCCGCACACTCGTGACTTTTGTCGTGTGAGGCTTCACTCACAGATAAAAAGCCGAACATAAAAACAGAAGGAAAAGAAACGATGCATTTAACCAGCCATGACGAAATCCGAATCGACAATTTAACGGTATTCGCAAAGCACGGCGTCTACAAAGAGGAAGCTGTGCTCGGTCAGAAATTTACCGTATCCGCGGTGCTCTGCACCGATATCCGGAAGCCCGGCCTCACCGACAATCTCGAGAACACCATTAACTACGGAGAGGTCTGCCACGAGATCACGGTTTTTTTGACAGACCGCCGCTTCCAGCTGATCGAGGCCTGCGCCGAACAGCTTGCGGAACACCTTCTCGTAAAATACGAAGGTCTTCTCCGGGAAATCACCCTCGAGATCCATAAGCCCTGGGCACCCATCGGTCTTCCGCTCGACCAGGTCTCCGTCCGGATCCACCGCGGCTGGCACACCGCCTTCCTCGCGCTCGGCTCCAATATGGGTGACCGGAAGGCGATGCTCGATCTCGCCGTGAACGGTATAAAAAATGAAAAAAAGAACCGTCTCCTGAAGGTCTCCTCCTTCATAGAGACGGCTCCCTACGGCTACACCGACCAGGATCCCTTCCTCAACGGTGCCTGCATGATCCGCACTCTTCTCACACCGGAAGAGCTGCTCGATCTCTGCGCCTCCCTCGAACAGGAAGCACAGCGAGTCCGCAGGATCCACTGGGGTCCCCGCACCCTCGACGTGGATATCCTCTTCTACGATCAGGAAATCATCGGAACGGAACGTCTCAACATCCCGCACCCCGACATGGCAAACCGGGACTTTGTCCTTCGGCCCATGGCAGAAATCGCGCCGTGGTGGAGCCATCCGGTCACACACCTGACCATGGCGCAGATGCTCCGGAACCTGGAAAAACAGACACAAATATCGTGAGGAATTTGCTCCTTCGTAACGAAAAAAACAGATGCGCAATCATGCATCTCACTTTACAGAAATAGTGAATTCCGTCAGGCATTTTGAAGAAAAAGACCGGTTTCCGACAAGATCCCGATTAATAAATAGAGGAGACAAGATGAATTTCAGAGAATCTATGGAATATCTCGACAGCGTCCCGAAATTTTCACCGAAGGACGTGGTAAGCGGCACCGTCGCCTACGAACTCGGAGCAATGCGGACACTGATGGAATCACTGGGAAATCCGGAGAAACAGCTCCGCTTCGTTCACATCGCCGGAACAAACGGAAAAGGCTCCGCCTCCGCCTTTCTCTCGCAGATTCTCATCGAGAGCGGCCTTCGAACCGGAAGCTTTAACTCCCCCGCCATCGAGCATTTCACCGAACAGTTCCGCATCAACGGACACGACATCCCCGAGGAAGCCTTCGCAGCAATCCTGACCCGCGTCGCGTCACAGATTCAGCAGAACCTCAGAGACGGAAAACCGCAGCCCACTCAGTTCGAGATCCTGGTCGCAGTGATGTTCCTCTATTTTCACGAACAGAACTGCGATATCGTCGTCCTCGAGACCGGAATGGGCGGTCTCCTCGATGCCACAAATGTCATCCCCTCCCCGGAAGCCGCCGTCATCATGACCATCAGTATGGACCACACTGAAATTCTCGGCCGCACACTCCGCGAAATTGCCTTTCAGAAGGCCGGCATCATCAAGGAAGGCACCGACGTTCTCCTCTATCCCCAGAAGCCGGAGGCCGATCAGGTCTTCGAAGCCGTATGCAGAGAAAAAAAAGCCCGCCTTCACCGGGTAAACGTCTGCCGGGAAGCGCGGGAATATTCCCTGCAGGGACAGATCTTTGATCTAACGCTCGAAGCGGATCCGCAAACCTCCTTATCTGAAATGTCTCTTCCCGCATCTTCCGGATCTGAAACATCAGTACGCGAAACATCAGTACTCGGAACATCAGTATCCGAAATCTCTACAGATAACACCTCAGCATCAGGAACAACGATCCGGGATCTCTTCATCCCGCTCCTCGGCTCCTACCAGTGCGCAAACACCTCCATGGCCGTCGCCGCAGCCGAAATTCTCCGGCAAAAAGGCTATCCGATCACGGAAGACGCTGTCCGAAAGGGACTGAAGCACACCGTATGGCACGGAAGATTCGAGCTCATGCACAAAAATCCCGCCGTCATCGTAGACGGCGGGCATAATCCGGAAGGCGCCGCAATGCTCCGGGAAAGTCTCACCCGCTACTTCCCGGGTCAGAAAATCACCTTCCTCATGGGCATCCTCGCAGACAAAGACTACCACAGGGTCATCGATATCGTCGGTCCCCTTGCAAAACAATTCTACACCGTACCCGTGCCGAACCCCAGAGCCCTCGATCCCGAACAGCTCGCCCGTGAACTCCGGGAGGCCGGATACACAGCCGAAGCCTGCGGTTCCATCGAAGAAGCCACAGACAAAGCACTCAAAAATTGCAGGAAGGACGACGTCATCTGCTCCTTCGGATCCCTGTACTATGTGGGAAGAATACGGGAGCATCTGAAGACAGACTTTACAGCGACTAAATAAAATCTCTCTCTGTATTCTTACGCTCATGATGAACCATTACATTTATACTGTATAATTACATTCTTACTGTATTCTACCACTCATCATTTACAGCAATTCCTGAACCTGTACAGCCATTCCTGAACCTGATATCAGACAGAAGACCTGCCACATCTTGCCATGGTGTGACAGGCCTTCCTTTTTCTGCCTTATATAAGACGGTTATTTTTCAGGTTCCGCTAAGCGTAAAATTCTCGGCTGTTTTCGGCGTTCCCCACTCCGTATTCACAGTAGAATCCGCTTCGCTTTGAACTCTGAGCGTTCCAAATACTCTTTGGATATTGTAATTGCGCTCGTAGTAAGCCTGAGTCTTTGTATCAGTAGTAACGAATGTATACGTAAAATAATTATTCGGATCCAGAGCACTGGTACCTTTTGAAACGGAAGTCGGATTATGAATCTTAACACCATCTCCCTTAAGGAAACCATCGCCCCGTACTCTTACCGTTGTATTCCGGTAAGTGACTTGATTGTCCTGTTGTGCGAATACGTAGCTAGCAGATTCCAGAAATACGGAGCGCGGAATAATATTTACCTTTTGATCGGAGGAATCTGACGCATCGGTCCAGACCGTATACTCCTTTCCGTCTTTATCTTGGAAGATAACACTTGCCCGTACCAGATAGCTTCCGGCGTATACCGGCGCATCCGTTGTCCAGCTCTTACCATCCTCAGAATATTCGATGACCGTTTTCCTCGAAAGTCCGGCAAACATGCCGCTGCCTTCGCCGATATATGTAACCTTTGCCTCGCATGACTTTCCGTCATACAGCTTACTGCCTCCGGTCAGTCTGAACACCTCATCTTTCATAACCTCGTACACAAATGTCACCGTCGGCACAGAATCCTTCTGATCATCATCGCCTCCAACATTCCGGGAAAGGATCTTATAGGCGGAAGGATCTACAGTATTTTTTCCATCCTCACTCAGAATTCCTTTCAGGTAATATCCCTCGAGATTCAAATCTGCAGTCACCATCTCACTGGCGTTTTCCGAAGAATGTGTCTCCGATTTGATTGTCCATCTCATGTTGCTTCCAAAATCCGCAACATAATTTACCTTGTAGGTCCAGACATTCCCGCTACTGGTATACGTGAAGGTAATCGGATCGCTCACCGGAGTGATATCGTTTATTGTCTGTGAAGAGACGTAAGGCGTATACCCCTTGATCGCAGGTGCTTCGATTACTCCGGACGTGTGCATCGTTCCCTTCCAGTAAAGGATATTCTGATTTGTATCAAATTCCCAGTTATCCTTTTTCCAGGTATTGGTATTCTTATCTTCTGTCCAGCCATCCTTGTCCAGATCACTGAGCAGAGAACTTCCGTCAGCGCCGACCACGTTGATCTGAATTTTCGCTGTACCGGCCGTCTGCTTCCAATGCGGATACAGCACAAAGTCGTCAATGACAGCGGACGAAGCGATATATTCCTGCATGGAATCCTTCGCCGTCGACCACGCGCCAAACTCATAGGTATTCCCGTCAGCATCCGATGTGGTAAGATTTTTCGTCAATGACGCCATCGCCTTAACCGCAGTGTCAAGCGTCGCCGTATCCTGGGACATTTCCACATAGTACAGCTCATCCGTTACATGATAGACATTATAGAGACTCTTTTCACTGTCACTTGCAACAAGCGTAACGGAATTTCCCGCCTGTTTCACTGCGTTTTCGCATGCTTCCAGATCCTTCAACTCCTCGCTGCTGCCACTCAGATTGAAGAATACCTTCACCTTCGGAGCTTCCCAGTGGGCAAAGAGCTGCATATCATGCGCTTGTACAACATATCCGTCGTCTGAAGAATGTGCCTTTAGATAATCCGAATCAATATTACCATTTTCATCGAAGATCCTTGTAGCTGTTCCATCTGTTGCAGCCGAGTCATACAAACCAGTAAAGACATAATCACTGCCCACACTTGAAGGAGGATTGTTTTTGAATGACGAAACATCAATTTTCTGCACCGCCTGCTGGTACAGCTTCGGGAAATCCGGTCGCGAATTCAGGCCTGTGTTTTCCACATAAATATGATAGGTGTTGCGAACGTGATAGACATATAGATTACCATCATAATATCCAACACTCGCACTTGGGTCACTTTGTCCGGCAATCGTATTAATTGTCTTGCTTTCGAAATTGCGATTGTAACCATAAACAGAAAAACCAAGGAATTTATTTGTCAGATAGAAGGTACTGCTTCCCGTTTTTTGAGTATAGTCATTCGAAATTTCAAACTCTAAATTATTATTTTCATCGGAACTATCCGGCAGTTTTTGCAGGCAATGATAGATTTTATAATCTCCAGGTTTCTTTTCTTCATTTATAAAATAAACCGTATTATTAGAATCCATATAAGGATTGGAACCGTCATCATTGCTTGTTGAAAACTGCGTCAGGAAAGTAATACGCATTTTGTCACCGTTATTATAACGCCAGGAATAGTCCGAATCCCATCGATAAGAATAGTTATCTAATGGTTCCTCATAAAGACCGGTCCAAGATACAATATGCTTGTTTACTAACTTTCCGTTCTGATTCCAGTAACTACCATCTGGAACATCCTCAAAAATAAGATAATTTAGTTTATAATAATTCAACCATAATATTTTCTGTTGCTCAGGAACATTCTTGCTTAATATATTTTCTTTTAGCGTTTTGTAATTATCCTCAGTAAAATAATAATCATTATCTTCATTTGAAATACTGTGACCAAAAAATGATGACCACCCATCATTCATCCAGTTATCTACACCCGATTTAGGTGAAATTTCCATTTTCTCCCATTTATAATTTGCACTCGTTCTACTGATGGTACCGGTCATTACTGAATAAATACTATTATAAATATAGTAGTAATCATTCACAGTTGTTTCCGTGTTGTCATAATTTTTATAAGTATAAACGTCATCAGCAACGGTTAAATCCGGTGCAAAATAGAAATAACCATCATCCGGATCGGTATTCTGGTCCACCAGCACATATTGAAATGAGCCCTTCATCCGTCTATACTGCACGACATCAGCTGCATCAATCGGATAGTATGGATAATAGTGGTTTCCAGACATATAGTAATATTTTCCATCATCAGAGTTTAAATATACCCTATCCCCTGTTATATACTTTAACCGACTTCCACTACTGTCTTGTTCCAAATATTGGTAACTATAAGATTCAGTCTTTTCTGTTCTAGTCAACTTGTAAACGGTAACTGGCTTAACAGTTACTTCTGTTTCTTTAGCATCATCTGGCGCTTTATATTTCCCATAATCAAAGACAAAGTTGACCTTCTCTCGATTATAATAAAGCTGAATGACTGTTGAGCCGTCAGCATTGACTGTTTTTGTTTTCAATTCACTTTGAATTTTTTCCGTATTAAAATCGTAAAAATTGTATGACGGATATTTGTTCGTCCCATCAGAATTTTCATCTGAATCATTTGTCCGATACCGTGGAGAAGCAGAAGGCTTTTTATCATTTTCTGAAGAAGAACTCAATATAGATTTAAAGATATTGCTAAGATTCAGCACTTTGTTTGCATTTGTATTACCATTTGAAGACGTATAAAATGGCCCTACATTCTCAATCGTTGTATAGTAGTCATAATTCTCAGATTCATGATTTACATTCTGTCTGAAAATCTCAACGGTGACTGTTGCCTCCGGATTCTTTTTCCAGTTTGCCACCACATGAACATTCTCAGCGGGCATAGTAAAGCCTTTATAACTTTTGAGACTTCCCGAATCCAGATTTAACGGATAAGACGAATCTGCTGCAAGACTTGCGTAGCTATTTGCCGCATCCTCTGCCTTATCGGGGACCAGATACCACTCCTTATCTTTCGCAAGACTATATCCCGTCTTCTGCACACATTCATTCATATTTGCAGAATCATCCTTATTTGCTGAATCATCCAGAAGATCGAAGGTCTCTCCGTACATATGAAGCTCGGAGGCCTTCATGCCTGTCCTTTCCTCTGTTCCGTCTGAATCCGTGTATTGGTAGATTCCCGACTGGAAATCATAGGTCAGATAATAGCTCTTTCTGGTAAAATACACCTTTATCGTATAATCATTCTTGTCCCCATTCAAAACGACATTGTTGCCCTCGATTTTAGACTGGATAAATTTTCCCTGATCGCCGTCCATTAAATTCAGCGGCTTTGCGGTCGCCAGCATTCCCTTGACGGTAGATTCCGTTGTCTCAATGACAAACCTATCTTCCGCCTTTGAACTATACAGCAGCTTGTCCACGCTCTGCGTCATGCTGTAAGAAGCGCCGTCCTTGGAAGCAGTATAAAAAGCATTAGAATTTAACCCTTTACTCTCCGTATTCTGAAAGATATACTGCACCTTATATGAGACCATGTCTCCCCTATAGACGATTTTATACGCTGCATCTGTGCCGGCATCTGGATAACTCACTGCCGAACTCAGATCGTCGTTCAACGTCAGTGTTGCGGGATTGGTGTTGGAACTAAACCCTAGATTCTCAACCTTCACCCAGTCCTTTCCATTCCATCGATACAACTCATTCGGGGTAATATTCTTATAATTTCTTAATTGTATCTTTCCCAGTGTATTGGAGTCGGTATGCGCCAGCATGGTTCCCAGGCTGGTGTTCTCGGACCCGTTAACTCCCTGCACTTCCAGCACAAATGCAACGGTTTTCGTTGTACTGGGATTCTGCTCATATCGCGCGTAAATGGTCTGAGTATTATTGACCTGTATCTTCCCGAAGTTATCTTTATCAAGTTTATTATTCTCCGTGCAGTTTTCATCCGAATACCACCCCTTAAAGGTATATCCTGCATAAACCGGCTCTACTGGTGTAACCTTGCCGTCCACAACCTTCGGGTATGCAATGGACTGCACTCTCTCTTTTTCTACCTTATCATTCTTCGTATTAAAAAACGAAGCCTTCAGCTGCACACGTCCGGCGATTTTATCCGTTGCCTTCAGATTCACCACGGCGATAATATTTTTATTTACATTTGAGAAATCGGTTTTATCCGTTCCGTTATTGTCTTTTGCGTACGTATATTGATGTCCGGCCGGCTCATTCGGATCATAAGTGTTTCTCAAATTCTCACTGAGATTTTTCGTATCAGGATTATCCACGGCAGTGTCTGTCAGATAAAAATCGATGGACTCTATGAACTTTCCTTCCGGTGCTTCCTTCGGAACATATGCGGATCCGCCTTCCAAGACGCCCTGCCGGTTAATCCTTGTTTTCGGTTGTATGAAACGAACCATCGGATCATCTGTGTAGGGTACAAGCTTTCCTTCACTATCATAGGTATAGAAATCTACAAAATAGATCTTCTTCTCTTTCACCTGATCCAGAATCTTCCAGTCCCCGAAATGACTGCTGATAAAGAACGGAACCGCGTCTGCATCTGCGCTTGTCAGGCTGCTGTCCAGATCCGGGATGCCGGGAAGCGCAAAACCGATGATCGTGCTCTTTTCCCCATCTTTATTTTCAATCGCATCATACCGATAGCTGATTCGTTCTCCCTGTTTAAAGGAACGATAGTCACAGCCATTCAAGCCTGTATTGTTCCCAATTAAAGCAGTCACCTGCTGTTTATCGGTATCCATGACAAACCCGGAGCCGTAGACTGTCGTATTTTCAATCTTAGTAGCATTGTCACTGCTTCCGATCAGAGTGCCGGCCAGCTTACCATAGACAGACGCCGTCGAATAAGACGCGGAAACAGAGGACGAGCTCCCGGAAAAAGAGCCGACAAGTCCCCCTGCAATGCCATTTTTACCTGTCGCCTGTACATTCATGCGGACATCATTGCCGGTTGTTTCCTGTATATATTCGCCGTTCCTTGTATGTCCGGCTGTATAACAGTCTTTTATCTTTGTATTGGCTGCGGATCCGATCAGGCCGCCCGCATTCGTTCCGCCTTCCACATATACGGAAGCAGAAGACAGAGAGATCTCCGAACCGTTTGTATTTGCTGCATCTACACTCCCGACGATTCGGCCGATCAGGCCACCCGCATTCTCTGTTCCGTGAATACGCCTGCTGTTGTCATAGGCACGGGCAAGCACGCCGCGGACGGTCAGTTGTCCCGCCTCCGTCACTTCGCCGACAAGCGCTCCGGCATTGCTTCCATATACATCAAAGTCATCCAGAACCACATTCTGCACAGTCAGATGCTTACTGACCGATCCAAACAGACCGGCTGCCTGATCGCCATCTCCTCCATCGGACACGCTTGCTGCACTGCTGGGTACATCGTCACCGCTGACTTTACCGCTTCCGGTCCCCTTGCTTCCATCCACACTGCCTATCTTCAGATTCACAATGCGATAATACTGTCCGTCATAGGAAAAATCCTCATCCAGTGTCAGCGGGACATAGGAATAATCCGGATTGCTGACGTTCCCATCTTTCACAAAAGAAGCCCAGTCCATATCTGACATCTGCTTCGCAGAGGAAATGGACAGCTTTTTGCTCTGACTTCCCGTTCTCACTTTATTATAATCATTGAACGTCTGCAGATTGATCAGATGGCGGAAGCTGGAAATGACAGCAATTTTTTCTCCTTTGGCAGTCTGGTCTTCTGCAGAAGTACCATCTTCTGAAGAATCTTTACCGCCCGTGGATGCCTTATCGCCCGTGACCGCTTTGTCTTCGACGCCGGCAAAAAGCGGATTTACCGTCTTCTTCTCGGACCATCCCGAGGAAATAATCTTTGTACCGGTCTCGTCCACCGCCGCATTTTCAGGAAGAACCACTGCCTGAACGGAGATATCTTCACCCAGCTTGTATGTGGAATCCTTCGCTTTGAGCTCTTCTTTGAAAAGATCCACAAATTCCTTTGATGTTGACTGATCCGAACCGGAGGCAGTCACATCGTCCAAAAGGAACGTACAGGTTCGCGCGTTCTTCCTGCCAGACGTACCCAAAGACGCAGTTGCTGCAATTTTCCCCGCAAGTACCTTCTTCTTGTTTCCGATGGTAACAATCAGCTGTACGGATCCGATATCCTTTCGATTTTCATCAGCCTCATTCAGCGCCACCTCCACCTTCAGCTGATCCCCGTTGCGTACAGAAACCACAGGCTCATGAAGCGATTCTACCGGTACAGAATCCGCTTTTGCTCCACCGTAATATCCGATGACGTCATTGGTATTATTGAAACGCTTCCTGACGTCCTTATCTGTCTCCGCCTTTGTCAATTCCTCAGAATAAGTGACTTTTCCATTATTTTTAATAAAATCAGTGCTGCTGAACTGGTATTTATCTGAATAAAACACATCCTTGATCACCGCATTTGCCGGATCATAGCTGATGATATAGCTTCCGTTCACACGAATAGTCTCATCAATCGCG
This sequence comes from Bilifractor sp. LCP19S3_H10, assembly GCF_052119185.1. Taxonomy (NCBI): domain Bacteria; kingdom Bacillati; phylum Bacillota; class Clostridia; order Lachnospirales; family Lachnospiraceae; genus Bilifractor; species Bilifractor sp. LCP19S3_H10. The sequence continues at coordinate 300,106 of NZ_JBQKFT010000002.1, forward strand.
CCCTGCGGCAGCATCTCTTCCCATTCCTCCGCAGCCAGATTTTCGGCATCTGTCATTTCTCCGGTTCCACTGATATCAGACAGATCTTTTTCACTGTTGCTGCTGATGACAGACGCACTTTTCCCGTTGTAGACCAGATGGCAGACCTTTGCCTCTTCCTGTCCGGACTCCGGAAGCAGCCCTTCTACCTTCATTACGCTCAGATGATTCTGTGCTGCGACAAAAATCTCTTTGGCCGTGTTGTCCATCTCATATAGCTTCAGGTTTCTCCTGTGCCTCACAACGGCCACTGTCGTCAGTGCTCCGAGGATTGCCAGAATCAGGATCACCGTCAGCAGTTCAATCAGTGTCATTCCCTTTCTGTTGTTTTTTCTTTTTCTCTTTTTATTCATTAAACAGTACACCTCTGAAGCTAATCAATTTTCAGCGCAGCGACCGAAAAGGAGTCCAGCTTCGCCTGTGTTTCATCATTCGTATTTTTTACTTCCAGGTCGTGGATCGTTAAGACGTGATTGCTGTACGTGATGCTGCCAATCGTCGTATACAAGGTATCTGTTTTGGCCTGTTTCGTCACATAACCAATCGAAATATTTGTGTCTTGATATTCGCGGTCTCCGGTTTTCAAATTCACTGTCTGCGTGTAATATTTCTTCCGAATACCTCCATTTTCCGCATCGGAACCGGCAGCACTGCTGTCATTCTCAATACCAATCCACGCGTCTGTTCCATTCTCTCTGATCTGAAGGAGCTTTACGGTTTCCCCGCCATCCTCTGCCTTCTTCTCCCCGTCAAGCACAACCGCAACCGTGTTTTTCAAGTCGCTGCTGATCAGTGTCAATGTCGTAGACAGCAAAACCTCCGCATTTGCCTTGTTCTGAATTCTACGGATCGTTCTGTTCATGATTGAAATTCCCGCCGCGACAGCCCCTGTCATCAGAAGAACCAAAATGACCGTCAGAAGAGTCTCTGTCAGCGTGAATCCTTTATTATTCCTGATCTTCATGGTTCATCACCTGTATAAAATAAAGCCGTGCCTTCTGAATTTTTATAGAGGGTAACACTCTTCTTGGAATCTCCGTTTACAGAGAGAGCGTCGTGTGAATTGCCGTCGGAGAAAGCAATGCTCTCCTTGCTATTATTCCTCGGATTCACAGAAATATCCTCATAATATTTGTTCATCTTTTTCTCACCGCTTCGAATAATACGAGTGGAAGCAGAAACCATCGTTGCAAAAACAAGCACGGCTAACGATGTGATCAACACCGCAACAAGTACTTCCGTGATGGATTCCCCCTTCTGAGACGCTATTTTCTTTCTGAAATAACTCATACGCATGGCGTCCGCCTCATTTCCCGATCGTCAGATCTGTCCAGGAATACTTTACAATTTTTGTCCACGTCTGATGAAATTGCTGATCATCTGTCCCGTTCTCTTCCGGACTTATGATATGCACCTGCTCGGCAGCTGTTTCAACCTGCATCTTTCCCGTGATCGTACTCGTGTAGCTGCCATTCTCAACAGAATCCCTTTTCTTCAGTGTGATCTTCAATATATCCTTCGAATCCCCGGACAGAGAAGGTGTCGCACAGATAACCGGATAATCACTCTGATTCTCAACGGTTATTTCCAGTACGGGGGTTTGGGAAGAAACCTCCGAAACCTTCAGATAATCATTGGAATCATAGTTTACAGAACTCCTATTCAGCCGCTGGAGGATGAATTTCTCCATAAAATCGCTGGGGTTCTCCTTTACCTTGCCAGTTGCATCGCAGATTCCATCAAAGGTGGATTTCCATCCCTCCGCAGAATCGTCCGGCACCTCATGGATATTTGAAAATCCCGGTGATGTTCTTGTCACTTTTATGTAAACGGAGTCCTTCTCCAGCTCCGATTTTAACAGCGCAGCTGCACTGTCCACCGCGTATTCCTCCTGATGACGTTCTACGTCCTGAAGAGAAGAAGCTCTCCCTGCCGAAACGGTTGCGCTGGCGAGAATTACGGCGCCACCAACGGCACACACCAGGAAAAACAGAAGCGCCAGCATCAGAGACGCACCGTCATCGGAGATCAGTTTCTTCCTGACTCTGTCCAATCCCTTCATACTGTATTTCGCCTTTCCTTTTATCGTGCTTTCCACCCATTGGTTGATGTTTAACCCGTATATTTCAGAAACAGTATACTACAATTCCAATATCATTGCATTACCATAAATATCTGTATGCAAATTCGTACTATTAATTTTAAACATCTAAATCTGATAAAAGTCCTCCTGAAGGATTTACATTTCAAACCTCATCCGGGTCAATGGAACAGAACTTCACTCCCACGCGAGATTCCACTGATACAAAAACCTACTACGTCGAATGCACTTCTGGCACATATTATTAGTTGTTGTCTGATTTTTGGTATTTTGTACAATTTTATCAGATATTAATCATTACATTTTCACGAATTTGCAATTTTCCCCGTCCTTATTGTTGACTATTTTAGTCAAGTATATTAGAGTAATCCTATAAAGTCTTTGAAAACATTCGTGATTATAAGACATAAATCACGTGTAAACGAGTTATTATGCGCAATAAGGTTTTACAGTTGTGATTAAATAACAGTTCTCGGAATTTATGGATAAATAATCTGACAAACAAGGAAGAAAGCCAATGTTGATTACAAGAGAAACTGACTATGCCGTACGTATCCTCCGAGCTCTTGCTGACCGTGAGCGCCATAACATGACAGAACTCTGCGACTCTGAGGCTGTTCCTCGGCAATTTGCCTACAAGATTATTCACAAGCTCGCAGAAGCGGAGCTTGTCCGCTCCGTCCGGGGTGTCAACGGAGGTGTTCAGCTCATCAGTGATCTTCGCAATTTGTCTCTACTGGACGTGATACAAATTACCGAATCCGATGCCAGAATCTCTGACTGCATGGATCCGTCCTATCTCTGTAACTGGAGGCAGAAGAACTGCAAGGCATGCGCCGTACACTCCCGGTTATGTGAGATCCAACAACAGATCAACGAAGAACTGCGAAAGGTATCTCTTCATGATCTTCTGTCTGTACGGGACCCATCTAACGTTGAATGATCCCGGAGTATGAAACACGTAAATAACAGACCAAAACAAACGGAAATCACTGGATTACGGTTAATAATTCCAGACTCTTAACAATATCATCTATGAATATTTCAGGAAAAGGAGGCAGGTCTATGAACTACGCAACCACACAGAAACAGGAGGAACTCCGCGCGAAGGTCCGCGCCTTTGCCGAAGCCGAAATCAAGCCATACTCTTTCGAATGGGACAAGGGCAATATTTTCCCGTCAGAGGTTGTTCGCAAGATGACCGATCTCGGCATCATGGGACTTCCCTACCCGAAGGAATACGGCGGTGCAGGGCTTGACGTGACAAGCTACGCCATCGCCGTGGAGGAGCTCTCCAGAGTCGACGCCGGCGTTGGTGTTATCCTCTCCGCGCACACTTCTCTCGGAACCTGGCCCATCGCCGCGTATGGAACCGAGGAGCAGAAGCAGAAATATCTTGTTCCTCTCGCAAAGGGCGAGAAGCTCGGCGCCTTCGGCCTGACCGAGCCGAATGCCGGTTCGGATGCCGGCGGCACGGAGACCACCGCTGTACTGCAGGGCGACTATTACCTGCTCAACGGTGAGAAGATCTTCATCACCAACGGCGGAGAGGCCGACATCTACGTAATCTTCGCCCTCACCACGCCGGGAATCGGATCCAGAGGCATCAGTGCCTTCATCGTCGAAAAGGGTATGCCCGGATTCGAATTTGGCGATCACTATGACAAGCTCGGCATCCGTTCCTCCGCAACAGCGCAGCTCCTGTTCAACAATGTGAAGGTTCCGAAGGAAAATCTCCTCGGACAGGAAGGACAGGGATTCAAGATTGCCATGAACACACTTGACGGCGGACGCATCGGCATCGCCGCACAGGCGCTTGGCATCTCACAGGGAGCGTTTGAGAGTGCGATTGCTTACTCCAAGGAGCGTGTGCAGTTCCATAAGCCAATTGCCTTCCAGCAGGCGATCTCCTTCAAGATCGCAGATATGGCGACAAAGATCCGCGCATCCCGGATGCTCGTCTACAGTGCCGCAGAGCTGAAGCAGAATCATGAGCCCTATGCAATGGAGGCCGCAATGGCAAAGCAGTACGCTTCGGATACCGCCGTGGAGGTCTGCGACGAGGCACTGCAGATTCACGGCGGCAACGGCTACCTGAAGGGCATGGATGTTGAAAGATTTTACCGCGACGCGAAGATCACAACCATCTATGAGGGAACCAACGAGATTCAGCGTCTCGTCATCTCGACTGCGATCCTCGGAAAGGCTCCGAAGGAGGCTTCTGCTCCGCTCTTCCAGCAGCAGCCGAATGTCACCGGCGCCCGCAGAAAAAAGATCCTCAAGGACGGCTCCGCACAGGAACGTGTCGATGAACTGGTAAAGGATCTGAAAAAGGATGGCTATGACTTCACGGTCGGTATCCCGAAGGACACCCCGATTGCGAAGGCGGAACGTGTGGTATCCGCAGGAAAGGGCATCGGTCCGAAGGAGAACATGAAGCTGATCGAGGATCTGGCGGCAGCCGCCGGCGCGGCCATCGGCTCCTCCCGTCCGGTAGCCGAAACTCTTCACTACGTACCGCTCAACCGCTACGTCGGCATGTCCGGGCAGAAGTTCTCCGGCAACCTGTATATCGCCTGCGGCATCTCCGGAGCTGTTCAGCACCTGAAGGGCATCCGTGAGGCATCCACCATCGTCGCGATCAACAAGAATCCGAACGCGCCGATCTTCAAGAACTGCGATTACGGTATCGTCGGAGATGTGAACGAGGTTCTCCCGCTTCTCACAGAAGCACTCGACACGGGTGAGAAGAAACCCGCTCCGCCGATGAAAAAGATCAAACGCGCTCAGCCGAAGAAGATGAAACCGCCGTACAGCCTCTATGTATGCGACGGATGCGGATACGAATACGATGCTGCCATCGGAGACCCGGCTGCCGACATCAGGCCAGGCACCCTCTTCGAGAAGCTTCCGGAGGACTGGGTATGTCCGGAATGCGCGGAACCAAAGGCAAACTTCACAAAGGTGGAATAATTCACGGATTCAGACAACGGATATGACAAATTCCAGAACCGGCATATTGAGAGCCTGCAAAAAGGCAGGCATATCGTAAACCTGCAAAAGGCAGATATTTCGAAGATCTGCAAAAGACAGGCATATAAAGGACGGGCATGTCGAATCATCAGTATGGCATTAAAGGACAGGCATATCGAATCATCATTATATAGGAGGAAACCATATGCATTGTGTAAGACAGGTGACGGACAATCTGTGGTGGGTCGGCGCGAATGATCACCGCACCCATCTCTTCGAGAATATTCACCCGATACCGAGAGGAGTCAGCTATAACGCATATCTGCTGAAGGATAAGCAGAACGTACTTTTTGACACTGTTGACTGGTCGGCCTGCCGCCAGATGCTCGAGAACATCGAGTATCTTCTGGACGGCGCGAAGCTTGACGCTCTGGTGGTCAACCACCTGGAGCCTGACCACGCGGCATCTCTTCAGGAGGTACTGCTCCGCTACCCCGACTGCCGCATCTACTGCACGGAAAAAGGATTTATGCTGATGCATCAGTTCGGTTTTCACACGGACGGACACGAAACCATTGAGGTAAAGGAAGGTGACACCGCCTGCTTCGGAGATCATACCGTCGCCTTTGTGCAGGCACAGATGGTGCACTGGCCGGAGGCAATGGTCACCTTCGACACCACGAACGGCGTCCTCTTCTCCGCGGACGCCTTCGGCTCCTTCATCGCTCTTGACGGAAAGCTTTTCAAAGACGAGGTGAATTACGACCGCGACTGGATCGACGAGTCCAGACGCTATCTCACCAACATCGTGGGGAAATACGGCCCGCATATTCAGAAGCTTCTGAAGAAGGCAGCTCCCCTGCTTCCGCAGATCAAATATATCTGCCCGCTTCACGGACTGGTATGGCGCAGCGATTTTGACTATCTCCTTGACAAATACCAGCACTGGAGCACCTATGAACCGGAAGAAAAAGCCGTCATGATCTGCTACGCCTCCATGTACGGCAACACCGAGGCGGCTGCTCAGGCGCTCGCCGCAAAGCTTGCGGAGCTCGGCGTCACCAACACGGTCGTATACGACGTGTCGAACACACACGTATCCTACCTGATCTCCGAGACCTTCCGTGTCAGCCACATCGTCCTGGCCTCGGTCACCTATAACCTCGGCATCTATCCGGTGATGCACAACTATCTGATGGATATGAAGGCGCTGAACCTCCAGAAACGGACCTTCGCCATCATCGAAAACGGCTCCTGGGCATGCAAGTCAGGGGATCTGATGCAGGACTTCCTCAACAACGAGCTGAAGGACATGACCATCCTCAATGAAAGGCTGTCGCTCGCCTCCGCGATGAAGGAAGAACAGGAAGACGATCTGACCAGCCTTGCCGAAGCAATCCGGGATTCCCTGAACGAAGTCTCCTGATCCGGGATTTTCTGAAGGAACCCCCTGATTCGGGATTTTCTGAACGAAGTCTCCTGATCCGGGATTTTCTGAAGGACCCCCCTGATTCGGGATTTTCTGAACGAAGCCCCTGATCCTTAACAGAATACTCTCTCCGCTGCGAAATCATCAAGAGCGTACCCGGTAAGAACAGCACGCGGGAAAACAGCTTTACAGGCTGCCTTCTCCGTTCACCTTCTTCCGCGTACGCTCTTGTGATGCGTTTCCTTTACCAGATAGAGCTCCCTGTCCGCCTTGTGAACCAGCCTTCTGAGCTCCTCCTCGCTTTCCACTCTTTCTACCACGAATCCGGCACTGCACCGGATCGGGACTGAAATTCCGGGAACGGAGGCGGCTGAAACAGCATCCTGCCAGCAGTCAATACGGTGCTGAAACTCCTCCGCCCGATCCGTTTTCATGAGAACCAGGAATTCGTCTCCTCCATAACGAAAGCAGCTGTTTCTAGGAAAATAACGGGTAAGCAAAGATGCCACGCACATCAGCACCTGATCTCCCGCCTCATGTCCCGCTTCATCATTATACCGTTTGAAATAATCGACATCCGCCATCATTACGGCGACCTGACCGCCGACATAATTCTGAAAAACCGTTCGGAGAGCCATCCGGTTTCCGATACCCGTCAGAGCATCTGTCATGGAAAGGATCTCCAGCTTTTTATTCAGATTCTCCACCTCTATACGCTGCCGGATCTGCCTTACTTCAATGTGGTAGCGGGTGATCATGCCGGCGCATAGAAGCAGGGCGAGTGCCAGATAATTCAGGAAATTGATTCTCGCCGCTCCGTCTTCCAATTCCAGAGCAATAAAGAAAATACCGTGTGCCGACAGAATCAGAGCGATACTCATCAGCGGAGGCATCGTAACGAAACAGGTAAACACAATTTCCACTATGAAAAAGGTCAGCATCTGCTCTCCGGACGCGTAATGGCGCAGCGACGCCGCCATACCCCAGAAAACCAGAATTCCGTAATAAAGAATGATAATCACATTTTCGCGCAGAAGATGCTTATTCAGGATAATCTCATTCCGCGAAACTCTTGTCATATGCACCGTGATATATACACTTACCAAAATACATGTCAGGGCGCTGAGCAGACTCCGCCAATAATGCAGAACAAAATGGTAATGAACGCAGAACAGGGTCAGAATCACAATCTCAACTGCCGTAACCGCAGCTGAAATCTTCTTCAGGCGATAGACATTATCCCGGATGATTTCATTCTTCACATTTCTCGAAACATCCGGAAAAATCGTAAGCTTAAGTTTTTGAAAGAAGAAAGATATTTTTTCACGCATAATTATATTTCCATTTCGAATACGCCCGGAAAACTGCGAGTGTTTTCATAAGGCTCCTCTATTTTTCAACAAGCATACAAGCTTATTTATCAGTATACCATAAAACGGCGAAAGAATTCTCAAGAATTAGAAGGCCCCAAAAAACAGCACTTCCGGTACACCTATACCTGGTTTATTCTAATACTCATGTCAAGTTTCTTTCAAGTATAAGCCAGGCTTCTTCCGGGTACATATCAGGCTTTTTCCGATGCTTACATGTACACACTTTCCTCTAATAATGCTATAATAAAATAGTTTTTTATTTACGCGAACAGTGAGCCGCAGCCGAATGCGAAGTATTCGTGTGCGGCGAGCGTCGCGATAGCGAGATAAAACTCGCGCAGCGTGTTTTATCTCGTTTCATACAGTTTGCGGCACAATTTATCACATCGTGTTTTACCGGAGAATCTATGAAAGTACGTAGAGAGAAGTTTCTGCAAAGGCTGGCAAAATTAATCGTCGGGAAAGATCTGGACCTTTCTGCAGTCAAGGATCCCCGCCTTAAGTCTGATATCCTCAAAAACAACATCTTTTACAGCATCACCGCGTGTATTCTTCTCTGCATACTCGCACTGATCGAAGTGATCGGCTCTGTTTTATCCTTAGACAAGGGCTATGTGCTCTCCGGTGTCAACGCCACCTCTGTCTACCTTATCCTGTTTCTGACCAACGTTGTCTTCCTGCGGCTGATGCTGTATGAGCAGAAAAAGCCCGGGGATGATATCACACGCAGCCATGCGGCGCTGATCTTTCATCTCTTCTGCGGCATCAACATGTTTCTGGCATGTCTGACCTTTTTTACCACGCAGAAGAACAGCAGTTTTTTCTTTGAATACATTCTGGTCACGATCATCGTCTATCTGCTGCCGCTCTCGGATATTCCGTCTTTTATCCGGAATGCCGCGATCAACATTGTGTCGATGATCTTCGTTCTGTGCTTCCTGCATCATAATATTGCGTGGCAGGATCTGGTCGATATCATTGCCCTGCATCTGATCTGCGGCTTTGTCAACTGGGTTCGTTGGATTTCCTTTCTTCATACAGAAGGCATGCTGTTCTCTATTGAGAGCAAGAAGGATCTCTATTACACCAAGAGCAGGACAGACGCGCTTACCACCCTGCTGAACCGCTATGCGCTCCGGAAGGATTTTCCCGGCTACATCAACCAGAAGCTGTCACTGGCTCTGATCGATCTGGATTCCTTCAAGCAATACAACGACAATTACGGTCATGAATACGGGGACAAGGTGCTGGAGAGGACCGGGAAAAAACTCAGACATGTTTTTCATGATTACGAGGATCGTTGCTATCGATATGGCGGAGATGAATTTCTGATCATCTCCAGGGACAATGCCCGGTCGTTCAGCCAGAAACTCGGCGAGTTCCAGAATTCCTGCGCGGAAACCGGGGATGATCACCCCTTTACCTGCAGCATCGGATATTGCGTCGGCATTCCTCATGCGGAATCCGATCTGCGTGCTCTGATAAAAATCGCCGACAATTACCTCTATAAGGCAAAAAGCGACGGAAAAGGCACGATGCAGGGGACGCTGTCTCTGGTCAATGCCTCGATCCGGATGATGACAGACCAGCTTCTATCCCCAGCTGCCATAAAAAACACGGATGACGCCGTAAAATTTTTCACCCAGAATAAAATGGCCGACAAATCATGGTCAATTGCCTATCTGAACGTCAATCGTTTTGCGGAAATCAATGAAACCATTGGCACCCGGAACGGACAGATCATTCTTCAGGCCATTCTTAATACACTCCTGCGGCATTTTCCCGACTCGATCCTCTTCACCCGCGAGCTGGATCATTTTGTACTGTATGCGACAGTCCCGGATTCTGAATTCACAGACCGGATACGAAAAGTTCAGTCTGACGTCGCCGCTCTGGAAAGCAGCCGGGTTGTCATTCTCCGTGCCGGAATTTATCACCATCACGATACCGAAGCTCCTGTAGACTTCATTACCGGTATGTACAACGCGAGATATGCGGCTAATCAGGCATATAATGTCACCTCGGGCGACAATTATCTCTGCATCTACGATGCAGGACTGGAGCAGAAGCGTGCGCGGGAAAACTTTGTACACAGCAATTTCATCGCCGCTCTGGAAGCCGGCCATTTTGTTCCGTACTACCAGCCGATCGTTGGATCCCTTTCCGGAACCACCTGCGGATTTGAGGCACTGAGCCGGTGGATCGATCCGGAGAAGGGCATGATTTCTCCCGCTGATTATATTCCTTACCTGGAAGAAAGCTTCGAGGCTTACCGTCTCGATCTGTACCTTCTGGAACAGGTATGCAGGGATATCCGGAAATACAGCGATAAGTTCCCGAGAAAGCTTTTTGTCAATGTCAATCTGTCTCAGACCGATTTCAAAATCATGAATATGCCGGAGGAAATCGAGCGCATTGTCTCGCGGTATGAGATCCCAAGGGAACAGATTCAGTTCGAGATCACGGAATCTGCCTTCGCGGAGACAAACGTGATTCATGATGCCGTGAAACAGCTGAACGAGCACGGCTACCGGGTGTGGATGGATGATTTCGGTGTCGGAGAATCTTCTCTGTCCGCCTTCCATAATTATGAGGTCCAGGGCGTGAAGATTGACCAGTCCTTCTTCCGGGATCTCTCGAATCAGAGGACCAAAATCATCATCCAGAGCATCGTTGATCTCTGTCATGAGACCGGCAGCATGATGATCGCGGAAGGGATTGAAACCAGAGAACAGCTCTGGTACGCACAGCAATGGGGGATGAACTTCATTCAGGGCTTTTTCTTCAGCAAACCGATCTCGCTCAAGGATCTGATCGGCAGTCCTTTCGTCAGCAACGTTACAGACGAAGATACGGACCGCTTCTATCAGACCATGGCTGAGGTGAGTCTCGTGAATAATTTGCCGTTCCGCTATCAGAATCCGCAGAATCATCAGCCTCTTCTTCTGGCAAGAGCCGTCATTGTCCTCAATCCGGATCAACAGCTGGCACTCCTCCGCATCGACAAGGATATGCAGGCTCTGCTGAAGGGCTCTGTGATCGCCGTGAACAAATATCAGTACTCCCTCAGGCAGGACTTCAGCCTCTATGCGATCCTGACTGACGTGATCCGCAAAGTCGACGCAAAGCATCCGGCCTTTGGTTTCAGCGTTGAGCTGAACGATCAGAAGTATTACGCAATGCTCAGCTTTCTCGCAGAAAAAAACAATGGCGAAATGGCAGGTTTTCTGCTGACCCTTGCCAATTTCGTCATTGCTCCATAAATCCCGGAATTATCATATTCCGGGATCATTATGTTCCGGAATCACGCTTCCGGGGATCATCTCTTCCCGGAGTCATTCTTCCTTAAATCATTTCTTCTTCAGATGCTTCAGCGCCGTCACGCCTGCCGCAACTGCGACAGCCGCTCCGACAGCCTTGGTGACCGCGCTGTTCTTCACGTCTTCCACCGTCTCGGCAGCCTTCTTCTTGTCGATCACCGGTTCAAAGTCCTTTTCCTCTGCCGCTCCGAGACGGATCAGAAGCGTCTCCAGATCCGTGTTGCGCGCGAGCTTCAGAGCTCCCATGATGGCGGCCTTCTCACCTGCCCCGATCGGCCAGTCCTTAATCATCTTGCCGTCGTTCATCTTCACACCTGCAGTGATCAGATCGCGGATATCATAAATGGATCCCCACACCTCCGGAACCCCCCGGTCCACCTTGCAGAGGGTATAGACCGCTTCCATACCTGTGCGGATGGAGTATTCTGTCGTGAATACCGTATCCCGCGGAGTCTCCGCATACTGTCCGAGGAAGGCCAGATTCACGGATCCCTCCGGAACCACGAGCGGACGATCGCCATACTTTCTCGGCTCAAAGAAACTCGTTACGTAAGGCATCATGCATGGGGTGGTGTTGCACTCCTTGTCCGCAAGCTCATCGATATGATCTGCAGGAATTCCGATATGATACAGCCACTCCGCACAGAGCTCGCGGCCGCTGCACATGAACATCGGCTTCTGGACGTAGTCGCCGCAGTCATCCCAACAGTTCAGTCCGTAAACCCAGATCAGGCAGTGATCATCCGGCTGATCCTGGAACTGACCCTGGCGGTTTATTGTCCAGCTGATGAGCCAGCTGGAATCCTTCGCTGTCACGATTCCGCCGGTTACTACCTTTCCGGAGAGCGGATCTCTGTGGCAGATCTTCTCGATGGCCTCCAGAATCTCCTTGTTCGCCGTATCCACCGTCCAGGACTCCCAGCTGGTCTCCTTGATGTCCCGGAAGAATACGTCCGGATGACCGAAGGCGTCATCCTGAGCCGCCAGCTTCTTCCACAGCTCCACAGACGGGCCCTGTCCGTTCTCGATCTGAATCTCAGGCGCATGCGTCTGATCGCCGTAGGCAGAACCGTCGCCCTGCGAACCGTTTGTCACAAAGACCAGATCATCCTCCGTCAGATCAATGGCCTTATCCTCTCCGTCCTGTGTGTACTCCAGTCTGACAGCCTGTTTTCGCGAAGGCTTGCAGTCACAGACAATATTCGTCACCTGTGTATTGTACCGGATCACCGCGCCAGCATCCTGGATATACTTCACCATCGGAAGGATCATCGACTCATACTGATTGTATCGTGTGAAGCGCAGCGCGCTAAGATCCGGGAGTCCGTCGATGTGATGGACATAGCGCTGCATGTACTTCTTCATCTCGAGAGCACTGTGCCATTTCTCAAACGCGAACATGGTCTGCCAGTAGATCCAGAAGTTCGTCCGGTAAAAATCATCATCAAACATATCGTCGATGGTCTTGTCCGCCAGCTCCTCATCGCTGGCAAACATCAGCTTCAGCAGCTGCTTCTCCGCGCTCTTGTTCAGGTCATACTTCCGATCCGTGTGAGCATCCTGTCCCTGCTTCTCCGTTACACGGCAGAGGGAATAGTTCGGATCCTCCTTGTTCAGCTTGTAATACTCCGAAAAAATCGTTTCTCCGGGATTGACAATGGAGGGAATGGACCGGAACAGATCCCACATACATTCAAAATGATTATCCATCTCACGGCCGCCGCGCATGATGTATCCCTTCTGCGGGTCATGCAGACCGTCGCACGAACCTCCCGCAAGCGGAAGTGACTCGAACAGGGTGATATTCTCTCCCGGCATCTGTGCGTCCCGGATCAGATAACATGCAGCCGAAAGGCCTCCAAGGCCTGTTCCTACAATATACGCATGTTTCTTTTCTATTCCTTCCGGTTTCTCAGGTGTCGCAAATGCTTCATAATTTCCACTGCTGTAATACATGGCATGTACCTCCCGTATAACTGACCATCAGTCATTTTTCAGGTTCAGAATACAACAGAATAAATTCCCCGTCAAGAAAAACGGGGAATTTGACAGAAATTTTATACTTTTTAGAATCAGATAATCATTCAATTACGCCCGCGTTCTGCACCTTTTTGTCCTGATACAGAACTTCATCGGCGCGCTTCTTCACATCGATGATCTGCTCCCTCGGATCTTTGCACGAAGCATATCCGACAGAAACAGTAACAATGACCGGGACGAGATACGGGATCGAATACCAGATCCCGGTGCGGATGTTCTGCATCGGAAATCCATCAATATAGAATTCCGCAAACCGGAAAATGATACTGCATCGAAATGTTCATGCATTCTCCACTGCCTCGCCTTCATCTCTGTCCGCGTCAGTCTTGCTGATCATTGAATGACCACTCACCACAGCTCCGATCATAAACAGCAGCGTGAGGCACCCAAAGCAGCCATGTACCTTTCGGATCGGCTTGCAGATTCCGGAAAAAAACGTCAACAGCATACATACCAGTGCAAGAATTCCAAATTGCTTGTGTTTCTCCATGAACAATACCTCCAGTGTAGAATGTACTGTATGCGATTGCGAATGCCTGTAGGATTGCGAGAGTGCGAAGCACGGAGCAATCCGGCTTATGCAGTATGTGGCACTATATATCGCACAGCGGTTACCGGCTGCAAGAATTATAACACAAATATCGATTAGATACACTGAACTTTTTGTGACCCGGCCTCAATCCTGACGCATCATATTACGGTTCACGCACCACCAGAACGGCTAAGCTTTTTTCTCTTTTCGTGGTAAACTTCTTGGCAATGCAAATGATTATCTACGCCGGATCCCTCATCCGGCGGAAGACACGCCCGAAGAATTCCGCAGCGCATGATGAGATTTTTTCTCCTGATACATCAGATCATCGATGTGACGAAAAAACGGATCCACCCCCGGATAGGTATCCGGATCATAGAACGCGAATCCCGACGAAAAGCACAACTGCAGATCAGATGTCTGCCGCTGATTAAATTCATCACACCGCCGCTTTAATTCATTCAGCTTCCGCTCTGCCTGCTGTGTGTCCTTTTCAAAGGCAAGCACAATAAACTCATCGCCTCCGTAACGTCCGATTCTCGCTTCTCTTCCAAAAACATCCACAAGAAATTCGGATAAGGTAATCAAAGCTTCATCACCCGCCAGATGTCCATATTTATCATTAATCACCTTGAAGAAATCCAGATCAACAAAGTATACAGCAAACGGATGTTCCCGGCGATAATGGCTGCTCTGGTACTCCATCTCACGCATAAACCCTCTTCGGTTAAGCAGACCGGTCAGGTAGTCATCATCTACGTTATGCGCCTGCACCTTCACAAATAACAGAAGACATGCCAGCACGGATCCCGCGTATTCATACGATGCGCCTCCGACGAACACCTGCAGAAAGCCGGAAAGCAGAATGATCATGGGAAACATAATGACAACAAGCGTATACTGCGTACGGATCTTCCTTCTGCGCAAAAAAATGTACAGAGAAATCACCGCACAGAAGATCATGTTTATCAGGCCCCTCAGGACAAACAGGCTGCCGCGCGTATGCGTGTGCGAAGCACCCGCAAAACAGTAAAACCATCTCAGATCGAGCGCTGTACTGACGGTCACTAATACAAAATTCAGACAGACATAGCCGATGACGATGCCATAGAAGACGCTTTCCACGTGATCCTTTTTTCCGGAAGTCCAGGAATCAATGTAGATCAGCGCAGCCAGATAGCCAACGGGATCAAAGGCAAAAATGAAATAAGTGCCTGCCTTTGAAAGCATAAGTCCAAAATCCCCAGGCACATATGCCTTACTGAATGAATCAGCGATCAGAAGAATGAGAATGACACTCAGCATGAACACAAAGCTGCTGTCCTGGCGCGTGCCCGACTTCTTGCTCAGTGTCATTCCAAGCAGAACGATAGAAAGAATCGCCACATATGTATTTAAAACGAGCCAGCTCGGTACACTCATACTACCCTTCAACTCTCCCGATTGCGTTCACCTGATCGTACTTTTGTGCCGTTTACATGTATTAATAATACCACAATTCATACAAATCATCCACAGGGAATCCCGAATCCACCGTTACTCCACCGCCTTGAGCGACTCAGCCATATTGATACGGCGAATCTGCCGCCGCATCAGAACGTTCACGATCACCGCAAACAGCGAGGGCATGCACCTGTCCCTCTCCCTGACCATAGGTCTTATACACATGCTCAAATCGAATCAGTTCCATGGGCACCTCCATCTCAAAAAGCCTCAGTCACTCTGATCCATTCGTCATTTACAAGGAGGCGGCAGTTTTGAAAACGCCTGAATCAGCAGTCCCAAACGAATTTTCTGCCTTCGGTTGGCCCTGCATTCTTGATGCAGGAAAGAACCTTTTGTTCTTCCGAACCGGGAATCAGCAAAAGATTGAATTCTTTCCATTCAAAGCTTCCTTTTTGATCATCGGCGGTATGCAGCACACGGAAGTAATCGCGGCATACTCCATCCGGAGCCTTCCGCAACCGTTCAATCATCGTGTCAGGATCGGCAAAAGCCCAGTAACGTTCCCGATCCTCCGGAGAAATCATATGATGGCAAAAGTCCTCAAGCCCCTTGCGAAGCGGATCATGGTCCGTGCGGCCGCCTTCGATACCGAAATTGTTGAGCACAGTATCCGCAGTATCCTGTTCCGGGTTCAGAACATGGACATCATCAAACAACAGCATAATATCCGATACCGATTTGTAGAGTACTTCTCCGATCTTCTGCGTACGTTCCTCGGTAATATTGACGATAGACAGGAGAAATATACATCGATTGTCCTGTTTAACGATCATTTTTCCATCCAGACGGACAAAAAAAGAATTGTCCGATACATACAGGGAAGCCCGCCCGTCCACCCGGATCATATGACGGTAAAACTTCAGCAGTTTGGCATGAAGCGAAGTATCCCTGACATTCAGGACAAATTCCGAATTTTCTCTGTGAACACGTCCGATACTGCGAAGCTGTTCCTTTTCATGCCTGTTGATATACAGATAACGAATATGATCATTTATTATGTCATACTCCATGACCGCACGCGGCACGTCGCTGTCAACCGCGCAGGCATCTGCCCGGTCATAGAAGTCCTTCCATTCGATCACCTCCGAAGGCATATTCATATGGCGCAGAAATTCCGGCACCTCCTGCATATGCAGCGGCTTCGAAAAATAATATCCCTGCATCATGTCGCATCCGATCTCTTTCAGAAAGTGTGCCTGTTCTTCTGTCTCAACTCCCTCCGCAAGCGTCCGAATGCCCAGATTCTTTGCCATGCTGACGGCACTTTTCATGATTTCCATGGAGGTATGTGTAAAGGACTTCAAAAAGCCCATATCCAGCTTAATCAGATCAAGCGTATAGTCATTCAGAAAAGTCAGGGAAGAATAGCCGCTCCCGAAATCATCCATCCAGATCGCAAATCCCTCGGCCCGAAGCTCTCTGACAACTGACGTCATCTTCTCCTTGTCCGTGACCAGCAGACTCTCGGTAAGCTCCAGCACGATCAGATCTCGGCGAATATTGTACGTATCGCAAACCTTCTTCGCATATGCAGCCATATCCACGTGATCAAAATCCTGTCGTGACAGATTAACCGAAATCGGTCCGACAGGAAGACCCGCGTCGATCCGGTTCCGCTGCAGCTTCGCCACTTCCTTCAGGATAAAGCAGTCTAACTTATAGATCAGTCCCTTCTGTTCCAGGATCGGCACAAAGGTACCCGGCATTAAAAGGCCAAATACCGGATCTTCCCAACGGGCAAGCGCCTCGGCACCCGCAAAACTATTCGTTATTGTACGTATTATTGGCTGGAAATAAGGCGAAATCCATCCCTTCGCCAATGCCTCCTCCAGATGTGAAGCAATATACTGATCCATATCATGTGTGTCCATATGAAAATATTCCTTTACTGAATTTCATCAATATCTTTCATTCCTCAGCAGTCCATTTTGGAAAAATACGTTGCGTGCATACGATTTTTCTACACGAAAAGAGCTTATTATATGATCAGTATATCACAATTATAGCAATTGAAGCATTCGGCTTCACAACATCAAGCGTCAGCCAAATTCATCAGATCCTGATCATTTACTGTTTACTATACCATTTACTACTTGTCAACCCACATCCATGGATCTGGACGACTGGCACATACATCTTCATCTGCTGATTTCTTTTGCTCTTCTTGAGAATGAATAGCGCTCTGACAAACATTTGGACTTTCACCACAGGCTGACAGCATGCCTTTAAAATTAAAAAAGCACCGGCCAGATGGTCAGTGCCTGAATAAATCTATTATATAAAAGCATCTGCTGCATTCTCTACAACAGATGTCAATTCCTTTTTCACTCGATTTCAATGTCATCCGGTACAGAAATTTCATACTCCGGCGTGCCGTTCACTCTTCTTCCCGCCACACGAATCGTACCGTATGGCGTGTCATGTGTGACGACAAAGTGATTCACACTCTCTGGCATGTATGGCTGGATGCTTACTTTCTTGAAGCCCGGCGCCTTGATCTGGATGCCGCCGATTCCATTGAAGAACCACTCCTGGATGTGCCCCATCATGTCATGGGCATGGCTTCTCGGATTTTTCTCCCAGTACTCACCCAGTGTAGTCATGCCATCCAATACAAAGGCGTAGTAAGATGGATGATCCGGCTTAAGGATAAACTCTGCAATCACATCGTTGAGCCCTTCCTCTCTTGCTGTCTGGATGATATAGGGAAGTCCTATCTCACCTGCTGCGAAGGAACCTTTTTCTTTCAAAGTCTCTTTGAAAGCGTCCACCACATCGCCTTTCTTATCCTCCGGTACCATGCCCCAGTAAAGAGGCAGGGCCTCGCAGGTCTGAGTTGTGACAAATGCGCCGGTCTTATTTTTCTCCTCCAGACTGAAGTATGCCCATCTGCCATCTGGTCCCTGGGCAAGAAGTCTGTCGTTGTAATTAGCTTTTACTTCTTCAGCAAATTTCTCGAGATCAGCCTGATCTTCCGTCTCTCCAAGTACCCGGGCGAATTCTGCCAGAGTCCTCGCATCCGCATAGAGGAACGCTGTCTCAACATTTTCTCTGGCCAGCTGTTCATCCGGATTGCCCCAGTCGCCAAGTCCGTGTCTGATGAATCCCTCTTCCGTCATCTTTGTCTTCAAATGGTCCAGATACTTCAGACCCGCCGCATAGTTATCCTCGATGACTTTCTGATCCCCATAAAAGAGATAATGCCATCTGGCGCCCAGAATCAGGGCACTGCCCCAGGGGATAATATCATAGAAGCTTCCCATTCCCGGTACAGGCAGTACATTCGGAATATAGCATGGACACTGGGACGGAACCAGCCCCTGACCAGGCTTGAACTTGTTGCCGGCGAAATCAAAAAAGTAGTCCTCTTCTGTATGCTGCCCTACTCTCATATCCAGGAGGAACTTCTCCCAGAGCTTTTTTCCATCCTTCATGAACATGATGGCAGCACCCATGAGATGATTAGTTTCCTGCCAGGCAAAACGCTCAATGGTCGGGCAGTCGGTATGGACACTGACCATGTTTGCCTCGACAGTGCGCTCAATCATGTCGTAGATCTTATTGTAGCGATCGTCGTCACAGCAGAAAGTGCCAGCCTCTTTCCAGGCGCTTGTGATTGCGTGCCCCACCATGTTATCGATCTGACATGTCTCAGGCATTTCTACCGCCATGTACATACCAGCGAAGTAAGCAAATTTCTGACGGAAATTCTCCCAGGTGTCATCCTTTCCCACCACATATGTGATTACGGTATCTACGGTCACCCAGTTCTTTGCCACCTGGTCCACATCCTTGTCCTCTCCCAGTTTCTCTGCCGGGTAAAACCTGATTGTATCCCCCTTCTTTCCCTTTGCCCGGAAGCTTAGCATGCCGGATATGTTCTGGTGAAAGGTATAAATAGCCCGCCCATTAGCATGATGCATATATTCTGCAGGGTAGTCTTTAATGACTTTAATCGCCGGCTGGAACTGCTCCATAAGCTGGCCTGTCGGTTCCTCCTCCTCTGCAAGAATCTGAGCCTGCTCCCAGGCAATGTCATCAAATCCTGCCTCACTCCATCCCTCCTGGACAAGGGATGCATCATAAACTTCAGAACCATAAACATTGGATCTGAGCGTTGGATGCTTAGCCGTCTTAAAGGTGTCATCTGCGCAGATGGTCTCGTGTGAACCATCTGCGTAGTCGATGTCCAGCTTCATTGCAAAAACAAGTGCTTTACCATAGGCTTTATATGGATTTGGATTCGGTGGCATGAATGACGGAAAGCCAAAGGTGTAGCCCAGATCGTCCTTGATGAACCATCCGTTGCCAACCTCTGCGCCGAGGACATTCTCCCCTAATTTGAAAGCATCTGTCAGATCAAATCTCACATACTCGATCAGCTTGTCGTAAGCTGTCCAGCCCGGATCCAGCTCATGATCTTCTATCTTCTTTCCATTGACATAGAAGACAAACTGTCCAAGGCCGCAGACCTTAGCCTCTGCACGGGTGATTTTTTTCGTAACTGTCAGTACCTTTCTTACATAAAAAGGATGCTCCGTGCCATTTGTAATCCAGTCGCCAAGTAAACGCATTCTTTCTTACTCCTTATGATCTTTACTGCTTCTTTCTGGTATCCAGATCAGTCACTATCTGCTCCGCGATCTCATCATACTTGTATGCGAATCGAATGATCAAAAAGATCACAACAAGAACGATGGCTGGAACCCATCCAAACAGGGCAATGATACCGTTGTTCGTTGCCGCGTTCTGAACTTCATTTGCTACGAAGCCTGTGAGGGCAAGAACCCAACCGACGCTGGCCAGAGCCAACCCGGAGCTGATCTTCTGGGAGAAGGATGTGATTGCAGCTCCCATTCCCTCAATTCTCTTATTGGTCTTCCACTCACCATAGTCGATACCATCTGCAAAAAGGGTGGATACCGGTACAGCAAGCAATCCTGTTACGATTCCGCCGATGATGGTGCCTGCGATCAAAAGCGGCACGCTCTGCAGTGTACCTGCAATGCCTCTGACTACAAAACCAATGATCTGGCCAAAAATACCGATATACATGGTTTTCTTTTTTCCAAACTTAGCCAGGCATGGACCCACGAACACCACAATACTCACAATGATCGGAACTACGCTGACCAGATTCAGAGATGTTGTCAGCATTGGATCATTCATAGTGTATGTATAAAAATAAGTCTGGGCTGCTGAGTTGACCTGAGTTACAAAGTTTACCAGAACCGTCATAACCAGGGCAATCAGCAGATATTTATTTGTGAAGAACAGCTTTACCTCTTCAGCGAAGCCAAGTTTTGATTCCTCGTTTGTGGTTGATTTTTCAACAGATGTTACATACTCTTTAGAGAAGCAGAAAGCATACAACAGGCCAAGGGTTGTGACGATGCCGTAGATGGTGAAGACGATTCTCCATGCCTTCACATCACCGCCAAATCTGTAGATCAAAGGGAAGGTTGCAGACATTCCCAGGATGGTTCCGCCTAAACCAAAAAACATTCCGAAGGCTGCCATTGCGCCACGCTGTTTCATATCCTGTGTCATAAGTGCCAACAGGGAAGACCTTGCGATTCCCGTGATGGTGAACATGACGGAGGAGAACAGGTTAAAGGTCAGGAATGCATAGATCAACTGGGTCGTCTGAGACGCATTCTGTGGTATCCAGAAAATCAAGGCAGCTGCGAAACCGGTCGGTACGGCCAGCCAGAGAAGCCATGGTCTGGCTTTTCCCCACTTTGTCCTTGTCTTATCGATCAGAACACCGGCAAGAATGTCTGTAATTCCATCAAACAGTTTTGAGATGAAAAACATGGTACCAACAGCTCCTGCTGCCATGCCGATATTATCGGTGTAAAACATGGTGAGAAAGGCAGCGAGAATGGAGTTGATTACCTCCGGGAAATCGCCAAGTCCATAAGCCATCTTCTCAGAAAATCTCAGTCTTTTCGTTTCCATTTTTTGATATCCTTTCCTGACCGGTCCATCTTAGCGGTCGTTGAATAATTTGTTGAGTACAAAGATATCACTCAGACACGACAAGAACGAGACTTATAGCAGACATGAAATAGTAACTTTTACGACATGCATTTTCCCATGTCCTTGCGTTTTACCATGAAACGATGGTATAAATGTAATAGTTAGTTTTTGGGGGAATTTATCATGGACACCTTTATTCATACCCCTCTATCCGAGGCCGAAAAACGGCTGAAACGCCTTTGGATTGCCCATCCAGAACGGCATCTGGAACAGGTACACACAGAGGATGAAGTCCGGGATATACTGGATCAGGTTTTTACAGGAGACCTGTCACCGGCCAGAAAAAACCTGTCGACCAATATCGGTGAGCACACCTTTATTGAAAAAGATATGGATTGCAGCTTCGTAAAACATATGCGCTACACCCCTGCCTTCTGGCACAGGCATGAATTCTTTGAGCTCCTTATCGTGATCAACGGCACCTGTGAGAACATCCTGCCCAACGGGAGCTTCACCATGCATACAGGAGATATATGCATCCATGCGCCGAGAACGAGCCATTCAGTAAGCGCCTTCTCGGACGATGCTGACCTAATGAACATTTTGATAAGAAAATCCACCTTCGAACGCTCATTTCTCTCCCTGATGGAAGGCGACACCATCTTGTCCACCTTTTTCCACCGCGTCTTCTATGAGCCGGAAGAGATCCCCTATCTGATGATTCATACCAACAAGGACGAGGAACTGGCGAATCTCGGAAGGGCAGCGTATTTGGAATTCTGCCAAAATAAGCGATACAAAAATCAGATGATAAATTCCTTGCTATCTGCTTTTTTCATTACCATTCTCAGACATCATGAAAAGGATATTGAGATTCCCAACGTACGGATGAAGTCGGCTGATGACAGCATCATGTTCATACTCCGCTATATGCAGGCCAACTACACCACCATTACCCTGCATAGTCTGGCACATTTCTTCAACTACAGTGATCGACAGATGCAGCGAATCATCACCGATGCAACGGGCATGAGTTTTACGGAAAATATCCAGCAGCAGAAAATGGCTCGGGCAGCCCAGTTGCTAGGCACAACCCAACACTCAATTGGAGAAATATGTGAGCGGATCGGCTTTGATTCCCCAAACAACTTCCGAAGGATTTTTCGAAAACACTACGGACTAACTCCCAGCGAATTCAGAAAGCGGAATACCGGACCATGAGCCTTACGCTAAAATTCTTGCGTTATGCCTTTAATACGACCTACCCTGGCATTTTCCTCCATTCATGGCACGAAAAAGCGCCGGCCAGATGGTTCTTACCTGATAGTGCGTATTATATGCATAACATAGTGCGTATTATGCGCATAATATGTTGACATTTCGTGCAAATTGCTCTATATTCTTCCTATCAAGGAGGTGATATTTATGTCTAAAGTAAGTACAAATATCAGTCTCGACGCTGATCTGAAGAAAGAAAGTCAGGAACTCTACTCTGATCTGGGTATGGACCTTTCCACTGCGGTAACTATTTTTTTAAAACAATCCTTACGTGTACAGGGAATTCCTTTTACCGTCACCAGAGAGATTCCTAATACTGATACAATCGCAGCAATGAATGAGTATTATAAGATGAAGGCTCATCCTGAGAAATATAAAAAATACTCTTCGTTTCGCAGTGCAATGAACGATGTGCTGGAGGGCAATGATGCTTGATGTTGTTCTCTCCAACCGCTTCAAAAGAGACCTGAAAGTGATCTCTAAGCGAGGCTATGATCTTGATCTTTTAGACGATGTCGTAAACAAATTAGCCTGGATGGAACCGCTTCCGGCAAAGAATCGGGATCTCGGTCTGACTGGTGATTTCATCGGTTTTCGCGAATGCCACATCCAGCCAGACTGGCTTCTTGTCTACCGCATTGATGGTGAAGATCTCATCCTCTTCCTTTCCCGAACAGGAACCCATTCAGACCTGTTCTGAGTGTCCCGCGTCTTAATGCTACACAGGTTCATGAACAGCTCGTCCGGAACGGCTTTATTCCCCGCGCTGTCAGTGTTTGTGCCGTCCAGCGTTTCATTAAACGCAATGACCTGAAGTCTGCAAGAAATCCAAACATGCGGGATCGGAAAGCTTTTGAGGAAGATGCCGCCGAAAAGATCGCGCTGTTTCCACCTCCCTCAATTCGCCGTTTGACAATCTGCAGCAATTTCTTTTTCTGCTTTCAGTTTTTTATTTGCATCTTCAACATTCATTCTTGAAAGTACAAACATAATCAATACGTCAAAGATTAACGGAAGCCAAAGATACATAAACTGCATCATATCAAGTGCAGACTGCGGCTGAGTTGAATTTGTTCCGACATATCCACTGAACTCAAGCATCCATCCAACAACAGCGGTTCCAATACCTCCACCGATTTTTACACCAAGAGAAGTACAAGAGTACATCGTTCCGTCAATTCTCTTTCCCTGCGTAAGATAAGTGTATTCAGAGCAAGATGCGATAACTGCATTCATATCTCCCTGCCATGGTCCCTGACCTAAGGCTGCAAAAGCTGTAAATGCCATCATCAGCGGAACACTGCCCATATATCCGGCAACAACAACAAGTGCTCTACCGATGACTGCTAAGACGTAACCTCTTAAATTCAGTTTATACATACCTTTCCACTTACCAACTAATGTCGGTGTGAAAATCAGGGCAATGATCAGTGGAATATTTACTGCCCATGCAAATTGTCCAAACAAATTCTTATTTTTCAGTACCCATGTCATGTAATAAATGCCAGCTCCAATCATGGCACCATATAACTGCTGTAAAATATATGTTCCACAAATCATCATGTAATATTTGTTTTTGACAAGAAGCTTGAATGCCTGTACCATTCCGTACTTTTCATTATCATTCTTTACTTCTCCTTCATTAAGTTCTTCCTCAGGAAGTTCCTTAACAGAAAGTGCTGAAATCGTATTTACGACCAGACCAATGATTGCATAGATAATAGCAACCGTTCTCCATGCCGCAGCATCTCCACCACATTTATCTACAAATCCAACTGTAATCGCCTGAATCAGAAGACTTGTTGAAAATGCAAAAATAAAACGGCAAGATCCCATCTGCACACGCTCTTTGCTGTTCTTTGTAATCAGTGACGTAAGTGCTGAGTAAGCAATATTGTTTGCTGTATAGAACACACAATTTAACAGTGTATAAGAAATAAAGAACCATGCGTATTTAGCCGTTGTTCCAAAGCTGACTGGTACTGCAAAGCAGCAGACCAGCGTAATGGCACAGCCAATATATCCGTATAGCATCCAGGGTTTCGCTTTTCCCATTTTACTGTGTGTTTTGTCAATCATTGATCCAAAAAATATATCCGTAAAACCATCAAATACTTTTGATATGGCAATCAGGGTACCCACGACACCTGGAGCAAGTCCTACCGAGTCCGTCAGATAGACCATCATAAAAGATGTCAGGAACGCATAGACTACATTGCCTGCAATATCACCTGATCCATATCCAATTTTGTTATACCATTTCAAATACTTTTTTTCTTCCATCGAATTTCTTTGCTCCTCATCTTCATCGCACTTATAATCTCAATATGTCTAGCCGTATGATGTCTAATTCTAATTTTTCTCTGTTTTTGTCTGATTGCTCTGTATATCCGGACTTTACATTGCAATCAGACTATCCTTCTTTGTTTACGGGTTACATGAAACTTTATTATCCCTTTACATACGGTATCAGCGTAAACTGGAACCGGAATAATACATCATCAAATCGATACTGATCCAATACAACCGGACCACAACTATTAGAACCAATGCCATTTAATGCGTAGTCAACGCAAAATACTACGCTATCTGATTCTGTCAGTTCATAATTATGTGTTTTCTTCTCAAGTTCTTCCTGTGTATAATAAGAAGCATTGAATGAAAAGGCATTTTCCGCGGATACCACAATTCCATATCGGCTGTTATTAAGCTCTACATATTCACAATCATAATGGCTTCCATTTTCCTGTGGGCGAATATAATCCTCATGCAAATCGTCTACATTTGCCTGGTACAAGCCGTGGCTCGCAGCCTGATGTTTGTCACAATAGCTTTCCTGTGGTCCCATTCCAAAGTATCGTGCAGCTGAAAGTTTTTTATCCAGGAACATCCTCACACCAAATCTTGGCAGGTCCGGAAATTCATCGTCTTTTGTTACTGCAATATCTGCATCAATCTTTCCAGCAGCTTCTATTTTCCATGTGATCGTCACATCAAGAATCTTCTGGACTGTCTTTGCCACAACGGATGCATGACTTGTAATTTTCACACCATGTTTTCCCTGCACAACCTCTGTCGTGTAGGCTCTTGTATAAGCTTTATCATAGTGGGCTTTCTTCCATTCAGACTTGATGTACATATCGTTATCTGTTGGAGCTCTCCAAATATTTAATTCCATCGGATGGTTCAAGTATTCCCGCCCTGCGAATTTCATTTCTGTAAAGAGTGCAGTACGTTTGTCTATGGTATAAGCAAATTCACGCCCCTTGATATGAATCTGTGTATCATTTTCATTTACCTGTAACTCAGAGTCCACTGCTGTTTTTTGTAGCCATTTCTCAGCAAGTTTACATTTTGCACCGTCTTTGCTTACCTCAATTTCATCGAATCCAAGAATATGGTCTTCATCCAACAGTGGCAATTTCTTTTTCAGATGGTAAATAAATTTTAAATAACATTTTCCACTCTCTGGCACATTGATTTTAAGGTTTATTTTTCCTTCACTGTGTGGTGCTGCTGAAACTTCTGGCAGTTTACCTTTGCTGATTACAAGCCCGTCCTGCGTCAGTTCATAACTGATCTTCACATAATCTTTCAAGTCATCGAAATCCATGTAGTTATGAAGCACCAGTTCTCCGCTTTCTTTGTCATAGGAAATAACCCTTGCCGGGCGATAAACATTCTTGTATTCCAAAAGTCCT
Source organism: Bilifractor sp. LCP19S3_H10 (assembly GCF_052119185.1). Lineage (NCBI taxonomy): Bacteria > Bacillati > Bacillota > Clostridia > Lachnospirales > Lachnospiraceae > Bilifractor > Bilifractor sp. LCP19S3_H10. The sequence goes on from NZ_JBQKFT010000002.1 coordinate 326,380, forward strand.
GTATGTACCGTTCTGTCCGGATATACTAATCCATCTATACAGAAGTTGCCATCATGAATTTCTTCGCCATGGTCGCCCCCATAAGCATATATAGTCTTTCCATTCTCAGCAGTTCCATGAGCAATCGCGTGGTCACACCATTCCCAGACAAAACCGCCGCACATTTTATCATTATCCTGAATCATCTGGAAGTAATCTTCAAAATCTCCAGGTCCGTTTCCCATACTGTGACAGTACTCTACCAAAAGGAAGGGTTTGCTTCCATCTTTATCCAGATATTCCTGAATTTCGGAAAGCGCCGGATACATCCGGCTGTACACATCCAGATTGCTGTAATCATATGTTTCATCATAATTACGATATCTTGCACTCTCATATTGTGTGATGCGGTCTGGATCAAATTTTTTTGTCCATTCCAGTGCTTTTTCAAAGTTGCAGCCATAAGCACTCTCATTTCCCATTGACCACATAACAATACAGAAACGGTTTTTGTCACGTTCCACCATGAGTTTTACGCGATCAACGATTGCCTCTTCCCATACCGGATCATCTGCAATCTTCTCATTCCATCGTTTGAACCGATTGTAATCAGTGTCTTCTTTTCTGTAGATCATAAATGGACCATGAGCTTCAATATCTGCTTCATCTATTACCATGAATCCATACTTGTCACACATTTCATAGAAAAATGGTGCGTTCGGATAGTGGCTGGAACGGATCGCATTAAAATTATGCTGCTTCATTAACGTAAGATCGGTTGTAATCTGTTCCAGACTGATTGTAAATCCAGTAACCGGATCGGAATCATGTCGATTGACACCACGGAATTTAATCTTCTGTCCATTTAAATAAATAACCTGGTCTTTAATCTCTATCTTTCTTAATGCAATGTGGTCTACAATTACTTCGTTCTCTGTTTCAAGAATCAGTTTATATAGATATGGATTTTCTGTATTCCAAAGTTCCGGACTCGCGATTTCTAATACAACTGTTCCTTCTTCAGCAATACTTCCTCGTGCTACAACTGCTCCGTTTCTATCTTCAATCGAAATTTTTACATTTAAGGGAGAGTAGAATTTCATGTCAAGTTCTACTTTCGCAAGCATATCCTCAATTCTTGTTTTAATATGATAATCACTGATTGCCTGTTTTGGTCGTTTCAAAATGTACACATCCCGGAAAATACCACTCATACGGAATTTGTCCTGATCTTCCAAATAGGAACCATCACACCACTTCATTACCAACACTGCCACCGTATTCGTTCCATCCTGAAGTACATCGGTAACCTCAAACTCACTGGTCATATGCGAAACCTGGCTGTATCCTATGTAAGAGCCATTGATCCATACGTAAAAGCAACTGTCTACTCCTTCAAAGTTCAAAAAAGATTTTGGCGCTTTCTCATCTCTACTGTACTCAAAAGTATGTACATAGGCTCCACACGGAATGTCCTGTGGCACATATGGTGGATCAAACGGAAATGGATACCGGATGTTTGTATACTGGTGTGTATCATATCCAGCCATCTGCCATACACTTGGAACCTGAATCTCATCAAAATTTTCTGTATCATAATTCTTCTCAAAGAAAGAATCCTGAATGTCATAGATGCTGTTAAAATACTTGAATTTCCAAGTCCCATTCAATAACTGCATACGATCTGACTCTTCTCTGTGTTCCACCAAGTTATCCATTCTTCTGGATGCCGGAATATAATAGGCTCTGGCTGGCATTGTGTTTTCGTGCAGTACGCTTAGATTTTCATAATAACGTGGTACGATCATAAACAGCTCTCCTCCAATACATACACTTTTTTGTTCTTTGTTTTCCTAAAGCAAGCCTTATGCTTTTTTTGTTTACGTTCCTTAGTTATGCTATATATAACTTATCCTAATTCGCAAAATATATCTATGAATTGGATTAGACAAAATATGCACTAAATGATACAATGATAAAAGTACGAAAAGAGGTGCTGCCCTATGTATATGAACACCGGTTATTTGAACCACTCACATATGGATTTCAAAGACAAAAGTCGTCCGCTGATTGTAGGTAGCTGTGGTACTTACCGTCTTTCCAAACATCCCAAACTTCCGACCTACCGTCCAAGGGGTCGTCTGGATTATCAGATTATATATATTACTGCTGGTTGTGGGCATTTTCATTTTGATAATGTAAATAATGAAACGATTGTTCCGGCCGGCAACATTGTACTGTACAGACCGAAAGAACTCCAAAAATATGAATATTACGGAGAAGATAAGACAGAAGTATACTGGATTCACTTCACAGGAAGCAATGTAAAAAATATCTTACGTCAATATGGGTTTCAGGATAAAGAACGTGTCTTTCAAGTTGGTACATCTAATGAATATGAACAAATTTTCAAGCGTATTATTATCGAGCTCCAACGCTGTCAGGATAATTATGAGGAAATGCTTGTCCTTTTGTTACGTCATCTTCTGATTAGCTTCCACCGAGAACTGACAAGAGAGCACATACTAAAAAATGAATACCTTGATCATGAGATGGATAATGCTGTTACCTTTTTCCGTGAAAACTACAATCAAAATATCAATATTGATGACTATGCTGCCTCACGAGGCATGAGTGTCAGCTGGTTTATCCGAAATTTCAAAAAATATACCGGTTCTACACCAATGCAATTCATCGTAGGTATCCGCATCAACAATGCTCAGATGTTACTTGAAACAACAACTTATTCCATCAATGAGATTTCTAAGATTGTCGGATATGATAACCAGCTTTATTTCAGCCGGCTTTTTCACAAACTGAAAGGATATTCGCCAAGAGAATACCGAAAAATAAGAAATAAGTTATGAAATCTATAATGTCATAAAAACTAAATCTCAAAAAAGGATGCCACCGAATCAAAGCAGATTACGTGACACCCTCTTCTGTCCATGTCTCTCATGGTCTCTTGCGAAATACCTTCTGGAACAGTCAGTTCCCGCGGCTCCAAAATGATGCATCCGTTCTGGTATTCCTTGACATTATAATATTGGTACTGTGCACCTCTAAGCGTAACTCTCTTCTTGCTATCGATATGCACCGTATAATCTTTGGTCACCTCCATAGTATTCACCTCCAAGCAATATGATGAGCTAACAAACGTTCAATCCGCTTAAAACGAATCGAAATCCTGTTGTGTCGCCACCTGCCGGTATTCATCATCACAGAGGTCGTTTCCAGACTCGATTTAAATAATTTAGTCATCCATATATTCATTTAAGGCATCTGTATCGATCGCCTTTACTTCAAATGTTTTTCTTACGGATACACAGAAATTATATTCAATCATCAGCTTGGCCAGTTTCTCTCCATCAATAAGAATGATGTGATGCTGAGCTGCATAGTCTTTTGCCTTTTGCGAGAACCTGGCAGTAGTTACAAATAACCCATCTCCATGCTTTCCGGCAATTGCTCCGACGAAGCTCTGGATCTCCGGCTGCCCTACAACTCGATCCAGGGCCCATTCCTTCGCCTGCATATAGATCAGGCTGAAGCCAAGCTTGTCTTCCATGATGACGCCATCAATTCCGTCATCACCGCTGGCAACTGTTGCATGGCTTCCGTATTCCAAAGCCCCATATCCCATCTTGGAAAGAAAGTCTACGACCAGCTTCTCAAATGTGTACGGCTTGATTTTCATTACTTCATCGAGTAAATCATTTGCAAGACTGTCATTGATTTTCTGATATGCGTTTTCCAGCATATCGTCCGGCGTGAGATCGTCGTTGCTCGACGGTGTTGTTGATGTTCCTACTGTATTTGTACCAGACGACGAAACGAAAGCGTGAAATGAGGGGAAACGATTCAAATAAGCGATGTCAACCTTATCCGGATTATCCTTTAGAACCTGTCTCCCTGCATCCGTAATTTCTATTGTAGCTCTGGCCGGGCTGTCTATTAATCCAGCCTTCTTCAGATACGTTTTAGCCCATGCGACTCTGTTTTTAAAAACAGTCTGTCGACCGCTCGGCAACAGTAACTTCTGCTCTTCATCTGTTACCTTCTCACTTTCAGCAAGTAAGCGTTCCAGTGATTTCATTGTGTACCTTTGACCATCACTGATTGCTTCAAGCATCGGTTTCATCAGCTCATCATACTTTGGAATTGCCATAAGTCCGGTCTCCTCTCAAAATAGCACGACATACTATTTCATTGCCTACCACAAGCCCCCAACCTTCGACAGGACATATAGAAAAACCGCGTGCTTCCTTAGTTCAGGGCAAATCTGAAGTCCTCTATAAAAGACTGGTTCTACGCCACAACGCTAACTTCCGGATAATGTGTGTATACGTACTCATAGATTCTGTTTCGGTATTCTCTGATCCGACTGTCATCATAGCTGTCTGGAAGTTCCTCCCAGAGCGTGTCACGGATGAGAATATCAACAGCAGCGCGGGTTTCCTGTTTATCGGTCCAGTGATCAAGCTCCGCTATTTTCTTCTTGATCTTTGCCAGTAAATCTATAGACACTTTCTTTATCTTCTTTATTTCTTCCTTTGACAAATCATCCCGGAAGAGTAGATCATAGATTGAAAGCTGCTCGTCATTTTCAAACCCCTCACGAACATATCGCCGCTGCTCAGTGCTCATGCTTCCGGCAAAGTTCATCAAATCCATGAAGGTCTTTTCAATTGCGGCTTTGTCCTGTTCCTGATTGTAGTTATCGATAATCTCCTGATACCGCTTCAGATAATCGATCCGTCTTGGATTCACCGCCAGCATTTTCTGGATTCTGTCATAAACTATTTCTTCGAGGTCTCTTAAAAGCAGGTTTTGGTTTTTTGCCTTTTCAAATTCCGTTGATAGAAGATTAAAATCAATCTTGCTGATATCAAATCTCTTGCTTGGAATCAGATCATTTGGACCAGCAGCATCCTCAACCGAGATGTATTCACTGATGATACGGTCGATCTCGACCATCAGGTCCGTGTTATCTACATGCGCCCTCTTCTTATAGATCTGATTCAGGATCGCGATCAGCGCTTCTGCTTCTTCTCGTAGATGATCTGATATATCATCCCGATCCAAATACTTCAGCAGCCTCCTCACCTCATCCGCATAGGTTGTAAAAGTCTTCTTTATCTTCTGGTCGCCACACATAGCATTTGCAGCATACAGGAGAAGCGACATCTTGTTAAAGTTCTTTGCTGCAATCAGATTTTCAAGATCGAAGTTGTTTTCTTTCAGGAGAGCCCTGCCCTTTGTGATGGCTTCTGCTATTTTTTCCACCAGCTTCTCTTTATCGATTGTAGGATCGGATCCTCCCCTCCCGGAAGGGTTGGCCGTATACGCTGCTAACGCTTTCCGCAGCGCGCCGACGATTCCAATGTAGTCTATAATAAGCCCGTTCTCTTTTCCCTCTGCCACACGATTCGCTCTTGCAATTGTCTGCATCAATGTGTGGGCCTTCATAGGCTTATCAAGGTATAAGCAGCTTAGGCATTTTACATCAAAACCGGTCAGCCACATGGCACATACGAATACCACTCGGAATGGATTGGCGGGATCCTTGAACTCTTTATCGAGTTCTCGTTTCTCCATCTTCTCGCGGTGTGGCTTGATGTCGAGCCCCCACTTTTGGAAGGTCTTGATCTCATTCTGCTCCTGACTGATTACGACACACATTTCCGTCTGCTTCATCCAGTTGATTTTCTTCTGGAGCTCTTCCGATTCCTGCTGCGTGAGGGTCTTTTCCCTCTCTTCGAGAGCACAGATCTCTTTTTTCCAATACTCCTGAACATAGTTATACATCCGAACGCAGGTCACTTTATTCAGGCAGACGAACATAGCCTTACCGCTTGTCCACAGATCAGAATAGTGTCCGACAAAGTCTTTTGCTATTCTTCTCAGTCTCGGTTCTGCTGTCAGGACATGGATTTCTTTTTCAAACTCGTGCTCAAGCTTTTCTTCCTGCTCTGGATCGAGATCTGCTCTCTCCACAGCATCCAGGATCTTGTCTGTGAGCATGTCGTCCTGATTGACTTGCAGTCGTTCTCCACGATTCTCGTAATAAAGAGGTACTGTCGCTCCATCCTCTACGGCGCGTTTAAAGTCATAGATAGAAACATAGCCGCCGAATGTTCTTTCGGTGATATTGTCATCCGCAAGGAGCGGCGTTCCGGTAAATCCGATTTTCGAAGCATCCGGAAGCAGACGATCCATGTTGTTGGCGAAGATACCGTATTGACTGCGATGTGCTTCATCTGACATGATCAATATGTCGTGATCCACCTTTATTGGTTTCGCGTCCGGCTTGTTGAACTTCTGGATCAAAGTGAAAATGAAGCTGGGATTTCCCTTCAATTTGTTGATCAAATCATCACCGCTGGTCGCGATATACTCTGATGCTTTGGCTTTCCCAAGAAGCCCGCAGCCTTCAAATGTTCCACTAATTTGCCTGTTGAGCTCATCGCGGTCGGTCAGTACTACGATTGTTGGTGAGCCCTGGAACTTCCGCCTTATCTTCTGGGCAAGAAAAACCATAGAGTAGCTCTTCCCGGACCCCTGTGTATGCCAGAAAACGCCAAGTTTTCCATTACGAAGCTTCCGGTCCGCATACGCCTGCACTGCTTCATTCACGCCCAGGTACTGGTGATTCCTGGCGAGAATTTTTGCTGTTTTTCCGGAAGAATGGTCAAAAAGGATAAAGTTTTCAAAAAGATCAAGGAAGTTATCTTTCCGGCAAATTCCCCGGAGCATCGTTTCCAGGGCGACATTTCCTTTATCTCCCTCTTTCAGACGCTTCCACTCAGAGAAAAATTCATACTTGCTGCCGAGTGTGCCTACCTTTGCTTCTGGCCCGTTAGCCAAAATCAAAAACGCGTTGTAATAAAAGAGATGCGGGATTGTATCCAGATAGTCTGTGTAGTTCTTGTTATAAGCAACCTCGACATCTACATCGGTTCTCTTAAGCTCGATAAACATCAGCGGGATGCCGTTAACAAAGCCAACGATATCTGTCCGTCTTCTGTACAGATCCCCATAAATCTTCAGTTCCTGCACGGCAAGGAAGCGATTGTTATCAGGATTGGAGAAATCGATCACCGTGGCGAGTTTGCTATCCAGCTTACCATCTGGACGCTTCACAGTTACCCGAATCCCGTTGCGGAGCATGAAGTACTTCTCTTCATTGATCTGTAGAAGCGACGATGTGGAAAGATGCGAAGAAAGCTTATCCTCCGCTTCTTTGATCTGCTGATCCGTAATCCACGGATTCAGGCGTTTCAGGGCTGCAGTAATGTCCCTGTAAAGGAGAATGTCGTGATAGGACTTGCGTCCAAGAGTACCGTTCTCCCCGAGCACTTCTTTGTCATATGCAAAAACGGTATCCCACCCAAGTTCATCATGCAGAAGGGCCGCAGAGCTATCCTGCACTAATTTATTTTCGGAATAGTCATATGCCACAGCGGGTTCCCTCCCTTCCATTCAGTAAACTTACTATACTTCGATCTCACCGGACATCAGCTTAGGAAGTAAGCGATCACGGGCTTCAGTTAATACAACATTCATCTTATTAAGCTCAATCTCTTGATCTATCATCGGCTTAACTGTAGTTTCAAAACGTTGAATAATATCATCCGAAGGAAAGCAAACCTCAACTTTTCCTGTTCTGATTGGGCTCAGATTTTGCTGTGCCGCACCATTTGCCAGATTATTCATTTCGTCAAACATATCTCTGCTTCTAAAAAGGCAATATGCAAAGCCAGGAATGTCTGATTTTAATTTTGCTACGCGTTGATTCAACAAATAATTGTCTCCATAAACCAGACACACCCGCCCAACATTTCCTGTAAGCGACAAAAGTATATCTCCCTCTTCAAGCACGCAATGTTGGGGCATTTTTAAAGGTATTTCATCTATCAGACTTACATTGTTACCATCAAAGTCTCCATCTTTAACGTTCTTAATTGTCACAATCTTATATTGTCCCTTATCCACAAAATCACTACTTTTAAAGGCATACCCACTCAATAACGATATCTTTGAATCTACAGCATCTTTATGCCACCCTTCTGGTAGACCATCAACAATCCTGCAATTCTCATATCCCGGGAAGTGCAGATCAACAAACCATTCCTTATAAAGTCGCTGCGCTGCTTCTTCCAGCAATTTGATTTGTTTCTCGTTGTTGTCAATCAAATTATCATATACTGACAAAGTACCGGCTATCTTTTTCTGTACAGACAAGTCCGGTAATGTGATACGAAACTCTGGAAATTTCGCTATTGGTATCCTATCGACAGTTGAACCAGCAATAGTATTCTCAGCAATTGTTGCTCTCCACTCATCTGAATAGAAATAGTAGTACAGATATTTCCCCAGAGCCTTTGATTCATCGGGACGGATAAGCGCCATCCTTCTGCCAAGGCATCCCCAAAATCCTTCCGGGATAACTGCATATAGATTTAGCGTGGCTTCATAAGAGAAAACAATATCGCCACCTTTTGGTGTTACTCTTTTAGTCCACTTAGGCAAATCACTCTCATTAATATACCTGATATCCGAATAATCAATATGCCCATCAGGAGTGATATTGGAAATGCCAAGAAAGATCGCCCCGCTATCACTTACCGGAGGTGTCGCATGCGGTCCATCATATAATCCTTGATATATTTCTTGCATTTTATATTTTTGCTTCTTCATAGCCCCATCTCCTCCAGATTCTTTGAGATGGTATCCATCAGTCGATTACTCTCATCCTGAAGCGTCAATAACTCTTTGTGGATCTCTTTCATGCGTTCTTCAAAATCCACACCGTCATCCTCGACCGGAGCAACGCCAACATATGCACCGGGAGTAAGGCTCCAGCCTTTATCTTTGATTTCTTCCTCAGTTGCGATCTTGCAGAGGCCTGGAATATCCTGATATTCCCCATCACCAAACTTCTCATACAACCACAGAGCGTCCTTTGCTGTGGTCAGTACCTCTTGATCCCATTCCAGTTTTTCATCCCACTTCTTCTGAACAACCTTCTTGTCTTTCCGATCAGCACTGTCTACATCTTTCTTGGCTTGTTTCTGCTGATCCTTCAGGTACTTCTTCAGAGTGTCTACAGTTGTAGTAAAATCCTCCGTGATCACAGCTTTGATCGGATCTGTACTCTCAGCTTCATTCGCATACTTTTTAAGCGCATCCCTGTACTCATTCAGAAGAGACGCATACTTTTCCGTCTCGCCTCTATACAGCCACACGATTGCAGTCAAATTCTTGATTTGCCAATCCGTCCATTCATTCAGCGTCCGATCTACAACGGTATAGTAGTTTCTGGCATCGATAAAGAGGGTCTTACCTTTGACATTCTCATTCTTCCCGCGATCGAAAAACCAAAGTGTACAGGGCAAGCTCTTTGTATAAAAGAAATTATTGCCGACACTGATCATTACATCGACGTTTCCGGTTTGAACAAGTTTTTCTCGAATGTTCTTGTCCTTTCCAGCGGAGTCTGTCGCAGACGATGCCATAACGAAGCCAGCACGGCCTGTCTCATTCAGATAAGCGTAAAAATAAGAAATCCACAGATAATTGGCGTTTCCGAACTCTCCGGCTTTGTTCACTCCCGGAATTCCGAACGGCAATCTCCCTGCCGCCTGCGCTGATTCCGCTTTTACCTTATCGACATTAAACGGCGGATTCGCCATCACGTAATTACAGGACCCTGCGAGGTTGTGCGCGTCATGATAAAAGGTGTTTGCATCGTCTCCCGACTTAATCACGCCTGTAAGCCCGTGAACCGCCATGTTCATCAAACAGAGCTGCGCATTGTATTCCACCTTCTCCTGTCCATAGAAGGTCATGGTGTTGTTTGCCTGAAGGCCTTTCTGATTTACAAAATCTCCGGTCTGGACGAACATGCCACCGGAGCCGCAAGCGGGGTCCAGCAGTATCCCGGATGTCGGTTCCAGTATGTTGACGATCATTTTTACTAAAGATTTTGGCGTAAAGAAAACACCGTCGTCCTGAGCAACGTTCTTTGCAAACTTATTCAGGAAGTATTCGTAGATACGTCCAATAACATCTCCGCCAACATCATCCAGCGCATTGTTATTGAAGATCCGGAGAAGCTCGGAGAGAAGCTCATCTGAAAAGATGGTATATTCTTTTGGAAGTACGCCCTTTAACTGTTCGCTCTGATCTTCTACAAGCGACATTGCGTTGTTTACGGCTGCACCAAGGGACGTAATCGGATCACCATTTCTATCGGTCAAGTTTGCGGCAGAGATGTCCTCCGGAAGGTTGACGAGATAATCATACTGTGCCTCGCGAGGAAGAAATAGAGCCGACTTCTCTGCAAAATCAATCGCCTCTACAGGTATTACTCGCCCATTCCGCATCGGACGATCTTTCAGGATCTCTGCTTCAACCTTTCTGAAGCGTGAATACGCATATCTGAGAAAGATCAAGCCAAGCACAGGCATACAGTACTGATTCGAGGTGAGTTTCGAACCTGCACGAAGCAAGTCTGCCGATTCCCACAAGTCTGATTCAAGCTTTTTGATGCTCTTATTGTCCATGCCGTACTGTCTCCTCCTTGTGTGGTTTACATCACTAAAAAAAGAGGCATAGAGCGATCCAACTTTGCTCCATGCCTAAACTATTACCCGCCCTTAGTATGCTATTAACCAGTTTTCTGATATTTCTATAATACCACATCGTCTACAGTCCTGCCATGAAAAGTTGACCAATAGACTTGTAATCTGATGAGGACGAAAAAGCGATGCAGGTATTCATCCCGCACCGCCGTAGCTGTGTCCTTTATTTCTGTGTCCACGTTTTTCCGCCGTCAGCGGAATAGTAAACCGCATCAGGTGTCACAAACGTGTAGTTTTTCACATTGTTGTTTTCGTCCAGATCGAAATAGGCGAATGCAGCAACCTCATTCGTATATTTATCATGATATGAATCCTTGTAAAAGCTGCTATCTTTAAATGTTGTCGGGACAGGATTCTTGTCGAAATTTTCCGCATCCTTCTGAAATACAGACCCCTCACCGACATAAAACGATCTTGTCCTGTAAGTTTTTTCGTTTAACGTAATATTCCTTGTAAAAAAAGCCTTGTCCTTAGTTATTTTAATGCTTTCTGCTGTAAATGTTTTACCATCATTGTCTTTTATCAATTGTCCAGGTTCTGCAAGGTTTTTAATTTCTACATCCCCCGACCACGTCAGCTTTACTCCGTCACTTACTCTGTAAGAAACCCTGCACTGACTGCCGGCCTTTGGTGACCCGATCCAATGACTCTTATCAGCCGGCGTTACGCCACCGATATTCAATGATGACCCCGAAGTCGTCCAACCATCTTGCTTTTGCTTCAGATCTACAATCAAATAGTACACGCCATTGCCATATTTTACGGAAGCTTGATCTTCCGTATTGGCTGCAGCCATAACTTGCGCATACGCACCTCTCACATTCGCAAGGTCCGTCGCCTCACGTGATTTCTCCAGCTGACTGCTAAAGATCGGGATGGATATCGCAACGAGCACAGCAATGATGGCAACAACGATCAAAAGTTCCGCTAGTGTGAAGCCTTTTTTGTTCTTTGTCCACATGAGATCACACCTCCTATGATTACTGAAAAGCCCGAAACAAGCGGGCTGGATTGTCCGTTTATTCCGGGTCTCATCGATGTCATTGGTACAGTGAAAGTCTCTGCACCGCTCATTCAGTATTGTGATACGGCATCCGCTATTTGATGTTTTGTTGATGATGTGTTGTATATTGTAGCTGACTTTGGTCCTTATGTCGCGCTTTGTGTTGGTGCTGATGTCGTGCTTTATGTCGTGCTTTACGTTGTCCCTGCTCATCTTCCCGATGGGAAGGCAAACGATCAGGTCTTCGAAACCATCAGGCGCATCTGGACATGTGGGATTCCTGCCTCGATAAAATCTTCAGAAGTCACCTCAAAGCCTGTCTTCGCATAAAATCCTTCTGCATGTTTCTGCGACTCGACGTATATTTCTCGTGCATCCAGGCATTCCCTTGCCGCCTGGATCCCGGCATTCAAAAGTTTTCTTCCGGCTCCTGTTCCATGGACCCTTGTCAGCACTCGTCCCATCTGAACCGTTCCTGGCTCATCTTCCTTCGGAAACATGCGCAGGTATGCTGTGACCTTGCCCGTGGGATCGGTATAAAACACATGAAGGCTTTTGTAATCAAGTCCATCCGCATCCGGATAAAGGATCTTCTCCTCTCCCACAAACACATCAGCCCTGGCTCTTAGTATTTCATAAAGCTCATGCGTCGTTAAGGCATCGAATGAACGAACATGGAAGCCAGTAATTTGAGCAGAAATCATAAGTGTCCTCCATATTTGTATGCAGTCCGGGTTGAAATCAGAATTATTACTTGATATTGTGCTTGTTCATCTTCTCTTTGAAGATATCCGTGATGATCGTTCGAAGCTCCTCACGCTCTTTTTCCGGCAGTTCTCCCGAGTTCTTTGCGACTGCATACAGCTCAGGATACTGATTGGCGATCCGCTCGATGGTTTTCGTCGTTGCGTGCTTTCTCACGAAGAAGGGAATCTTCTTGATCCACTCCTGTGGGACGAGAGCAAGGATCTTGTCAGCGGCCTCTTTATCACTGATCTCAGCGGTAGAGAGGCCAGCGTTGATTTGTTTCTGTTCTGTTGATGTGAAGTCTTCTAAATTCATTATCGTGTACTCCCTTTTAATAAATTCACCTGCTATTGTTACTGAAGTTTTGGATCTCTTTTCCAAGGGGTAATGATATCGGATAATCCCGCACTAGTGGGATTCCCTGATGAATCGAAATTAATTACAAGCATATATCTGCCGGGATTTGCTTTATTATCTTTTATTGAGTTCAAAGGAAAAGGCAAATTCTTGCCAAGTCCGCTCCAATAATTTTGTTTCTTGCTTTTAATATTTACAATAACATCAATGGCGTCCACATAGCCCTTACTTCTATTCCGATTAATCCAAACATGATGAACACTTGTTGATGTCCAGTGGCTTTGACTTAAATCCTCTGATAAATAGGCTTCCATCGCCTCAGCATATGCACTCCTGATATTTGCCACCGATGTTGCATCTCTGCTCTTCTCCAGCTGCTTACTGAAGATCGGGATGGATATTGCAACGAGTACTCCAATTATGGCTACTACGATTAAAAGTTCCGCAAGAGTGAATCCCTTGTTGTCTTCTCTCCTCATGTCATGTTCACCTCCGGTCGCTATCTTGCTATAATCTTGCTTCTATAATCTTGCTCCCCCTATTTTTATTCTTGCTTTCCTGGACTGATGATTGAAATGCTGGTGACGACAAGCGCTCAATTGATGGCGACCACGATCAGGAGCTCCGCTAATGTAAAGCCCTTCTTATTCTGTTTCATTGGGCATCACTCCCCCTCTCATAATAACGCCCACAGGTTCTTAAAATTGCGGAAAACGACCTCATTATGCGCAAATGTACACGTTGAAAATTGCAGGTCAGGTGGTCCATCCCGGTCGTCTCCCTATGTGCTGATGAACCACATTCTTATATCACGCCCGCAGGTTCTGAAATCTGCGGAAAATTACCTTATTCTGCGCAATAGTCCAGGGTCATTACAAGCGATGGACAGGCGCGCGTAATAGTGCAGAGCAGGTCACAAATACTTGCCTCAGGGGGTTTCTGGTGGCCATCAGCATTCCGATCTTTACAGGACAGCTCGAGAAGGCGAGAGAGGCTGTCGATCTGTCTAACATTCGTGCTGCATACGCAGAAGCTTCTGCAGCTGCCATTACAGATGATCAGAAAACCACTACCGAGGATGGAACAACTATTACCTATGCAGCTGCTTCTGGTTCGACTGCAGCAACATACTCTGTAGATGTAGATATTGAACAGCAAACAGCTGGATGGGTTACTGCTAATCCTAAGTGCGCTGGTACCGACTTCTCTAAAATTGAGGTTAAGAGTGGCGATAAAGTGACTGTTACAGTAGCTACAGATAGTACTGTTAATATTGCCAAGAAATCAGCATAAATTAAAATGTTCTGATGACTCGAGAAACGCCCTCCGGAGCAATCTGGAGGGTTTCTTCATAATAAAATCCCTCATCACGAGGATGAGGGACTCGGTTCTAAATTGTTGACTGACTTACAGCATTATGGAGTGGTTGTTTTCTTGCCAACAGTAGATGCATCTGTGTATCCGGAAGGTGCAGTTGTTGCAAGTGATAAAACCCCATCACTGCTTACACACACAAAAACTTCTTTATTTGTTTCTCCAAGCTTGCTACCTACAGTGTCCTTTGTAATATCCAAGGAGCCTGCGATTTTTTCTGGTGAAGAAACCCATCCATCTTTCTTCTGCTGTACTGTAACTTTTTCGTAATAACCAGTTGCATTACTATTTGTCAGTACATCAGCAGAGCATTCTGCATACGCTGCACGAATGTTAGACAGGTCAACTGCCTCTCTGGATTTCTCCAACTGCGATGTGAAGATCGGAATCGAGATCGCCACCAGAACACCCCACAACCATCATGGCTTACTTTAGTCTGTTCTTCTATTATATTATTGCAATAACAGTTTGACAACCACTGCGCAAAATAAAATCCTTCCCTTATCCACACAACCCTCGTGCATATATAGGAGCCTATCCGTTCTCTGATGCTTCGCTGAAGTG